>JALGVI010000014.1 GCA_029838215.1 Candidatus Helarchaeota archaeon | reverse complement strand
TTTTTGTCCCTGTAAAATATGCCTAATGGAATCTTGCTTGTTTCCGATGCTCTTTTGAATGCTTCGACGATATTCTGAGAATCGTGATCATCTTCAAGATAATATGTTTTCTCTTTAAACCACTTATAAGTATTAATTTTGTTGAAACTCACGCATGGTTGGAGAATGTCTAGAAGTGCATATCCTTCATGATTTATGGCTTCTATAAGTAGTTCCTTAGTTTTCTCTCGGTCTCCGCAAAATGCTCTTGCAACAAAAGATGCCCCTAAAGCAATTGCAAATCTCAATGGATTAAACGGTTCGTTAATGACACCTGTTACCTGAAGTGGTGTAATCAAGCCACGTTCGCTTGTAGGTGAAGATTGTCCTTTCGTGAGTCCCATTATCATGTTATTATGAACGATATTAGTGACGTTGATATTTCGACGAATTGCATGTATTAAATGATTTCCGCCTTCTGCATAGGTACAAGCATCTCCGCTCATCGCAATGACTTTAAGATCCGGATCAACCGCTTTGATTGCCATTGCAATCGGCAAGGACCGTCCATGTAAGCCGCTTATAAAATTAGTTTTAACATAATGAGGCGTTTTTGCCGCCTGACCTATCCCCGAAACAATTACCAAGTCATGAGGATCAATACCCAGTTCTACAAGAGTCTTTTTTAACAAGTCAAGGATGATAAAATTTCCACAGCCAAGACACCAGCCAATGTCAATATCTCCCATATCATAAACGTTTTCTTCCATCTATATCCCTCCAATATCGTCCATTATTTCAACCAATTTGGCATGAATCTCTTCCACAGAGAAAGGCAATCCGTTATATTTGCGAATCTGATATTCAACTTCAATTCCCGTTTCCACCTTTAATAATCGAGCAAATTGAGACGTGACGTTGTTTTCAAAGATTATTCTTTTCCTTCCCATTCTCAGCAAGTCTGCCGTGTTATTTGGAAGTGGATAGACCTGTTTGAAGTGTAAAAACGTAATTTCATCGCTATTTATTAGAACTAGTGCTTCTTTTATAGCTTGAAACGTGGACCCCCAACCAATCACGACAATTTTTGCACCATCATTCCCAAGGATTTCTGTTGGGATTGCTTCTTTTTTCATTAATTCCATTTTTTTTAGTCTCTTTTCAACCATTTTGATGCGAATGTTACCAAGATCTTCTGAAATGTGTCCTTCTTCATCGTGCGTGTGTCCATCAACACAAACAAGACCTTTACCAAATTTAGGAATGCCCCTGGGAGAAATTCCTGTCTCCGTAAACTTGTATCTCTTATAATCATTTTCAGTCTGGATGTAATGATGCGTTATCTTCAATTTTGAGACATCAAAAGGCGGCACGTTATAAAATGAATCAACAAAATATTGATCCGTCAAGATGAAAACGGGAACTTGGAACTTATCGGCAAGATCAAATGCTTTCTGCGTGAGATAGAAAGCATCATCTAACTTACCTGGAGCAAGAATTATTTTAGGAAAAAAACCATGTCCTGAATAAAGTGCTAGATTGAGATCCCCTTGAGCCGTTCGAGTTGGTAGTCCCGTAGCCGGTCCCACTCTTTGGGCAAGATGTATTACGACTGGAGATTCGCTCGCTCCTGCGAGACTTAAACCTTCGCTCATCAGTGCTAGCCCTCCACCAGACGTAGAAACCAATCCCCTGCCACCAGCATACCATGAACCAATGCAAGAATTAATGGCTGAGATTTCGTCTTCTGCTTGCTCAACTATAATGTCAAAATCTGTCGTATTTTGTGCCAAAAACGTAAGGACACCCGTTGAAGGAGACATTGGATATGCACATATGTAATTGCATCCTCCTGCGATGGCTCCCATTGCCACGGCTTCAGTTCCATCTAGCAGAATGTGTTTACAAACCGAAGAATCCTTTTGTATCGTTATTTTTATTCCACTGGAGCCTTTTAAGGTGCTTGCAATTTCCATTCCTTTTTTTATTGCTTTAATATTTTTTTTTTGGAATGCTCTGGTGATGTATTCTTTAATAATTTCAAAATCAACATTGAGTAATTCGGAAATAAGCCCTGCAGATATTATGTTTGAATAGACTTTACCACCAATCTTAATTGCCATTTGAGTGAAGGAAATTTCAAAAATCTTATCTGTGGGTAGATTTTTATAATTTTGAATATTCTCTTTTTCTCCAATTATAATCGTATTTTCGTCAATTCGATTGTATAAATGATTTATTGCTTTATTATTCAAAGGAATGAGAATATCAATTCGATCAATAAATGCCGTAGCAAATTTTGATGAAACACGAATCTCCGTTGAATTTAATCCGCCACGAACGCGAGACATGTATTCTTTCATGGCGAATACATTAAAACCGGCAGATTTAATCACGCGTGTTAAAAAATGCTCGACTGTTTGGATTCCTTGCCCTGCTGCTCCACAAATGACTATTGAAATGTCGTCTTTTTTTTCAATAGAAGAAGATAGACTCATGAAATCTTAGTATGATTCATCTCATTTTTAAAATTTTATAACGATTTCAGTATAAATCTAGCCGAAAAAAACACGTACAAATCGAATAATGATGATTTTTTCGTCAATAACTTAATTAATCTTAATCCTGTCATGTATAAACTAATGAAAAATTGGTGAGGATCATGTCTGTTGAAGAGGATCGAGAAAGAGCAAAGGTAAAACTCAAAGGAGTCTGCGGGGTTTATAGAATCTGTGATGGTCATCCTTCTCGACTTTGTCAGGGACAAAGTTATGGGCGTCCTTTAGGAATTGGCGGGATCGGTTCTGGAGCTAGTTTCACGGCTAACTGTACGGCATTAGAGGCACTACGACTAAAAATGCGTCTAATTGGAGAACATTTTGAACCTGATACAAAAACCACGTTTCTAAGAAATGAGATTTCAATGCCAATCATGGGTGCCAGTGTTTCGGGTGTGAACAGTTTTGGCGGCGATTCTGTAATCACGGAAAAGGAACTTTGCAGATCCATAGTTTTAGGATGCAAGAAAGCAGGCACGATTGGTTTTAGAGGAGACACGTATACTTATTCTTACGATAATACGCCTTGCTTGGAAGCCATAGCTGAAGCCAAGGGTTGGGGTGTTAAAATTTGGAAACCTCGAGAGCAGGAAATGCTTCTCAAGCTTATAAGAAAAACAGAAGAACAAAATATCATTGCTGTTGGGGTCGACATAGATGGGTGCGGCTCGTACGCAATGCCCAAGCATGGAAAACCCGTATTCAGGAAATCTGAAAAGGAGCTAAAAGAGCTCGTCAATTCTACAAAACTTCCGTTTATTCTGAAGGGAATCATGTGCATTGAGGATGCCGAAATCGCAGCCGATATAGGAGCCGCCGCAATTGTAGTTTCAAATCATGGCGGTCGCGTTTTGGATTCGACACCAGGCACGGCAGAGGTGCTTCCAGAAATCGCCGTAAAAGTTGGGAAAAAGGTCGTCGTTCTTGTAGATGGGGGAATCCGGACTGGTTACGATGTTTTAAAGATGCTCGCCTTGGGTGCTAAAGGCGTGCTGGTCGGAAGAGATGTCATACGGGCCGCAGTTGGAGGAGGGATTGCTGGCGTTCAGCGGCTAATGGAATACCTGCAGAAAACTCTTGCAAAAGCAATGAAGATGACTGGATGTTCTTCCCTAAATGATATTTCACGGAATATTCTATATAATTATTAGAAAGAAGGATGATTTCTTGACGGATGTACAGAAAGGTTTGGAGAAAGTCATTGCATTGGAAACCAAAATATCATACATTGATGGGGAAAGGGGATTATTGGAATATAGAGGAATCAACATCAATGAATTGGTGAAACTTACATTCCTTGAGGTTTCACATCTGCTTATTTTCGGACATCTACCTAATAATGATGAACTCGAGGATTTCTTCAATCAGATGCATGATAATCGAGATATTGATGACGAAGTTTTAAATCTTCTTAAGATTTGCAACTTTAACATTGAAGGCATGGATGCTTTAAGGACCATAATCTCATATCTTTCTCATTGTGACCAAGATTTAAATGACAATTCAATGACTGCAAACATACGCAAGGCAACAAAACTGATCGCGAAATTTCCAACAATCGTTGCGGCATTCCATCGAATCTCCGAATTGGAGGATGTCATTCACCCCGATCCTTCATTATCTCATGGGGCAAATTTCCTTTACATGTTAAAAGGATTTAGACCAAAAGATATCGAAGCTCGAATAATGGAAACTGATTTTATCATCAGTGCAGAGCATGAATTAAATGCATCAACGTTCTCGGCGAGAGTAACTGCATCGACAACCTCTGACATTTACTCTGCGATAATTTCGGGATTGGGTACTTTGAAAGGAAGATTACACGGTGGAGCCCGGTTAGCCGTAATGGAAATGCTTGACGAAATACCATCTCCTGATGAAGCCGAGAAATACACGTTAGATTTGATATCTAAAAAACAACGAATAATGGGTTTCGGTCATCGTGTTTATAAAACACATGATCCACGTGGATTGATCTTTAAGAAACTCGCAATTCAAATCGCAAAAGAAAATAAAGACATGACGTGGTATGATACGGCTCAAAAAATCGAAAATACTGTTTTTCAAGAAATTGTCGAAAAAAAGAACAAACCTATCTATCCAAATGTCGATTTTTATGCAGGAGTCATGTATAAGTATCTTGAAATTCCACCTCTCCTTGCGACATCCGTGTTTGCCATCGGTAGGATAGCGGGTTGGCTTGCTCATTGCATTGAACAATATGGAGATAACAGATTAATTCGACCGCGGGCAAGATACATTGGAGAACACGAAATCCATCTCAGAAAATGATTTTGTTTAATTGGTGAAGCAAATGACCGTTGTAAAGGATGCATTTGATGCAAAAGGCATTTTGAAAGTCCATGATAAAAATTACGTGATTTATCGACTAAATCGTCTAGAAGAATTGGGTTTAGGAAAAATCTCTCATCTTCCTAATTCTATAAAAATTTTGTTAGAATCGGTTCTTAGAAACGTTGATGGAAAATTAATATCTGAGAAAGACGTGGAAGTTCTTGCTAAATGGACACCAACGAGAATTCCAGAGCGGGAAATCCCTTTTATCCCTGCACGTGTCGTATTGCAGGATTTTACAGGAGTACCTGCAGTTGTTGATTTTGCTGCTTTAAGATCAGCCATGCAACGACTTGGCGGTGATCCCACGCGAATAAATCCCGTAATTCCTGCGGCATTAATAATCGATCATTCCGTTCAAGTCGATTATTTCGGCTCTTCTGAAGCATTAATGCTAAACGAAAAGAAAGAATATGAGCGCAATCGTGAGCGCTATGCTCTTTTGAGATGGGCACAACAAGCATTAGATAATTTCCAAGTAGTTCCACCAAGTAAGGGCATAATTCATCAAATAAATCTTGAGTATTTAGCAAAAGTAATCCAAGTTACGAAAAGAGGAAATGAATTGGTAGCATTTCCTGATACTGTCCTTGGGACTGACTCGCATACAACAATGATTAACGGATTAGGTGTTCTAGGTTGGGGTGTTGGAGGAATCGAAGCGGAAGCAACAATGCTAGGACAGCCCTACTACATGCCTGCTCCGGAAGTCATTGGTGTAAAATTAATTGGAGATCTTAAACCAGAAGTTACTGCTACAGATCTTGTCTTGACGATCACGCAAAAATTGCGACAATATGGTGTTGTGGGTAAATTTGTAGAATTTTCTGGTTCAGCTCTAAGCAAGTTAAGCCTGCCAGATCGTGCAACGATTTCAAACATGACACCAGAATATGGTGCTACCGTAGTCTATTTTCCAATTGACGAAATCACTTTGGATTATCTTAAATTGACGGGTAGGGACGATTTGATTGAATTAGTTCGAGCTTATTCCCTGGAGCAAGGTCTATTCTCTACTCCTGAAAGCACCAAGCCGAAGTTTACAGATATCTTGGAAATTGATTTAGGATCTGTTGAACCTTGCTTGGCTGGACCGAGACGACCACAAGACCGCATTCCATTAAATAAATTGAAAACAACATTTGAAAAAGACTTGCAAGATCTCTTTAAAAAGAAGATAACAAACACGGGGATGTCCCAAGATTTTAAAGAAATTAAACATGGAAGCATTGTTATCGCTGCCATAACATCCTGTACAAATACCTCAAATCCTTCTGTCCTCATTGGTGCCGGTCTATTAGCAAAAAAAGCGGTAGAAAAAGGGCTAAAAGCAAAGCCATTTGTTAAAACAAGTTTAGCACCAGGATCTCGTGTTGTAACGGATTATCTCAAGGCTGCCGGTTTACTACCATATCTGGAAAAATTAGGTTTTCATGTTGTTGGATATGGATGTACGACTTGCATTGGTAATAGTGGTCCCATTTCAGAAGATGTGGTAAAAAATATCAAGGATAATGATCTTGTTGTCGCTGCTGTTCTTAGTGGTAATCGGAATTTTGAAGGTCGAATTAATCCTTTAGTTAAAACAAATTACCTTGCTTCCCCTCTGTTAGTTGTTGCGTTTGCCATCGCTGGAAGCGTTGACGTTAATCTGATATCACAACCCCTGGGATATGATTTGAATGGAGATCCCATTTATTTAAAAGATTTCTGGCCAAAAAAAGAAGAGATCGAAAGAATCAGCAAAGAAATTCTAAAGCCCGATATTTTTCGTGAACAATATTCCAAAATCTTCGAAGGTACTAAGCTTTGGAATGACCTAACCATCCCTCAAGGAAACTTATACGACTGGGATTCAAATTCTACTTATATTCAAGAAGCACCTTTTTTCCAGGATTTCCCATTGGAAGTCCCTGAAATCAAAGATCTTCACGGTGCGCGTGTATTGGCATTATTGGGTGATTCCATTACCACGGATCACATTTCACCTGCAGGAGCCATTCCAGTAGATGAACCCGCAGGACAATATTTAATTTCAAAAGGAATTGCTCCAAGGGATTTCAACTCATTTGGTTCCCGACGTGGAAATCATGACGTAATGATTAGAGGTACGTTTGGTAACATCCGGTTAAAGAATAAGCTAGTTCCTGAAAAAGAAGGCGGTTGGACAAAATACCTACCCTCAGGACTGGAAATTCCAATATACGATGCTGCCATGAAATATAAAGAAAGCGATATTCCCCTCATTATCATCGCAGGAAAAGAATATGGCACGGGGAGTTCCCGTGATTGGGCTGCGAAAGGCACGTATCTTTTAGGTGTCAAGGCAGTAATCGCAGAATCGTATGAACGAATTCATCGTAGCAATCTTGTTGGAATGGCAGTCTTACCATTACAGTTTAAAGAAGGACAGAATGCTGAAACATTAGGTATAAAGGGAACTGAAACTTTTGAAATCATTGGTGTTAAAAACATCAAGCCAAAAGCAGAGTTGGAAGTACGGGCAATTGAAGGTGAAAAGGAGATTAAATTCAATGTCATTGCAAGATTGGACACTCCGATAGAAATAGAATATTTCCGAAATGGAGGAATCTTACATGCTGTTTTACGTAACATGATTAAAAAGGAAATGGAGACGTAATATCTGAAAATTGAAGAATTTGATGCTGTTATTGTTGGCGGTGGCCTTAGTGGTCTCCGTGCAGCTTTAGAACTGTGTAATGAGCATTCCGTTGCAATTATTTCAAAAGTTTTTGCCGTGCGAAGCCACTCTGGGGCTGCACAAGGTGGAATAAACGCTTCTTTGGGAAATACTGAAGCAGGAAAAGAAGATTCTGTTAAACGACATGCCTACGACACGATCTATGGCTCGGATTATTTAGCAGATCAAGACGCAGTCATGATACTATGTGAAGAAGCACCTAAAATCGTAATTGAATTAGAAAGTATGGGTGTTCCATTTTCACGATTGGAAAGTGGTCTCATAGCACAGAGACCATTTGGAGGGGCTGGCTTTCCTAGAACCTGCTATGCTGGTGATAGAACTGGTCACGCTTTATTGCATACTGTCTTTGAGCAGTGCGTGCGTTTAGGAGTGATCTTTTTCGAAGAATACTTCCTTATTGATTTAATAACGGCAGATGATGCCATCATCGGGCTCATTGCTTTGGACATGAACTCAGGGGAATTAGTCATATTTCGCACGGGAACGATAATCCTTGCGACCGGCGGTTTCGGACGGATTTTTAAACGGTCAACAAATGCACTCATCAATACTGGAGATGGTCTGGGTGCAGCATTCCGGGCGGGCGTGCCCATGCAAGACTGTGAATTCGTTCAATTCCATCCAACCACTTTATATGGCACGAACATACTCATCACGGAAGGCGCTAGGGGAGAAGGCGGCCATTTATATAATAATAAAAACGAACGATTCATGAAAAAGGTCGCTCCAAAGTCCGCGGAACTCGCACCCCGCGACATTGTTGCTCGTGCCATCGAAACGGAGATTTTAGAAGGCCGTGGGTTTGAAAACAATTATGTTCATCTTGATCTGACCCATTTAGGCACCGAAAAAATCAAAGAACGACTTCCTGGTATTCGGGAGATTGCCATTAATTTTGCGAGGATAGATCCCATTGAGCAACCGATTCCCGTTCAACCTGCACAACACTATAGCATGGGAGGCATCGCCTCAAAATATGGTGGTGAATTGGGGGAAACACCTTTCAAGGGATTGTGGGCAATTGGCGAAACCTCCTGCATCTCGGTACATGGTGCAAACAGGCTCGGTGGAAATTCTCTTCTAGAGACTATCGTCTTTGGTCGACTCGTGGGAAGAACCCTTCTGAAACAAGGATTAAGACAAATAACTGCTTCGGATAAAGTCAAGCAAGCAGAAGATCGGGTGGTAAACGCAACAGAAAACCTGTTCAAGAAATGGAATTCAAGCACTGGAGAAAAACCCGTTATAATCAGGCAGGAAATGAAATCCATAATGGATGAGCATGTTGGCGTTTTTAGAGAAGAAAGTAAATTAAAATTCGCCGTGGCAGCTCTCAACAAGCTACGTAAGAATTTCGAAGATGTCAGAGTCTCTACGGATTCGAGAAAATTTAATTTTGGGTTAATAAGGGCATTAGAACTCCGTAACATGATTGAGATTACGGAAGTTACGGCATTTGCGGCACGGTGGCGAAAAGAAAGTCGCGGAGCCCATTTTCGAATAGATTTTCCCAACCGAAATGATGACGATTATTTAGTTCATTCATTAGTATCACGAACGAGAGATGGTCTCCAAATGCAAACAAAACCCGTAAAATTGGGATTTTTCCCCGTAAAGGAGAGGAAATATTAATGTCCAAAGAAAAAGTCTTTCTTGTCTATCGAAAGGACGCAGATGAAAAGGAACCCCATTATGAACGATTTGCCGTGCCTCTATCACCCGGGATGACGATTCTCGACGCCCTATTTTACATTCAAGATCATCTTGATTCGACCTTGTCCTTTAGATATGCTTGCCGAGGTGCGATATGCGGCTCTTGCGGCATGACAATTAATAAATATCCCCGATTGGCTTGCAACCTTCAAGTCCAATCTGCGAACGAGGCAATTCCATCCCGAATTCCTGAAATCGTATTTGGAGACATCCCTGATTGGAATGAAGAAAGCGAAATTCTCATTGAACCTCTTCCAAACATGGATGTCATAAAGGATCTGATCGTTGACATGAATCCATTCTGGGATTTTTATCGTGAAGTCAAGCCATTTTTAACACGACAATGGAGAGATGAAGGACAAGAAAGCCGACAATCTGCTGAAGATGTAAAGGTTTTTGAGCACTTGATTTATTGCATCCTCTGTGGTCTATGCTGGACGTGTCCCGTATCTGGAAAAAAACGAAATTATCTCGGTCCAGCAGCCCTTGCTAAAGGTTTTCGTTTTATTGCTGACACCCGGTCAACCAAAGAACACAAAGATATCATTTTAGAACGAATTGCAAGAAAAGATGCCGTTCCTGCGTGTGAGAGAATCTTTGCCTGTAATATCGTCTGTCCAAAAGGAGTAATGCCAGGATCTGCCATTCATTCAGAAAGAGAAATTTTGCATAAAAAAAATGAAAAATAGAATTTTTTCTATTTTACTTGATTTTGATTCGCCATTTCAAACCAGAATCAGAATTAAAATTGTTTATGATGGGACAATGCTTCCAAACTTCATCCATTAGCTTGTCGATATCCTCTTTAGATGCGGAAGACGTGATTTCTATAATTGGTTCAACCTTATCGTACATTCCCTTATATTTGGCATCATCAGTTCCGAAGATTCCTGCTAAATTAATATGTCCTCGGGAGAAAACCTTGACGTGCTCCACGGGAATATTTAGTATTTGACTCCAGAACATGGTCACCGCACCAATGCACGCTCCGACAGTTGCGAGTATTCCTAATAATGGGGAAGGTCCCAAATCTTTACCACCCAATCCCGGCGGTGCATCGAAGGTAAATTTGAAATTTTCACCCATCGTTGCCAGAAAACTGCCATCGGGTTGTGATTCGACTACTACATTGAAATTTTTTTCACCTTTAGAGGCATCTGCCTTAATTGCTTCATAAGTTTCCATGAAACCCATTTTTATCACTCCAGAATATTACTTTCATTATTTTTTGGTGAGTAAACGAGAAAAAACGATAATAAAAAAAAGTTCTATTTTAAAATGAAGCAACATCAGAAGGATGAAGTGCTTACCATCAAATTTCGGAAAGTTACAGTGTAATAATTACTGAATGGCGTCAATTACACTGTCATCTCTGCAGTTTTCAGCAGAAATCGATAATTCGAAAATCTTCAATGAAATGATATTTAATTCAATGAAAAATGGAACGATTGGTTCGAACTCTAAAGGCAAATGTGTTGATTTTTAAGACATTGAAATAATAAAAAAAATGCTTTGAGAAAGGTTACAAACGTTTTTCACGTTTTAATTTTGAAGCTGTTGAATCACAGGCATGAACTTCGGCAGGTAGATGGCCACAAGCGAGAAATTCCTTCATGCATTCATCACACATGTATTTCACGCTTTCCGCATGACATTCATTGCACCAATCAGGACCTATTTCGATTAATTCTTCAATTTCTCCACAATTCGGACATTTTGGCATGAAAATTACCCCTTTAAAATCATCCAATGATTTGCAATGCTTTTGAATAACAAAAGGTTTCACACACGCTGCAAGCTGTTTTTTCTTCAACACGCTTGCAAATATTCAAATTACAAATTTTCACCTTACCATCAACAATTTTATAGGTTGTTTTTTCTTCGTCCAATACCCCTTGACCTTGACCGATCTCAGGATGGTATTTGTTATTTGCAGGACAACAATGAACGCAATTACCACAACCCGTGCAAAGGTCTGCATTTATGTTCACGCCTGATAAACCCACTTCGCCTGAAAATGGCTCTAGAAGATCTGCTAATTTTTCGGCGTTCTTTTTAAACATTGGTTCTTCCAATAGCGGGCACTCTTCAATCTTTCGTTCCAGTGCCAATAATTTCGTCGCAAAGACCATGCACGTGGCTTCTCCACATTCCTTGCAATTCTTTTTTGGGAGCAACTTGTAAATTTCAAAAGCTGATGGTTTTTTTGGCATCGTTCCTCAAACTTGTAATAAAAATGCAAAATAAAAAATTTTGCTTTCCCACAAGGAAGTTACTATCTCAAGGAAAATCCGAATACTGAAGTATCGTCTTTTTCAAACCTCTAATCAAGCATTGACTTTAGAAGTTCTCTTAAAACGGTCTATCCATGACTTTTTGAAATCCAAATCAAAATATTTTTTTATAACTTTTCAATTGATCACGTAAAAAAAATGAGCGTGTTTTTATATGAGATTCAAGTGTCAAGCCGTCAAGGATGAAATTCTTGAAAAAATGAATTTAGAAAACCGTTACAAGATCGTCAACATCAATCTAAAAGCGATTTGTAGCGAAGAACAAATGAATTTTTTGAAACAAGTTCAAGATTTTTGTGTAAATTATGAAAAAACCAAGAACATTGATCACACGGAGGACATTTATTCCTACTTTCCGGATTTTGGTGCCAAGGGTTACATTAGCAGGTTCCACAAGTTTGATGAGATCGATCAGAACTACAAGGAATGGGGGCTGGCAATGGAAATGATGCGCTATTTAGCCGTGGACATGTTTGATACTCAATTTTCCATGTCAATCGGCGCAACGACTCTTGCGATCAATCCCTGTCAATCACATCATCAAGGTCGATCTGAAGTATTAGAAGCACTAAAGGATCTGGTTACTGGGCAAGCACTGGGATGTATTCTTATTACTGAACCTGAGAGAGGTTCGGATGCAACACATATGGTTTCAACGTGCGAACAACATGACGATGGGAGCTATAGCATTAGCGGCACCAAGATCTTTAGCACCAATGGTCCTAAAGCAAAATGGGCAGTTGCTTACGCTTGTTTGGAACAAAATAAAGGCGAAACAATGGGACAATTCCTTATCAATACCAGCTGGGATGGTTGGAATGTCGAACGTGTCCAAATTCCGTGGGTGCCCCGCATTTGGATTGGAAAAGAAGAACTAAAAAACATTAAGGTCCCAAAAGAATACGTGCTGGGACCTGCAGGACGTGGAATCCCTAACCTTTTCATGGGTCTTACAATGGAACGGATTGGAATTGCATTCGAAAACATTGCCGAGTGCTGGGGAGCTTTAAGTCATGCAATGATATATAGTAACATGCGACTACAATTTGGTAAGCCCATTCTAAACTTTCAGGGTGTTGGCTTTACGCTTGCAGACCTTTGGTCTCAGGTTGGCACGATTACGCTGGGATTATTAAAATTATCTGAAAAATATGATGAAAAACATGAAAAATTCAACGGAAAAATCCCCAAGGACATGGCCCAAATGTTTGAGTTGAATGCTTCAATGTTCAAGTACCGTGCTTCAATGTTAGCTGAAAGAGTAGCATATGAGTGCGCCAACCTGATGGGTGGAGCCGGAGTATCCGACAATACTTTAATGCAAGATCTCTTGGGCATCACCCGTATTCAAGAAATTGTCGGCGGAACGCGCCAAATTCAACAATATATTCTTGGTCGAGGAATTCGAAGCTTATACAAGCTTCTCTGATTTTTTTTTTCATTCATAAAACCCTCTAGACGAACATCAGCTTTGATTTCTTGTTTAATTACTAACTCATTCAATGATTCCTGTCAGGATGCTCATTAACTGAAAGAAAGTTTAAATTCAAAATCAAAAAAACGTCTTTAAAAAACCAAAAACTCGTGAATAAAATGTTTTACAAGATTAAAGTTCATGCAAGCAAATGCCAAGGTTGTAGCATGTGCATTAACAATTGTCCCATCAATCAACAAATCGAGCCAAATTTAAAATATGGAGAAGGACCGAAAACCAAAGATGTGATTCATTGTCTTAAGAATGGGCGATGCATGATCCTCCATCCTGAAAAATGCATTAACAATAATGGAGGATTTTGCAATATCTGCTACAGTTCTTGTCCAAAGCAATGCATTGAACTTGTCGTGGATTGATTAACTTTTCGCTTTGATTTATTAGGTAATAACGAACACACGAATCTGTATGAAATGGAAAATAAATCTGTAAGAAGTGCGACGTGTCGAATCGTTTAAGAATCCTGATAGGTACTAAAGGTTTAAAAAAACGAATGAATAAAATATCACGGAAATCAAGCATTGGTTTTATTCGATGAAATCGTAACGAGAGTTTACGGAAAATTCAAAGAAATTAGTCTATTTCAATGAAGTTAAAATTTGGAGCTTCCTGAACAATGGTTGAAATATCGTCACGTAAAAATACTTCAAAGGATATGCGTGATCTGGTGGCAACTTGCTATCAATGTGGCAAGTGTAGTGATTCATGTCCATTGGGTGAACTCATTCCAAATTTCTCACCCCGGTACATCGCTTCAGACTTTTTGTGGAATGAAAAGATCACGCATAAGACGTGGTGGTGTTTAACTTGCGACCGATGTTCCGTGCACTGTCCAAATGACATCACGTTCTCGGATTTTATTTTAAATTGTCGCATAAATTCACATGAAATGGCACGTCAAAAGGGATTTAAGGAGGCTCATTTTGGATATTTTACTGCTTTGAGTCGATTAATGGCCAATGAAAACGTCCATCCAAATAAATGGGATGTCATTCCGAAAAATCTAGAGTTTTCAAAACCGGGCGAAAGCGATATTCTTTTTTTCATGGGGTGCATTCCTTTAATATCGTTAGAATCACACGCCCGTCAAATTGGCGTTAATTTAAATAGAACCATCGAAAGCTCTCTTCGGCTCCTGAATAAGATGGGAATTAAACCCATGATTTTAAACGATGAAAAATGTTGCGGACATGATTCGCTTTGGCAAGGTGATGTAGAGACTTTTGAAAAACTATCCGTGCAAAATATTAAGGCGATATCTGATTCAGGAGCAGAGACTGTCATAACGACTTGTGCAGAATGCTATAGAACAATGAAATTGGATTATGAACGATATCACGGAAAGCTTGATTTCAAAATAATCTCATTTGCAGAATTTTTGAACGAAAAAATAAAGTCAGGCGAATTGGAGTTTAAATATGAATATCCGCGTGTTGTAACATATCATGATCCTTGTAGAATGGGACGGCAATTGGGTGTATACGAAGCACCTCGAGAAGTCATACGTGCAATTCCTGGCGTGAAATTGGTAGAAATGAAACATAACCGCCGAAACGCACAATGTTGTGGTGTGAGTGCTTGGAATAATTGCAATGTGTATACAAAATACTTACGCACGAATCGCTTGATTGAAGCGGAACAAATAATCGACTTGAACGATTTCATCACGACCTGTCCTAAATGTGAAATGCACCTTACGTGCCTTGAAAAAGAATATGAAAATAAAGGACAGCATAAATTTAACATGAATATTATTGATTTGGCAGATTTCGTGGCTAAAGCCATGTATCTCGTGTACTAGTTGGGTATGAACGATGAGTGAAGTTACAAAATTTGGTGTTGTATTGGTCATTGGAGGTGGTGTAGCAGGGATTCAAGCATCCTTGGATCTTGCGGACCTCGGTTTCAAGGTTTATCTCCTTGACTCACGCCCAAATATTGGTGGAAAAATGGCACAGCTTGATAAAACATTTCCCACCAACGATTGTTCTATTTGCATTCTAGCACCAAAAATAGTTGAAATCTATCGCCATCCTAACATTGAGCTCCTGACAAACTGCGAAGTAACACGATTACGTGGCACCATGGGCAATTATGAAGTTACCATCGAAAAAAAACCGAGATATGTTGAGGAATCAATTTGCAAGAATTGTGGTGATTGCGCTAAAATTTGCCCTGTCCGCGGCATTCCCGATGAGTTTAACGAAGAGTTGGGCACTCGTTGTGCAATCTTCATTCCAAGCCCGCAAGCTGTTCCCCCTGTATATTCCATTGATGCCGAACATTGCTTGTATCTGAATTCTGATGGCAAAGTTTGTGGTGCCTGTTCGAAAGTCTGCCAAGCTAATGCCATTAATTTCAGACAAAAGAAAAAACAGTTCAGGTTAAATGTAGGCGCATTGATTGTTGCCACGGGTATAGAACTATTTGATATTTCAAAATTACCGCAATATGGACATGAATTCGATAATGTCATTTCTAGCATGCAATACGAACGTCTCATGTGCGCGTCTGGTCCGACCCAAGGTCAAATCGTGCGACCATCAGACAGGAAACATGCTCATAAAATTGCATTCTTATCGTGCGTGGCATCCCGAAACCCTCACAAAGGTGTTCCGTATTGTTCTTCCGTGTGTTGCATGTACTTGGCAAAAGAAGCAATAATAACAAAAGAACATGATCCTCATGCCGAGTGCATCATTTTTCGAAACGATATTAGGGCATATGGCAAGGGATTTAATGAATACATCATGCGAGCTCAATCAGAATACGGCGTGAAATATATATACGGTCAAGTATCTTATATTGAAGAAGATCCCGATACTAAAAATTTAATTCTTTATTATGAGGATATTGATTCTGGCGAAAGCCGTGAAATGATTGTTGATCTTGTTGTTTTAGCAACAGCATTAATTCCCTCTCCAAAAAACAAGGACTTAGCAAGGGTTCTTGGAATTGAACTCGACGAATATGGCTTTTTTAAAGAACATTCGAATTATGCCACGTTAAAAAGCACCAAAATGGGAATCATGTTATGTGGTTGCGCGACGGGTCCTCGTGACATTCCTGAATCCGTAGCAAATGCAAGTGCTGCTGCGGCAAAAGTCTCAGGGCTTCTTAGCTCCGAGCGCGGAAAATATGCTAAAAAGAAAGAATACCTGATACCTGAGAAACCCGTGAAGATTGATGATCCCCCTCGAATTGGAATAATGGTTTGCCATTGTGGTTCAAACATTGCTGGTTTTTTAGATTCCGAAGAAGTTGCGCAATACGCAAAAACGCTACCAAACGTGGAATTTGCCGAATCTAATTTATACACTTGTAGTTCTGACACTCAGGAACGAATAAAGCAACTCATCCAAGAAAAAGAACTCAATAGATTTATCGTTGCTTCCTGCACGCCTCGAACACATGAACCGTTATTCGCAGAAACTTGCAAGGAAGGTGGTTTGAATCCATACTTGTTTGAATTCGTTAACTTGAGAGAACAATGTTCCTGGGTTCACATGAATGATCGCAAGGCTGCAACGGAAAAAGCAAAGGATTTAGTACGAATCGGCATTGCAAAAGCACGCCTTTTAGAGCCTCTTCAAAAAATAAAGATACCGATAACGAAAAAAGCAGTGGTAATTGGTGGAGGAATTTCTGGCTGTCGGGCTGCTTTGGATTTGGCAGAACAAGGATTTGAAACTCATCTGATCAGTAATGAATTAAAAATCGGTGGCTTTTTACGGCATTTTTACAAGCTATATACTGGAGAAACAACCAAAGAATTGATTCAAAGTTTTTTCACGCGTGTCATGAAAGATAAGTACATTTACGTTCATGAATCATCCACGATTTTAGACATTAGAGGATACGTGGGAAATTTTGAAACCGATATTAAACTAAAAAACGAAAAGGTTGAAACGATTAAATCTGGAGCCATAATTGTTGCAATAGGTGCTCGGGAATTAGTACCTGACCAATATAAAAAGAATCCCAACATACTTACGCTTGCTGACTTGGAAGAGCGTATTGCTTTTTTACAAACTGGTGTAATTCCAACAAATGGTTCCGAAAATCCGAATGTCGTATTCTATTTATGTTATAATTCACGTCAAAAGGAAGGTCTTTTTACTTATTGCTCAAATATTTGTTGCAAGGTAAGCCTTAAGAATATTAATATTCTAAAAGAATTAAACCCTGATGCGAATATTTATGTTCTGTATAGAGACATACAGGCAGCAGGAAAAGAGAATGAAACATTTTATCGCAAGTCTCGGGAAAATGCAACTTTTATAAGATACTCTCTTGATAATCCTCCACGTATATCAACACTAGATGACGGAAGCATTAGCATTGAAGTAAATAACATCTTAAATAATGAGAAAGTTGCAATCTCAGCAAATCTCGTGGTACTTGCCACGCCGATGATTCCAAATCCGGATGCTGAAAAACTATCCGCTTTATTAAAAGTACCATTATTGAAAAACAATCCCCCATTCTTTCTTGAAGCCCATGTAAAATTACGACCTCTAGATTTTGCAACAGAAGGCATCTTCCTATGTGGTTCGGCTTCATTCCCAAAGCTAATACCTGAATGCATGGCTCAAGCAAGTGGTGCCGCTGCCCGTGCGGCCCGTTTATTATCACAGGACGAAATCGAAGTTGAAGGAATCACGTCATATGTTGATCCCGAAGTTTGTATCGGATGTGGTACTTGCGTGGAAGTATGTCCGTATGGTGCTATCAGTCTCGTTGAAGTGGAGAAACAATTTCAAGAAGGAGTTTTCTTTACTACTGAGAGTCGCATAAATCCAGCATTATGCAAGGGATGCGGGACTTGCGTTGCTAGATGCCCCGTTCGGGCAATATCACAACATCACTTTGAGACTAAACAGATTACTGAAATGATAAAAAGCGTTTTCATGCCATAGAATTGGAGTTGAGATTATCTCTGAAGACAAGCAAGAACCATTAATCGTGGCATTCCTGTGCAATTGGTGCTCATATGCAGGAGCGGATTTGGCGGGACTAAGCAGGTTCCAATACCCTCCTAGCATTAGGATCATTCGTGTCATGTGTAGCGGACGGGTAGATCCCGTATTTGTCCTGCAGGCATTCGAAGATGGAGCCGATGGAGTCCTTGTTGCAGGATGTCATATTGGTGATTGTCATTACATAAGCGGAAATCTTCAAACCAAAGAACGCTTGGAAAATCTAATCAAATCTTTTGAAATTCTCGGTATTGAAAAAGATAGATTGCGATTAGAATGGGTGAGCGCAGGCGAAGGACAAAAGTTTCAACAATTAATTATTGAATTCACTAAAAAATTGCGTGAACTCGGTCCTTCTCCGTTTAATAAAAAAGTTATTGCCAATCCAACTGGAGGTGGTGTCTAGAACGGAAGATAATTCAATTCGCATAGGAATTTTTGTTTGTAACTGAGGTAAAAATATTGCTGATTTCGTTGATTGCACTGCATTAGTTGAATTCGGAAAAACGCTACCAAACGTCATTGTATCTGAGGAATACATATCAATGTGTACTGAAGCAGGAGCCGCTTTGATATCTCGCAAGATCAAGGAAGATAGTATAAATCGCGTGCTTGTTCTTGCCTGCACTCCAAAAACTCACTTAAAAGTCTTCAGGAAGGTTCTTGAAGATAGCGGTCTCGATCAAAGCTATCTAGAATTCGTAAATATACGGGAACATTGCACGTATGTTCACATGAAAGAACCAGAAGAAGCACAAGAACAAGCCGAAGATCTATTGCGGGCTGCTGTAAGAAAGGTGCATTTCATTGAGAAAATTCCTCGCAAGCATCTGAAAGTTCTTCCTAAAACTCTCATCATTGGTGGAGGAATCGCCGGCATACAAAGTGCCCTAGATCTAGCAAATCAAGGCTATGATGTCTATCTCATCGAGAAATCTCCAACCATCGGTGGCATCATGGCAAAACTCGATCGTATCTTTCCCACTGACGATTGTTGTATTTGAATATTGGGTCCATTGATGCTCGAAGCCGCAAGCCATCCAAAAATCACGTTATTTGCCTATAGTGAAGTCATTGGTGTATCCGGACACGTTGGAGAGTTTAACGTAAAAATTAAAAGAAAAGCACGATTCATTGACGAACAAAAATGCACGGGTTGTGGGGCATGTTCTCCCGTCTGCCCAGTGGTGGTTCCAAATGAATTTAATTGCGGGCTGGATACGCGCAAGGCAATATATGCACTGTTCGCTCAGGCGGTCCCATTAAAATATACGATTGATGGCGATAAATGCATTCGTTGTGGATTGTGTGTCAGGGAATGTAATGAAAATGCCATTGATTTCAACCAAAAAGACGAAATAATCGAAATAGACGTTGGCACGATCATAGTTGCAACAGGAATCAAGATATTTGATCCAACTGGTGAATACGGGTATGGGCAATTTGAAAATGTCATAACACAACTTCAACTTGAGAGAATCCTTGCCCCTAATGGACCGACATTCGGTGAACTTCGAAGAATATCCGATGAAAATCCACCTACACGAGTGTTAATGATTCAATGTGTTGGTTCACGAAGCATTAAAACCAATCCATATTGTAGTGCCGGTGTCTGCTGTTTGGTTGCATTAAAGAATGCTGCCCTCCTCAAGCAACATGACCCCAATACTGAAGTGACAATCTGCTATATTGACATGCGAACGCCTGGCAAGGAGTATGAAGAATACTTTAGACGTGCCCGACTGCAAGGAATCAGGTTTATCCGGGGAAATTTTGCAAGAATTGAAGAAAATCAATATACGAAAAACCTATTGGTACGCATCGAAGATACGCTAATGAACAAGTATCGTCGTGTTGAAGCCGATCTTGTCGTCCTTTCCGTTGCAATGGAACCCTCTGAAGGAACCATTAATGTTGCAAATCTTCTTCGGCTTGAAAGAAGTCCCGATGGTTTCATTAAAGAATTTCATTCAAGGTTAGATCCCATTGGAACTAAAGTACCCGGTATCTACTTAGCAGGAACTGCTCAAGGACCACATAGTGTTGCTGACACGGTGGCAATGTCCAAGGGTGCCGCATCTTCAGCGGCAATTCCGATGTCTGCCGGCCTGTTTGAAATCGAACTCGTGCGCGCTATCGTGGATTTGGAAAAATGCAGCCGATGCGGTAATTGTATTGAAGTATGTCCATATAACGCAATTTCTCTCCTTGAAAACAAGATTGAAGTCGATGAAATAACTTGCCGCGGTTGTGGTGCATGTGCATCTGTTTGTAAAAATAATGCAATGACGCTAAGAAGCTATCGAAACAAGCAAATCGAAGCATATCTCGACGGACTCATAAAAGAAGTCAAGCAGGGATGACCTTCGTGAAAAACCTGAGTCATGAAGTAACCACCCCTCATGCAAGGGGCGTTTGACTAAATCATTGAAACCGGTTTTTTGAGTTTTGGTTAAAAATAAGCAATGGAGAAACAGGATGAATCTCATCTAGTAAATTCTCGGAGAAATGTCAAAAATTTTTATTAATCCAACTTGATGATAAAGAAATACCTCTCCTTAAGGTTCTTTTTTTTTAAAATCACGGTAGGAATTTTTTCCAAGCCGATACTTCACGATATTAACGTGATTTTATTATTACAAGTCGCTTATCGCCATTTATCGATACTTTAATTGCAGGACGAAACCATACGATTAAATTAATAAATCTCTCTTCAAATTTGAAATTAAAAGTCGTTAAAATTCACGCTCATCACGACAAAAATATTGGAAGGATATCAAAGTGGCTAGAATCACGATCAAAAATGGGCTTGTAATTGACCCCATCAACAAGATCAAGGATAAAATGGATATTACCATTGAAAATGGACGAATTGTTGAAGGCAATAGTGGACAGGTCATCGATGCAAGCGGTAAAGTCGTATTTCCCGGTGGCGTGGACATTCATTCCCACATTGCAGGTTCAAAGGTAAATAGTGGGAGAGTATTCCGCCCCGAAGATCACCGAAGGCAGCCCATCGCTAAAACGAGCATAACTCGATCTGGAACAGGGTATTCGGTTCCATCTACCTTTGTTACTGGTTACAAATATGCGCAAATGGGTTATACTACCGTTGTAGAACCCGCAATGCCTCCTCTAAAAGCCCGACATACTCACGAAGAATTTAAAGACATTCCCATTATTGACAAGCTCGCAATGCCCGTATTTGGGAATAATTGGTTTGTTCTAGATGCCATTGCGGCAGGTGATCTTGACTTGCTCACTGGCTATATCGCATGGCTTTTACGTGCAACCAAAGGGTATGCGGTTAAAATCGTCAATCCTGGCGGTGTTGAGAACTGGGGCTGGGGCAAAAACGTTGACGGTCTCGATGACACGGTTCTTAACTGGGAAGTTACTCCACGAAAAGTCGTGAGCATGCTCTGCCAAGCTAACGAACGATTAAACCTTCCGCACACCATTCACGTGCACGGAAACCAGCTTGGACATCCTGGTTGCTCAGCTATCACTCGGGATACTTGGGATCTCGTTAAGGAATTTAAAGGCACGAATGGACGAAAGAACGTGCTTCATTATACGCACACGCAATTCAACGCATATGGTGGTACCAATTGGAAGGACTTCAAATCCGACGCTGCGATGCTCGCCGAATATGTAAATTCAAATGAACACGTGACTCTTGACATAGGGCAGGTAATTTTTGGCGATACGACGACAATGACTGGTGATGGTCCATGGGAGTTCAATCTCCAACATCTCGGCGCAATTTCTCCATGGGGTAATAAAGGCGGAATGAAGTGGATTAATGGACAAATTGAATCCGAATGCGGTTCTGGTGTCGTTCCATATGTCTTCGCTCCAAAAAATCCCGTTAATGCAGTTCAATGGGCAATCGGACTCGAATTGATCCTTCTCTTGAAAGATCCATGGCGAACATCCATGACCACGGATCATCCAAACGGCGGTCCCTTTGAGAATTATCCATTGGTCATCGCTTGGTTAATGAGCAAGAAAGCCCGGGAAGAAATGCTTGCAAAAGTCCACGATAACGCAAAGCAAAAAACAACACTTAACGATATCGATCGGGAATATACCCTGGAAGAAATCGCAATCATTACACGTGCAGGAAACGCAAGAACAATGGGCTTGACCGATAGAGGACATCTAGGTGTTGGTGCTGTCGGAGACGTTGCTATCTATGACATTAACCCCGAGGAAAAAGATCCAAGGAAAATCGAGAAGGCATTTAGTAGAGCGGCATATACCATCAAGAATGGGGAAATCGTAGTCAAGGATGGTGAAATCGTCAAAACTCTTCTTGGCGACACGCTATGGGTAGATGTAAAACTTCCCGATTCAATTGAGCAAAAAACACTCGACTACATTAAAGATCAATGGCGAATGCATTATACCGTAAATCTAAACAACTATCCCGTCCAAGAAAACGAAATCCATAATCCGAAACGAATTGCCATCGAAGCAAAATAACTATTTTTATTTCTTTTTCTTGATTTCATAACTAATTATTTCATAACTAATTCCTAAATCCCATCTCATTTTTATTTCCAGACCAATTCATTTTAAAAATTAAATTAAAATAAGAAGCATGTTTAAAAAAACTCGGGAAAGAAAAAATTAAACGTGAGCATAATGTACGAAGTCACAAGTCAAATCGATGAAACAAAAAAGCAAGGACTAACTAAGAATGGATACAGATACATCGCGAGAGAATACCTAATGGGAATCATTCATTTCATTCTCCTGCTCGTATTTTCTTTGAACGTGTTGTGGGTAAATGCGTGGGTATATTTCATCATGGGAATATCATATCAGACCGTTAATCTCGTTGTTCTATACAAGTTATCTCCCCAGTTACTAAATGAACGCGGCAAGGTTTTTCACGAAAAAACAAAAACGTATGATAAAGTCTTTGCATTCCTATTCCTCATGCTAATTATCATTTTACCGATCGTGGTAGGCATCGATGCACAAGTTCGGCTTCCATTCATGCCATTTAACTTTCTAATGCTTCAATTCCTTTCCTTTGAGCTTTGTATTTGGTTGATGATCATTGGAATTATCATCTTTTTATCTGCAGTCTGGTTTGGAACCTGGGCAATGGTTGAGAATACGAATTTTACAGCACTCGTTCGAGTTCAAGACGATAAAGAAAAGCAAATTTGCACGACAGGACCTTATAAAATGGTTCGTCATCCCGGATATCTTGCAGAAATTATTTCATCAATCGGATATGTACTCATCTTGGGGACTTGGTGGGCATTCATTCCCATCGCGGGAATAATTGCATTATTCATCGTCAGGACGGCCCTGGAAGACCGCACCCTGCGAGAAGAATTACCCGGATATAAGGAATATGCAAAAAAAACGAGATATCGATTAATTCCTTTTATCTGGTAATATATCTTTTTTAATGCATTTACGTGAAGAATCTATAAATAAGAAAATCTGCAATAAATAACAAATTCTCTTGAATTATTCAAAGCTGAAATTTAAAAGATGCGGGGATTTGGGACGTAAATGACAAAAATGGATAAGTTTTGGAACGTCATATATCGCAACATCCGTGAGTCCAACGTGATATTGGAAGTTCTGGATGCAAGAAATCCACTCGGAACGCGTCATCAAGACCTTGAAGAATACATCAAAAGACAATCCAAAACTCTCATTCTAATTTTGAACAAATCCGATCTTGTTCCAGTCGACGTTTTGAAACAATGGAAAGCCTACCTAGAATCAGAGTTTCCCACGATATTCATGTCCGCAACACGAAACGCTCGTAAGAATTGGGATCTTCTTAAACGGACAATCAAAAAATCATGTACGGATGACGAAATCTACTTGCTGGTCATAGGATATCCTAACGTGGGAAAGAGCTCTTTAATAAATTGCTTATTTCGTGGGAAGAAATCCGTTCAAGTAAGTCCTGAAGCAGGGCACACACGGGGTAAGCAATATCTCCGCCTATCTGCAAAATTCTGGGTCATCGACACGCCTGGAGTCATTCATTACGATGAAGATGATGAAGTCAACCTTGCCCTCAAAAATGCAATGCGAGTGGAAAATGTAAAAGATATCTTGGGCGTGGTAGAACGCATTCTTGAATTGGTTCCTTCAGAAACACTGAGAAAAATTTATTCCATTGATCAATTCTCCGATGCCGAAGAATTCTTGGAACTAGTCGGACGCGCCCAGGGCAAGCTAAAAAAAAGTGGCATTCCTGATATCGAGCAAGTTGGCAAGATAGTTGTACGTGACTGGCAGAGAAATAAAATTCCTTATTACATGCGCCCCCCATAAAGTCTTGAATATTCTGTTTCTGGATATAAAGTGACTAAACTAATGAATATGATAAAAATTTAGGAAACTGATGAAAATGACTAGGAAATGTGACGTTTTCATAGTCGGTGCTGCGACTACAGGTATCTATTTGGGATGGCAAATTGCAAAACAGGGACATTCCGTCTTGATCATTGATAAAAACGCCCGAAATCAAGTAGGGCAACGATTAGAAATAATTCACTTTCATCGCAAGACTATGAAAGATTTAAACATTCCTCCTCCCACCGAGTCTCCTGAATTCCTATTTAATTATAAAGGAATATCGGTATCACGATTACCGCTCTTCCTTCAACGGATGTATAAAGTCTTGGAATCAGATGGTGTCGAATTCGAATTCTCTTGTCGATTTAAAGAGCTCATCTTCGAAAACAATAGGATCATCGGTGCAAAAGTCGAGAAAGATAATACCGAAATCGAGATCAAGACTCGACTCGTGGTAGATGCTTCGGGTATCGCAAGTTGTGTTCGTACATCTCTTCCAGAAGACTATGGAATCGAAACTTGGAATTTTGATTCATCTAATCAATTCTTCGTGATTCTCCATTATATAAAATGGATAAAATCTGATGAAAAGCATCCGGAATGGGGCGATATTTGGCCTTATTATTTCGTTTTCTTCGATCCCGGTTATACGAAAACGGAAGCAATAATGGGGATTGCTGGTCCCGAATCATATGAGAAAGCTGCCATTTTAACTGAAGAATTGATTTCGAGAGAGAAGTTCCCTGAATTCGAATTAATAAAGAAAGAATATAATCCATTTGCATTCTCGCGAACTCCATATTCGTTGGTGGCCGATGGTTTCTTTTGTGCAGGTGATTCGGCTTCCATTACAAATCCCCTTGCGGCACGTGGAATCCCGGAAACATGGCGATTATGCAATGAAGCCGCAGATGTAATAAGCAAGGCACTAAAGACCAACGAATATCTTTCAAGAGAAGCCCTATGGGACGTGAACGTTCGATATTTCCGAGGCATCGGCGCAGAATTAGCTTATATCTACATGTTGACTGCGGTGATTTTTCAGTTGTCCGAAAACGAAATCAATTTTCTCCTGATAAAACTTCGCTCAATCTTCGACCCAGAACAAGTAAACGATGATGAAGAAGAAATCAAGCTTTCATTCGGAAAAATTCTCAAGGCAGGTCTGAAGATTCTTTGGTCAATTATATGCGGTAAAATTGGGATTAGAAGTGTAGGACGATTATTGAAAGCATTTAGCCGTTCTGGAAAGATAAAGAAGCACTATAAAAAATTTCCCGAAAATCCTAATGATTTTGAAAAATGGCGAATGAAAGCGGAGGAAATTTGGAATCAACGGACACGTGCAACGAAACTCTTTCAGTCCACAAGTGCCGTGTATCCATAAAAAAGTCTCTCTCGAAATGTAAAAAATAATCATTGCCGCGAAAAAACGTTTTAATATCTTCTTCCTTCAAAGATTAAAATATCCGTATTATGAGATCCATGATCGCAAATTAATATAGGATGAGAAAATCATGTCTGGGGATGAATCACTTAAGGCACTTTATTCAAAAGAAGAATTAGAATTTAAGACTGAAATTCAAGCATTTGCAGAGGAACGAATTCGAGCATTTGATGATGAAATTGAAAAAATGAATTCGTATGAACCAATTCGCATTTTAATGCGGGAGATGGGCAAGAAGGGATTTCTTGGTCCATTACATCCACCCGAGTGGGGCGGTACGGGACAGGGCATCGTGGCAGATTGCATCGTGGCAGAAGAGTGTGCACGAATTAATGAAGCATTCGAATTATCACGCATTGCAAATATATCGCTTTTTGGAATGCCTATTCATCGTTTTGGCACGGATGAGCAGAAAGAGAAATATTTGACACCCATTATCAAAGGCGAAAAAATTGGTTGCATTGGTATCACAGAACCCAGAGTTGGTTCGGACACAGCGGGAATGGAAACACGAGCTGTTAAGGATGGCGATTACTACATCATAAATGGTGAAAAACGGTTCATAACCAATGGCACTGAAGCCGATTTTATGTGTTGTTTCGCAATAACGACTCCACTACCAAACGTTCATCCAAAAAAGGGTATGAGTGCATTCATCATCGATACAAAATGGAAAGGATATGAACGCGTTAAATATTATAAATTATCGGGCTTAAGGGGCGCACGTGTCGGTCACATCCGATTTAATGACCTGGCGGTTCCGAAGGAAAATTTATTAGGACCTGAAAACAAAGGGTTTTCCATTCTCATGGATGAACTCAATTCCGAACGAGTTGGAATCGCTGCGCAGGGTGTGGGTATCGCCAGAGCCGCCTTTGAAGAAGCCCTTAAATATTCAACCGAACGAATACAATTTGATCAAGAAATTCGCTATTTCGAGGGCGTAAGCTTCCAAATTGCTGACATGGCAATTAGAATCGAAGCGGGACGAGCTCTCACGGTTCAAGCCGCAAGGGCCCTCAATAAAATCGGAAATAAGGCAGCAACAAAAATCTGCACGATGGCAAAAGTCTTCACTTCCGAAGCAGCCGTTTATGTAGCATCCCGGGCAATGCAAGTTTTAGGCGGCATCGGTTATACTAGTGAGAAAAAGTCCGAACGATATTTACGTGATGCTAAAATCCTACCGATCGGTGGAGGCACGACAGAGATCCTCAAATACCTCATCCAACGTGAAGTATATCGTGAACACGGTTATTAATAAACGATCATTCTTCATGAAATATTTTCATGAAGTAATTCTCTCCTTCAATACTTAATTCGACAAAATTCATTTCTCCATGTACATGTTAATATCATCTACGATTACACGATCATGTTCTCCTCTTCTTCAATTCATTTATATATGGAGATGAATTTTATTCTGAATAGAAATTATCAAAATGGAACAGAATCGTTCTCGGTTGGAGACCAAAAATGTTTTCTCTAAAAATTTCACTCGTCGGAGCATCAGGTGCTGGCAAGACCACAACTTTGAAGTTGCTATGCAAAAAGGACATCTTCCTCATTTCAGAGCAACAACGCGCTCCCACCGAGCAAGAAATCGAAGCATGGGAAGTCTCCACGAATACTCGAGTTTCAACATCAGCAATGCCGAACTTTGGTAAGGTCGTGTTAGATGAACACTGTAAAATCAAAAAAGAACAAAATGGAACGATTAAGCAAAATGAAATTGCTTGCATGATCTTCGATACTTGCGGACAAGAAAAATTTTACGACCTCTCTCGAAACACGTCGACTGATTCTGACGGAATACTCTTCCTGATCGATAGCTCCATTCCGATGATGTACCAAAAAGAACGTCTTATAGACCTCTACAATAACATTCTCGCCCACTTCGACCCATCAATTCCAATTTGCATCATATATAACAAGCAAGACATCGTGCAGAAAAAAATGATCGAGAACGACCATCTAGGACGCGCCTTCTACATGACAAATCTACTCGTAAAATTCCTGCCACAATTTAAGGACACGCCAATCTTCAACGCGTCCGCACTTGAGGGATGGGGAATTGAAGAAGCAATGGAAGATTTAGTCACTCGAATTATGGTGAAGGTGAAATCATGAGTTTAAAAAGTTTGAACCTAAAGGGCATGATATTCTTGGTGAATCGTCGCCCCGTATTCATCAAGCATTTCGAAAATGTCAAGCTTAATACCAATATCGGATTTCAATTAGAAGGATTCCTGACGGTCCTGAACGGAATCCAAACCGTGCTGGCATCACAACAATTAATGACTGATGATGAACGGCTCATTGAACTCATTTTCAGTAAAACTCACATTCGAATATCTCAAAATCATAATGTCGAAGTAATGGCAGTCCTAAACGCGCCTCCTGACACAAATGACTTGAATCTAATACAAGAACTAAAAACCAAATTCTCCGAATTCTTCGCAAAAACAATTCAAGATTGGGATAAGAATCTGGCCAAATTCGATGCATTCCAAGAAGTATGCGAAGAAATCACTAAAAAATATAAATAAAACATCAGTAATCCTGATTCAAATAAAAATATCACTTCTTTTTGAATGAAATAGAAAAAGAAAAAAGCTAGTAGATAATGTAACGAATATCATGATAAAAACATAATTTTTCTTAACACTATACTAGTTTTGATTTTAATATCTCCGGGGTCTATGTTTCTGGTAACATTCCCTGCAATAGACTGGCCGAACACCATCTGGTTTGAAGGGCACTTCAGCCTCTTGACCGCAATCCTCACAGGTAATGGTGTGCATTTCCCGAGGACGATCATTATATCTTCTATAACTCATTTAATACACCTATTGTTTAACGATACAGAGAAGAAGACCTTGCATTTTTGTTGAAAAAAGCTCAAATCTCAAAAATAAAAGTTCATTCAACCTGTACTTGTTTAACTAACGGGCTAAAGCTTTTAAAAGTTATTCAATCAGCCCTGATAAAAAAAAGCAGATGCAAGGATGGAACAGTTTCCTATCTCTGAAGAATATTTGAGAGCTTTTAGAATTATAACTAATGTCCATTAATTAATGGACTTCCACACTGTTCACAAACATGTTACTTCAGGTTGCATCTCTTCTCTATCATTTGCACGTACTTTTCATTAATTTCAAATCCGATGCAATCCCTTTTCAAATCTTTACAGGCTTCTAAAGTCGTACCAGAACCCACGAACGGATCTAACACGAGATCGCCTTCATCAGTCGTCGCCTTAATAATTCGCTCGACGATGCTTTTTGGTTTTTGCGTCGGGTGTCCCAGTTTTTCTCGTGAATTCGCATTCAACCGCGGAATTTCCCACACGTTTGTAGGATTCTTTCCTTTCTTCACGGTTTCAGGATTCAACCGTTTATCCTTGAGATACGTGTTTAATGTTTTTTCATTGTATTTTATTCGAACCCGATCCAAGAAAAACTTGTATTTTTTCCGATCTCTCGCAAACCAAGCAATTAATTCAAATCGGTTCGAAAAAAAACGCTTTGCATCCATCCCATTCTTATAATGCCAGACAATTAAATTTATGAATTCCAATTTTTCACGCAATATGGGAAGGAGAGCCAATAGATCGTTTCCCTTAAGATAATTAACACCACCAAAAATAAAAATTGATCCATCCTTTTTTAATTTTTGAACGGATTGCATGATCCATTGCTGAGAAAAATCCAAAAAATCCTTGTTAAAGACATCAAATCCGACTTGTTTCTTCCGTCTCTGAAATGGCACTTTTCGTATATTATCCTGATACACGTTATACGGCGGATCTGCAATTATTAAGGAAACGGATTCATCCGTTACCTGCTCAAAGAGCTCCAAGCAATTTCCTCGAAATAACTTGATCATGGTTTTCCATCCATCTTTTCATTTTAAAAGGATTCGAGCTTAAATTGGGAAACTTGAATCTTCTTTTATTGCTTCTTTCATCATCCTGCAGAACATAACTTCTTACATTAACTTCTTAAATTAAAAATCATCAGTCATTTAATAACAAAATCGTTAATGAATTTATGACTAAGAGGTGAATTTAATTTTGAATTTAGATGAAAATTTCAAGGAGATGCCTTTTGAAGAAAAAATCAAAATAATGGATGGAATGACGGAAAAGCAAAAACAAGACTCACTTGAACAAGTTAAACACACGTGTAAGGATTATTGCGGAAAGTGTCCAAGTTTGATCGGGACTGGAGAAACCGATCTTGCATTTTGTTCGATAGGTAAAAGCAGTTTAATCAAGGAAAAAAAAGGTTGCCTTTGTAATCAATGTCCAATTTCCAAAATGATGAGTCTCCGATGGAATTATTATTGCATTAATGGATCTGCCCTTGAACTTTCGGCAAAAAATAAAGATAAAACATGAAATGGCAAAAGTTGAACATGAAAATCGAAAAACCCGACCTATACGACATTCACGAGCAATTAACAAGACTCAAGGAAGAAGGAAAAAAAATCGTAGGAGTCATTGCGCATTCAATCGTCCCTGACGAAATAATTCATGCTGCTGATTGTATTCCCCTTCACTTTTGTCTTGGTGGAACCGAAGAACAGATGGTTCTAGGACAAACATACCTGTCCCAAACCACTTGTGGTTTTCAACGCGTGAATCTGGGTATTTTCGAAGGACGAGAAGAAATATCATATCAAATTTATGAGTTAATGGACTTCGTGATAGCGGGCACGTTTTGTAATGGTGTCCAGAATACCGGCATGTATTTGGACAACTATTTTGATAAAGAGCAATATCAGTTCATAATTCCTCACGGAAGTAAACCGAATTCATTCGAATTCTTCCATGGTGAGATTATTAAGTTGAAGAAATATCTCGAAAAAAAGACAAATATAAAAATTTCAAACCGGAAATTGATCGAGTCCATTCAATTATATAACGAACTCAGGACGGTTTATCAAGAAATTGACAAATATCGACAAGGAGAGAATCCAAAAATCTCCTTGGGAGAAATTCAAAAATTGATTCATCATCTCAATTTAAATGGTCCTGATTTAAACTTGAAAAAAGTTATGGAATTTCTGGATGCTGTAAAAAGATCGGAATTACCACCTAAAAAGGGCGTTAGGATTTTTTTAACGGGAAATGGAATCCTAATCGAAGATAATTTCGTTCAAATTGTAGAAGATAGTGGATGTATTATTGTTGGAGATGATCTCTGGACCGGGTTTGAATTCTATTCCTCTCCAGTTAACGTGGATTTTTCAAATCCTTTAGATGCACTCGCAGATCGTTATTTAAATCGAAATCTATCGGGAAGAATGATTCCTGATTCTTATAGAACGGAAAAAATGCTCGAAATCTACAAGAAAAGAAACATCAAAGGAATAATTAACAATTATCTTAAATTCTGCGATTCTTTTTCAAACTCTGCTGATTACTTCAAGCAAAAAATGAAGAAGAAAAACATTCCGGTGCTGAATCTCGAACGCGATTATTCTCAAAACAGCATTGGTCAAATCCGCACGCGACTTGAGGCGTTTTTAGAAATGTTATGAGGTAAAATTCGCAAATGCCATCAACAACGGTTCAAGACTTTAAGATGCAATCCATCATAGACATGGGATTGCAATACATCAATGGTTTCAAGACAATCAAATCAGCCCGGAAGAAAGGAAAAAAAGTCATCGCGGGATTCCTCCCACCTTTAGAGCTTGGTTTTTGTTCTGAAAAAACAATTCCGTTTTTCTTACCGCGGTTCACAGAATTTCCATTTCAAGGTCTTTTGGAAGCATTCACGAAAATTAACAAAGTCAGGCTTTTATCATTAATTATTGGTTTCTGGGATCAAATAAATGCATTTCTTTCAAAAATCAATACAGCCCAAACAAACATGAATTCGCAGGCATTTGTAAACACGTTTTCAAGCCTTGATAATTTATCCGAGAAAGCTAACTTTTATCTAGACTCCTGCATTCAAACACGCATTTGTTATGGAGTTTATCTAAAATATAAAAAATACTTCGACTTGCTTTTAGGCGGTTTTGAAGGTAACTATTGCTTGCATTTTGCCAAATTCTATGAAAGAATTGGAAGGAAAAAGCCCGTCTTCTACATAGAAAAACCATATGGAGACAACTCGCTCGAACACCGTCGCAACCTTGTTCGAAAAGAATTAGAAGATTTCTTCGTAATTCTTGAACAAGTGACGAATGAAAACGTCGATTTCAACCATGCAAAAAAAAAGATGAAACTAGTCAATGAAACTAGACAGATGGCGGCATTAATTTTTAATAAATATTACCGAAAGGGATATGTCCCGCTGCATTGGGTTTCCAGCTTGCTCGTGCACGGCGCATATACCGATTCTCTTAGCAATATCGATTTTTTTCATGAAAAATTAAGATTATTATTAACTGAAATCGAGCAAAACATGAAGAAAGGAACGATAAGAAACTACAAGAAAGAAGGAATTCCCCGCATATTGATTGCAGGAAGTCCCGGTTTTGATCCCGCCCTTCCGCAAATCATTGAAAAAAATGGCGGATGCATGCTCTATATTGATATCTTCTCAAATTATGACAAATCAAACATGATTGCTCTAAATGGTGATTTCATCGAGAAATATACGGACTATCTTCTGTTGAATAATTTCGAGAAAGGAACTGAAGATCTCATGGATTTCTGGATAGAAAAAGCAAGATTGGTCAAAGCTGACGGTATCGTGTTTAATGAAGTCTGGGGTTGTCGTTTCATCACGCCATCTTTCAAATTACTAAAAGATAGAGCAAGAAATGAACTGGAAATACCCGTGATTGGTGTCAACTTTCATAACTTTGGCGAAAACGTCGGGCAGATCTCCACCAGAATCGAAGCATTCATGGAACTATTGACTTGAAAACAAATCGTGTTTCTAAAATTTATGATGAGTAATACTCGGGTAATACACACACACATATGTCCGCATGGCGACCCATAACATGAATTAAAATCTCAGGTGATAGGTATGAAATTAGTAACATTGCACTTACCCCAGTCTTATATTCAAGATTTAGAAAAACTCGTTTCAATGAAAAGATATCCTAACCGGAGCGAAGCCATTCGCGTTGCCGTGCGGGATCTTTTAAAAGCAGAAGCATGGGTCATCAACAGAGAAGACTAATTTTTTTTTCTTTTTCCCTTTTCTTTAAATCCCCTGCGTTAAAAAGAATTTCACGCAATTTTTTCGAGTAATTTTTCTAAAATCAATGAAAAAACCGCTTTTTTAAATAATAGATCCACTCAATTTATTAACGAATATCAACTTAGGATAACTCACCTAGAGCAAGTTATACTCGACGATAATTAGGAGCGTGCACGTCATATGGGCGTCTATAAGTTTAAGTTAATTATCATCGGAGACCCTGCAGTTGGAAAAACATCTTTAATCAATAGGTTCGTTGAAGAACAATTCGCACCCGAATATAAAGAAACAATTGGGACCAGTATCTTGCGAAAAACAATAACATTAGATGATAACGAAATAAGCTTCACGCTTTGGGATATAGCAGGGCAAGAACGCTGGACAGACATGCGACATGTTTACTATTTGGGTTCTCACGGCTGTTTTTGCGTGTACGATATTACCCGTCCCATTACTGCACAGCATATCGAGAATTACTGGTATCCTGACTTGCGCAATTTCGTGAAAAAGTGCCCAATTGTTCTTATTGCTAACAAGGATGACATGAGTCCTGCACTCAAGCGCGTTGATCCCGAAACAGGTGAAGACATTGCACAACGAATTCAGGCAGTTCGCTTCTATCAAACATCTGCAAAAACAGGCTCTAATGTAGAGGCAGCTTTTGAAACATTAGCTTTAAACCTAATAAACAAGGATCTAACCTGAAAATAACTCGGCTTTCTATTTCTTGATGGATATAAAATCCTACAAATCCAACAATCTTGAGGAATTAAGTTGGGAAAAATCTTACGTGTTGGTTTTATTGGTGCTGGTGGGGCAAGTTTTGATCTTTTTCCAGGATTTATTGAAAATCCCAATGCAGAAATTTTCGCAATAACATCGCGCACGGAAAAACATGCTAAAAAGGCAGCACTCAAAGTCAAAGCACCTCACTGGTACACGGATCATGAAAAAATGCTCGCAAGAGAAGATTTGGATGCAATTGTTATAGCCACCCCAAATGCCTTACACGCAAATTTATCGCTTGCTTCTACAGAAGCTGGTTGTCACGTTCTTTGTGAAAAACCAATGGCACTTTCCTTACGTGAAGCCGATGAGATGATTTCAAGTGCAGAGAAAAATCACGTCCTGCTAATGCCTGCTTATTGCGAGAGATTTCATTCACTAATGCCACGATTGAAAGAGATCATTCGAAAAGGACTATTCGGAGAAATCACGCACGTGAGAGGTCGAAAAGCCCATCTGGGTCCAGACATCGCGTGGCAACCCCATGCCACGTGGTTCTTCGATGCAACGTTAGCTGGTGGGGGCGCTTTTCTAGATCTTGGAAGTCACGTCATCGATTACTTGCAATACTTATTTGGAGACATTCGCTTGGTTCTTGCCGCTTCTTTTAAGACAAAATGTAAAAAAATGCGATACGATGATACTGCAATTGCAGTCGTGCAATTCGAAAATGAAATCACGGGAGTTATTGAAGCAGGCTGGTGTTCACAATATGCAGACATTCTCGAAATTCACGGAACGAAAGGGTCGTTTCGTATTTCCCGGGACGAAAGTGTCCTATATGTCTCTCCAACAGAACTTTCTAAGCATCCTTCGATGAAACAATTATCTATTGGCATGTTTAAAGAACCATCCAAAAAGAAAATGGTAAATCATTTCATCGAGTGTATCTTGAATGATAAGACACCATTAATTACCGCAAGAGATGGAAGAAAAGTCATATCTGTCATTGAAGCCGCGGAGAAATCCGCAAGAACGAGGCAAGTTGTTGAAGTTTAACTACCCAAAACATTTCTTACTTTGTCAATGACCATCTGCTGAGTAGTGTCAGGCATTGATGGCCATAACGGTAATTTTATTATTTCCGTGCAAAGAAGCTCCACGTTAGGACACGGTTCACCTTTATAAATCCCATCAAATAACGGTTCTTTGTAAAGAGGGCTGGGATAAATGAATTTTGTAATCGGGACATCTGCATTAACATGTTCCAGGAATTTCTCCTTTGATATTCCAATTTCTGTCAAGTTAAGTTTTGGAGCGTATATGTTGTAAACGTGTTTCACGTTTGACAACGTTTTTGGAATCTGCAGACCCTTGAGATCAAGAAAACTTTCATCATATGTTCGTGCTAAAGCACTTCTCTTCTCGTTCATCATCGTGAGTTTTTTAAGCTGAACGCGACCTAGGGCTGCTTGAATTTCCGTCATCCGATAATTATATCCAAGTCGGACATAGCGATACCATTCCGGTTCACCGTGATGCCGAATTAGACGGCATTGAGCTGCCAACTCGGCATCGTTAGTAACAATCATCCCACCTTCACCTGTCGTCATGTTTTTGCTGGGATAAAAACTGAAACAACCTGCAATCCCCATGGTTCCGACTTTCTTACCATCATATTCTGAACCATGTGATTGACATGCATCCTCAATTACAAAAATATCTCTTGCGGCTGCCAATTCCAAGAGAGGTTTCATGTCCGCCGATTGTCCAAACAGGTGCACGGGAATGATGGCTTTAGTCTTGGAAGTGATCTTTCTTTTTACGTCTTCAGGATCGATATTATACGTATCGGAATCTACATCTGCAAACACGGGCTGAGCCCCCTGCATTAATACTGGTGAAACGGTACCGACAAAAGTAAATGGAGGCACGATAACTTCATCACCAGGACCAATCCCGACTGCAGCCAAGACAACGTGTATGGCGGCAGTACCGGAATTAGTGGCAATGGCGTGTTTAGCACCACAGAATTCTGCAAACTCTTCTTCAAACGTCTTAGTCACGTTGCCTTCAAGTAATGTCAATTTCTTTGATTTCAAAACATTAATAACAGCATCAATCTCTTCTTGCCCTATTTCTGGTGGTGATTGCACTGAAGAAACATCGATTTTTTTTACGTTTTACACTTCCTAAAAAATTCTGAAATCATATTCAATAAATCGTGAATCGAATAATAAGTTACCGAAATGATCATTCTGGGGGCAGATCTTTGGGCAGAAACCGCTTTTTGGGTTCTATGCAAAATGCTTTGTGATCCGTAAGAATTCTTATTAGAGAGTCCTTGAATTTTCCGATTTTTGCCATGTCTTTTCCCATGATCCGGGCAAATTTTGCCTTTTTTGACTCCTGAAATTCCTTGATCTTACCTTTAGTAAACTGTGTGACAAAATTTTTCATCGGATGTTCGTTCCACCGAAGCGTGATCTTCTCCTTGAATGTCCCTAACTCTGAAGTGATGATCTTGCGAATTTGCTCTTCAAAAGAAAGAAAAACGGTTATATTTCCCCTAAAATTCTTGATCTCGTTAGCATAGAAATGCTCAAATTCTGTTGCAATTTTCGCCAACGTCTTGCGAATCTGCTTCGGTTTCAGTTTTAAATCATCAATGGAAATGAACAGCAAAGAATTATCTGAAATGTCAAATTTTTCATAAATAATGCGTGAATTTGCCAAGACTATTTGATTTATTGATTCCTTGCGAGTTTGCTTGCTAAAATCATCCAAAACTTTAAGAAAACCCGAAAATATGTCACGATCTAGATCATCCAAGCCCTCTACTTCAACTAAATCGAGAGTCAGCAGAGGAACACCAGAATCCTTTTTTATTATGTAGATACTTTCGATCACGATGATCAGTCCATCCTCAATTTTTCCTTCTTATCATTACATAAAAACCTAATTTCATTGGCATGAAATTTTATCTTATCAATCTATAAATTGACTAATTTTCTAATTAAGATTAGTTATTCATTAATTGTGATGAGGAGGAAACGAATTATTTCTCCAAGCATAAAAGAAATGGTTCATGCGAAATCTCTGCACAAAAAAGCCCTTAAACTTAGAAAAAAAGGAAGGCTTCTGAAAGCGATCGATCTGCTTGAGAAAAGTATTAAATTATATCCTGAATTTAGAGAAGCGTATTTGGACTTGGGTAAAATATTTGAACTTATCGGAGATTCTGATGGTGCTAAAGAATGTTTCCTGAAAGCAACAGGTCAAGAAGCACGTGGTCTTGAAGATCGGCAGCCTATCATTGAGAAAGATCCCGTCCAAGTTGCCTATCAAGCAATCAATGATATTGAAAAGAAGGCACTAACGAAAAAAGAATCTGTTTCAAAAAGAATTCGTGAAGAACATCGAGTTGATGTTAAGAGCTCTAAGGTAGACCCTGCAATTCAACAGCTTAGAGATAAGATCCGAGCTTCAATGACGGGTTCGGGAAGAATTGACGCGCAAACACGCCAAAAAATCAAGGAATATTTGGAATTAGCTCTTTTTTTCGAAAGCGTCGAAGAGTATGACAAAACCAGAGAAATGTTGGAGAAAATTATTCGCGTCGAAAAACGAAACGTAAAAATCTGGGAGAAACTTGGATCTACTTATGCAAGACTCTTTCGTTTTGGAGAAGCTCTTTATTGTTTTGAACGTGCATGCCGATTAGAGCCAACAGCTGATAGAAAAACCATGATCGAAGCACTAAAAAAGCTTGCATTTTCTCATGATCCCTTAAAGAAACCTGCCGAAACAGAAGCCGAAGAATATTTCAATTTCGGAATTAAATTATACATTCAACGAAACGATATCATACGTGCGGTTCATTATTTCAAAAAAGCCATTTATTTAGATCCAAATTACGAGATGTCTTGGATCGTCAAGGAATTAAGGAAGCAACATGGAAAACTATTGAAACAATTAAAGCGGATTTAAGTTAAATAATGGAAATTTGCGATTTTTAGAAATAACACTCTTAACATAAGTTTTTCAATAATTCACGATTGCTTTCTTATCGCTCAAATCGGATCTTTTATATTAAAAAAAACGAGATCCTCCTAATAAAATAATCTCAGAGGAAGGCACATGTCAGTCCCTTTTAGATCACCCTTAATACATTTCGGAAGAGGATCGTTGAAAAATCTCCGGTATATTCGAGGAAAGAAGGCTCTCATAGTTACCGACAAGGTAATTAAAGAATTGGGCATTCTCGACAAAGTCACTAAACAACTCAATAAATCAAAACATCAAATGGACGTGCAGGTATTCGATGAAATTGAACCAAATCCAATGGACACGACGGTATTGAAAGGCGTTGAAAAAGCTCGACAATTTGAACCCGATTGGATCATCGGGCTTGGTGGAGGATCTGCAATGGATGCGGCAAAGGTAATTTACGCCTTATATGAGCGACCCGATATATCGATGACGGACATAATACCACTAAAAGCACTGCATCTTGGTCAAAAATCAAAGCTTTTAACTATCTCAACAACATCTGGAACTGGAGCCGAAGTCACTTGGGGAGCGGTTATAACCAGTGCTGAAAAAGGAATAAAGCTGAGCATCGGTTCTAATGATATCGTTCCCGATATTGCAATCGTTGATTCAAGTTTAGCTTTGTCCATGCCGCACTCTTTGACTGTTGCAACGGGGATGGATGCACTTACACATTCCATAGAAGGAACCGTAGCAACAATCAGAAATGATTTTTCGCACGGACTTTGCTTGCAAGCCACCAAAATGATCTTTGAATGGCTTCCAAAGGTCTGTGAGAATCTTGAAGATAAGATATCTCGAGAAAAAATGCATAATGCAGCCTGCATTGCAGGTTTGGGATTCGGAAATTCTCAAGCAGGACTTGCTCATGGAATCGGACACGCACTTGGCGCACTATTTCACATTCCTCATGGAACTGCAGTGGGATTAATGCTTCCATTCATAATTGAATTCAACGAACCCACATCAAATGATCTCTTCAAAGAAATAAACAAATTTTGTGAATTTAATGGTGAAGGAACACCCGCTAAGATCCTTGCTACAGAAGTCCGTAACTTTATGAAAATCATTGGTGCTCCCATGTCTTTAAAAGAATGCAATATCACGCAAGACAAATTCGAAGAACTCCTTGATAGAGCTGTTCATGTCGCTTACAACGATCCTTCAACAAGAACAAATCCACGAGAACCCACGAATGAAGACATATTGACTCTCATCAAAAAATCTTTCGCAGGACAATAACGAACGAGAAATTCTTCTATTTTTTTTAATTGAGAGATTAAAAATCGTGAGAATGTCATAAAAAATATTCGAGAAATGAATTAAATAAAAAAAAGGAAAAAATTACATTACAAAACTCGAGACATCACTGCAGGGTTTCTTCGGATCTTCTCGAAGGCTCGGATCTTCAATGATATGATGCGGATTATGTCCATCAGGAAGTTCTTTGAAGAACTCACGTTCTCTATAAATAATGGGAAGGTCATCAGCAGAAATCTTTTCAAAACAAGGACAATCCTGTTTTAATTCGGGCTTGCATTCAGGATCACGGTAATTACGTAATAGACCTAATCCATAACTGCATTGAATTTCCTTTTTACAAATAGAAACTCGAAATTCATTTCCACAAGTAATTGCCTGAGAAAACGTTTCTTCTTCGCAAGGAACGACTCGAAACGTGCAAGAATCACAAGAGTTATTTTTCATGTGTTCTGTCGGACGATTCTGACCTACTTCAATAGTGAGTTTATTTGAATAATTTTTTAAAACTGCGATCATTACCGGACGACAGAAAAGATATGCACAGTTCCAAATATACGGCACTTCCTTGAAGGGTTCTTGGGTAAAGAAATCCGAACGCATTTTATCGAAAGGACAACGCTTTAGAATGAGTTTATCACCTTCAACTTCAACTTCAATATCTAAAGTATTATTAATAGTCCATTCAAGGAGGTTGATTCCTTCGTCAACAGAATCACCTTGTGGTTTAAGTTCATTAACAAGAATTTCCCCAACATCATGAAAAATCATGTACATGAGTTCTCGGGTTGATGTTAGAGCCTGCCACATCCCTACTGTAGAACGTTTCGTTAAAATATCCCATTTAACGGCAGAATTCAAGATCCGTTTAACAATTCGCAAATGAAAGGGCTTGCTCATTTTGATTCCTCCGCGAAATTTTTCCAAGGATTACCTAATTTGTTGTGCCACGCTTTCATTTCTGGATTCGACCGATTTGGTCCTCGAGATCTCGGAAAGAGGGGCCAAGCTAATGAAACAAATCCAATTATTTCATATTCAGGATAATCCACGTTGAGTAGATTTGCAATTTTTGCCTCGGCTGCAGGACTTGATATCGGAAAATTATAATAACAAGACCCTAATCCGAGTGCGTGAGCCATTAACATCATGTTTTGTGCTGCCATGAATGAACAACCCATTGCCATTCGGGAAGCCAATTGTTGCGCAGTTATTGGAACAACATGAGTGAAATGCTTTGCACCCACTAATCCTTGATGACAAGCTATGGCGATAACGGCTGCCTTTTCAATATACTCCATGAGCCAACCAGTACCCATTAATGCAGTAGATGATCCGATAGCATGTGGCTTTTGCATGTAACCAAATCGCCACGTGGACACTTCTTTCCACGTTATTTGCCCACCTCCAAACATGTACTTGCAAAAGATTTCTCCAAACCGGCGAATTGCCTTTCGAGTTTCATGGTCGGTAACCACGATAAACTCCCAAGGTTGATAGTTTTCAGGACTCGGTGCTTGACAGCCCGCATCAATAACCTTATCAAAGAACTCTTTTGGAATGGGCTTTTCTTCCAGTGAATAGATCCATCGCATTGCTCGCCTATTTTTAATTATGTTCCAAACGTGTTCCGCATGAGCTCGCTTTGTTTGATCCATTAGATCAAAAACCTTGTCGCTATTTTCTCCTGACACGCTTTCACCTCAATAAGCAATTTCTCTGTAGCATTAAGAATTTGTCATAAATACAACAATAGTTGAATCGTTTGGATAAAAAAGATATTCTACGATATAAAGCTTGATGATATCTTTATATATCAAAGATATCAAAATATACTAGGTGAAAAACATGTCAATATTGATTCGGGGAATCGATAAAGAGACTTATGCTAAATTTAAAGCAAAAGCAATGGAACACGGTCTTAAAGTTGGAGAAGCATTGACACTCGCAATAAAAGATTGGATAGATGCAAAAAACCAGTCCACAGCAGAAGAAAATGAACGCAAGAAGAATTTGACCACATACCGCTCCATTATCAGAGATTTAGAAAAAAGCCATTTTCAAAAGTGGGGCTTGATTAGTAATGGCGACCTCCAAACCATTAGAGATGCACGCGAAGAAATCATTGAAGATATAAAATCCCGAAATCTTGTTGGTAAACCGTGTTACATTTTCCAAATAGGTAAAAAAATGAGAAAAAGAACATTTGGTCTCGGGAGTCGGACTACTTGAAAATTGTTTACGATAAACCGTTCAATTCAGAAATCCATGCCCCTTATCTCCCTCTAAAAATCCAAGACCTTACAGGCAATTTCCTTCACCCCAAAAAAGGTATCGTAAACGGTCTTATAGATACCGGATATGACGGATTTATTTTAGTACCATTAAAAATTTTTGAAAAACTAAACTTGATGACCACGGAACTGCCCCCAGATCAAATTTCATTTGCTGAAACCATTGTTGGTGAAAAATTCAAGCTCCGCACGGCTTTGGGTCAAGTAGTAATCCCTGAAATCTCGCTATCCCTTACCATTGAAATCGATACGTATCCTACTTGTTATGAAATTCTCATTGGTAGGCAATTATTGGAATTTATCATTCTAATTTTAAACGGACCTAAAAAAATATTGACAATAACGACAATGCAAGAATGAAAATATACTTATTAGAAATCTAAAAGTTGAATTAAAATGGCTTCTAAACCCTTAAAAAAAATGCAATACCACGACCTGATGCAGAAGATGCGCGTGAATCCCATTGCAAATCAAGGACTTGAGGATTATTTCACGTCTTCTTCTGGAGATCGCCTGTTTTATCGTGCTTGGCCTGCAAAAAATACCGAAAAAATCGTGTTGGGCATACACGGTCTTGCTGCTCATGGCGAATTCTTCGTGCTGGTCGCCGACCAAGTAATTCAAAATGATATCGCCGTTTATGCATTAGATCTTAAAGGACATGGCCGGTCGTCAGGACCAAAAGGCGATATAATTAATTTCCGTGAGTTAATAGATCAAGTTAATGAATTTATCTCCTATTTAAAAATAAAACACCCTGGCATACCCATCTTTTTGATGGGTCAAAGCATGGGAGGATGTCTTTCAATCAACCTCGCAGCTATATATCCAGACGCGGCTTCAGGTCTCATCCTTACAGGTCCCGCCGTGAAAACAAGCATAAATTTTTCCATTACAGATATTCTTCAATTACCATGTTTCGCACTCATCTATCCATTTAAAAAAGAAAAACCTTTGGTCAATATCGCCAAGAGACAAAAAGTCAGCTCAAGAAATCCACTCCGACAAGAATACGATCAAGTGGACGACTATCGTCTCAAGAAAATCTCAATTCGGTACCTTCTTCAAGTAAATAAATGGGTGAAAAAAGCATTTAGATCTGCACCTAATCTAACTTGTCCCGTTCTTGTCATTCAAGGAACGGGAGATCTTTTAGTTCCTCCTGAAGCAGTTCGCGATTTTTTTGATAAGTTAAAAACAACGGATAAACAGTTCATCGAGTTGAAAGATGCATTTCATTGTACCTACTCCGATCCTGCGATTGTAGAGCAAGGCGGGTGGCTAAAAATGCGGGAATGGCTCAAAATGCATTAAGAAATGCATTCTTTAAATCATCTTGTGAATTTTAACGTTGAATAATATTCCTTGAGGAGTTCTACAAGAACATGTATTGCTGTTTTTGGGATATATGCCGAACAGGCGAAACGGTGTCCTCCCGATTGGAAGTCGACACCTAATTTCTCTTTCGTTTTTTCAAACACCCTATTTGCATCAGCCAATGACCCGCTATTATCCGTGCTATTCCACACTCTTTCTGACGCACGAACGCTAACCTTATACATGTCATATTCGTGGTGACAAGCCGAAGCAACTAGCTCTAATTGTGGATGAATGTTCATTATGACTCCTGCAGCCACGCCAACCTGATCATAATATATTACATCCGTGAAATCTGCAAATAGGAATCGCCCATCAAAATCAAAATCCATTTGAATTTTTCCCGCTTCAACTGCTTGAATGGCTTGAACGATCTCTTGATCTCCTTTCAAATGCAACCGCCGGACTTCCTTTATAACTTCGGGCTCTACTTCTTCAAAATTGAGCAACTGAAAGGCAAGATGTGCCTTTCCCCTGCGGCAACAGTAATTGATCACGTGATATATCTCTCTCGGATCCAAAGTTTTTCGCCCATCTTCTAAATCCGTGCAGGGTAGATGCTTTAACCCCGGCAAATCAAAGGTGTTTCCAAGAATTAATCGCTTTACGATTTGAATGGGATCGGGAAATTGCAATGCCTTTAGATAAAGAAGCAATTCTTCTATAATGCGTTGCTGCTCGCTTTTTGTTAAATCAACGATTCTGCGCCAAAGTCCATCTCCATTTTTTAAATGAATGCCCAGTCCTCTCATGAACTCTAAACATTCAACATAAGTAAGCTGAGGAATATTAGCACGCGAAAGAGTAACATGAACAGGATACATGCTTCTGCCAAACAAGTTTATGCCTCGACTCACAATTAGCGCACCTTTAGACACGCCCAACTTAACAACATCTTCATTGATTCCGGTTATATTGTCATTAGTAAACTGAAAATCGCTCATTGCTCCTGCAATTGCATGACTTATCATTACTTGCCCATCTTTCGTTTCCCATAAACTCAAGGGAAATAATGGAAAAAAAAGGCAAAATACTGTTGTTGAGCCCGAAGCATCTTTTTCATCTTCAAATCCAAACTCGATACAATTGAGATTATTTGGACCATAAAAATTACTCTTATTCGGATGATGATCCGTTATGATATAATCTTCAACACGAGTGGCGAAAAATTCGTCAAAACTTGAACAAATGTCGCAAGTGAGCACGTATTTGGGTTGAAACTCGTTTAAATATTCATCAATTACATCTTCTTCAGGAGATAACAAAATCACGGGTTCAATATCTTGAAACCCTAAATGTCTCAACCCCTGATATGACACGGATGCCGCAGCCATGCCATCTCCATCACGATGCCCAATGACCAAGACTTTTTCATTCACGTTCCAAGACTTTAGTTTACGTCCTAATTTCTTTGCCTTCTTATAAAATGCATCCTTTTGGGGCGTTCCCAGAACTAACACCATCCATCATGCTAAAAAAACACGTTTTTAAACATTTCATTCGAAAACTCTAATATAAACTCAGGGGAAGAAGGAAAAAGAATAAAAATAATGCACGATTTATTTCCGATCAAAGAGAAAGATTCATAGGAATGAAATTTGAAAAAAACCTAATTAACCATCAAAATAATGAATAGATGGGAACAGGTGAAAGATTTGGAAGAATTTGAGCAATTACTAGAAACTCTCGAGAAACGCTTCACCAATTTGAAACGATTAGGGGAAATAATGAATGAAATGAAAGAAATTTCATCCCATTTTCAACGAATAAAAGAAGATAAAGCCTTCAAAGATTTGATTGAAATAAAAGAACTCGATGAATGGGCTTTCGCAATTATTCGAAACCTTCAAGAAATTGAACAAAAACAAGCCGTAAAAATCTCTCGAGTCAAAGAAAGCCTGCAAACAAAGGAATATAACTTCCTAAACCTCGAAAACATAAAAAAAGCAATGAAAGAGAGAGGAATAGAAGTCGTTAAAGACCCTGAAATCGAATTATACTTCAATAATGTCATAATGATGGGGATCAATAATCTCTTGGCAAAAACAAAAGCCAGAGAACGTGCGAGACGAATCGTCGATAAAGCAATCACGCAATCAAAAGAAAAGAAAAGAAAGGCGAAGTCCAAAAGAAAAAAGAAAAAATGATTTATACAAAATTTTGATACCATTCGTTTACAAGAAATAACCGCTCCTACAACCAGCAAGCAGTTAATCTGTCTCTTGGACGCACTTGGAGCACGCATCGAAGAAGACGACAATAATCCTCCAACTTGAAAAAGATTCCCGAAAGTGCAATCTCAATGATTGACGAAGAAATCGGCGATTAATTCATGATTTCACTCAAGGGGAATGAACCACATGGTATATTCATTATAGGTATCCCCTTTCATCAAGCATTTTGTCTCTTTACATTTAATCTTATATTTATTTCCAATATATTCTTGTATGGTTTGTGTTATGGATTCGAAAATGCCAGCAACTTGACAACCCCATGTTTGTTTCCCCATGGTTTCCTTGTTTATAACTAACTCCTTCTCTTCTTCCAAACCAGAGCAGAATATACATCGTTCATATGACCAAGTAAGCCTATCATATTCATCATCATCTGTGCCTTTTGGAATGAAATGAATGTTTCTCTTGGGAATATCTTCACCAAAGGCTAAGTACGATGCAACTCTTATCATTAATGGTGAATCTTGAATATCTTTTGAGAGTATCAATTTTAAAGTGTTTAAATTTTCTATTATTAAGTCATTCCCCGCAATTTTACCGATTTCATAAAATGATTTTAAGGAGTCCTCTAAATTTCCATCATATAAGTACTCTTGTAATATACGAACATATTCTAAGATTACGATATTAAGAAATAAGGTATTCATTTTTTTCTTTCTTAATCGAAGGACTCTTTTTCCTATTCCTGCCAAGAATTTCTGAAATCTTGTGTTGTGATTTCTGACCATTTATCCCACTACCCAGAACTCGTGCCTACAATCTTTATCCCCACACGCCCTTGATGAAATTGTTTTGGCTTTTACGATAGGAAGATGCTCAAATCCTTCTTTCACCCTTAAGGAATCAAAACACCCTTCGATAACTCCAGCCATAAAAGTACAATAATGCACGTTCCCAACGAATTCGATTCCCTCCCAGCACATGACACAACTATCATCGACCATTATCCATCTCTTATTTTTTTCTATAGTAATGATCTTCTTTAACTTTCTTTTCATAATTGCTTGATAACTTTCCTTGACAATATTTATCACAGATTTACTTTTAGGAAGCCAATAATTAGTAAATTTTGCTCTTGAACGTCTTCCAAACTCCATCAAAACGTCTGTTACCTTTTGATTGTCATTTTCAAACTTTGCTAATAGCTTGGGAACTAATTGACCATAAAAAATGGATATTATTTCGGATATAAATTCACTTTCAAGCATTTCGTCGCTGGTCATGATCTTAAATGGTATTTCTTTAAAAACTTCCATTATCATTTCCCATCAAATTTTTCATACAAAGTAAAATAAAAGGTTACTCATCAGCTTGGTGAAACTTGGATATTCCTGTAAATAAAAATTTTTCGTTCCATCTTCTAAATGAGTATTTAGAAACCTAAACACGTCTTGATTAAAATCACTCAGTGCTATCCAAATAACATCAATAGATTCACCACCAATCAGCTTAGTTGTCCCTTGGCAAAGATTCCACCTAATTGTTAAAGGTGAAATCGCAGTAATTAACTAGTGCGCGAAACCCTATAAAAAGTTGGACATTGATAAAGGGGAGAAATACCGAGATGACACGCCGGTTCAAGTACGGCGAGTTCTAACACGTTTCTCATGAGATCGGGACTGCATTTCAGGATCGGCGAGGCGGCAAGTTTCTTGGGAGTCTGCACGAAGACGCTCAGGAGGTGGGAG
>JALGVI010000013.1 GCA_029838215.1 Candidatus Helarchaeota archaeon | reverse complement strand
CCTTTGATGTCAACGTCGTGTTCTTTTAAATCAAGAATGCATGATTGTCCCGGTGAATCATTTCCTAACTTTCCAATATAAGCGGATTTCATACCTAAATACGTGACATCAACGGCGATGTTTGCTGCACTTCCTCCCGGAGCTAATACCATGTCATGAACGTTCAGCTTAGAAGAATATTCGATGGCAGTATATTTTTTAATCTTATCCTTGTCAAATAGTTCAAACCTTAATACATCTTCTACCATCATGATGATGTCTAAATTATTTGAACCGATACAGGCTAAATCAATTGAATTATTCGAAATCATGATCCCCTCTTGAGATTTAATTAATCACGGGATTTTTATAAGAATTGAATTCACGACTAATTTCTTTGCATGTTACTTATGTTTTTGCTTCGATTTCTTACATGAATCTTGGTCTTTTTCTAAGATTTTTCCATGATTAAAATGTTTTGGTGATGGATGTTCGAAACGAAAGCATATGGATACCCATAAGGATATAAATTTTTATTGTTTTGATGCAAAATCGTAAGTCCTAGGAAATCGAACCCGACATCCTGTAAGATCAAGGCTATATCTCCGTGGTAGAAGTAAAAATTGCTGCCATCCCTGAAATCCGACACTATCACGCATGCACGTGCTCCCTTCTTCAATTTCGCATGACAATTCTTAAAAATTCCGTGCATTCTTCCTAAGAACGTGTCGGGATTCGTAATATCTTCGGGATCAAGATAACGAGGTAGGTTTGCCAAGTCTTTTTCAAATGTCTCATCTGTATCTTGATGCGTGTATCTCGTTTCTAGACCCTTCTGGACTCGTTCTTTTCTCGTTTTATGGTCTATTTTTTTGTTCAAGATCTTCCAATAAGGCGGACTGGTTACGAGCAAGTCAAAAAAATCATTTGAAAGCATGGGAAGAATGTCACCCGCGTCTCCTTGGATGAGAACCTGTGTATTTGATTTTTTCTTTCGTGTCATTAATTCTTCAAGATTCAATTCTGATAAACCCGTGAACGGTTCATGTGCCACTTGAAATTTTTCAAGACGCTTTCGCGTCAAATCCACCCATTTTGGCGTTAATTCAATTCCCCACCCTGTCGAGCCGAAACGGGAACAAGCCAATAACGTGCTTCCAACGCCACAAAATGGATCCAAGACATTGCTCTTTTCAGGTGTTTTTAAAAGCGCTCTTAACAAATATAGAACGTCATCTTCGGAGAACGTTGCAGGGTGCTGTGCTTTATAACTATCACGAGGTGGAGCCTTACTCACCACATAACTGGATATGGCTGAAAATGCCTTTTCTCTTGCATTTCTTATCGCAGGTTCTAAATTTAAATGCAAATACGGATTTCTTTCTTTTTTTTCTTCTTTACGGAATACTAACACGTGTTCATTAATGATTTGTAGAGATGAGTCTTTGTCGGGAACCCAAATTATTTGCCCCTTTAACGTGAATCCCCCTTCTATCACGCGTTGCGTGATATAAAGATGGTGAGGGAAGAAGCAATTTGTTTCGGAATCATGAAAATTCTTCACGTGGATTAAAAAATACCCTCTATTCTTGAGAATATCTCGATATCTTGCAAAGTCATGGGAAAAATTTCTAAAAAAAACAAGATTTTTAGGATGCATCTCACGTGAAATGCCGGGCGCCATCATCATCAGGTTAATTTCTTCAAATTCCCCTGTCTCGTAATAATTTCGATTGAGCTCTTCACATGTCTTTTTGAGATCCTTCCATTCGTGGGGACAATAAACATTCTGATTCGGTTTGGAAAAAAACAACACGCTTTTCTTTAAAAAACGCTCCATTGGTGGGATTGTCTGGTCCAAATCATAATCTGAAGCCAACCAAACGCTTCTCGTGCTAATAATCCATTCCTTTCCCGATAACGCATTCAATTTATTTCTGGAATCGACCTTAGACTCGGGCATCCTTGTCCCCTGACTTGAACTATTTATTAACTTGGAATGAATTATTTTCTACTTCAAATAGTTAATTACTTTGATCAAATATGTCGTTCTCGGTTGATAAACAAATTCATGATTACCGGTTTTAAATCATTCTTGTTTATTTCCGAAAGACTTTTTTGAATTTAATTTCATTGGACTTTAATGATGGATCTTTGCATGCAATGTTGAATTGAATGCTTGCATGCCAAATATTTTATCTAATCGAAGTGTCGATGATGAGCAGTATTAGAGTTAGTAAAAAACATGTTGAATTATTGGATCGATTGATTGCGGTCCTTCTATTACGCGGTAAAAAAATTTCAAAAAAAGACTTGATTGGCAAGATCATTGAAGATGCAGCCGCATCGGAAGGCATAATCCTGGATGAAGAAACCGTTCCATTGGAAAAAGATATAGCTTGGTTATGTCTGGAAGAAAGTTTTGATTTTGGTATCCCTGACTTGTCTGAAAATGTTGATAAATATTTGTATGAGGATAAAGGAGCCACATAAATGGCAGTATTTCTTGATACTGGATTTATTTTGGCTTTAAAGAACCGATCCGATAAAAATCACGAGATCTCATTAGATTGGATGAAGCGATTTTTGAAAAATGAATTTGGTATTATTCACACGTCGAATTTTGTATTTGATGAGCTCGTAACTTTGGTACTTGTACGATTAAGAAGACCTGATTTAGCTATTAAAATCGGTCGATATGTACTAGAAAGTCCCAGAATACACGTTTCTGTAATCACTGAAAGCGATTTCCAAAGGTCTTGGGAACTCTTCCAAAGACATTCTCCACGATTTTTATCTTTCACCGATTGTAGCATTTTGACTCAGTGCGAGCGACTTAAGTGTTCGCTTTTAGCAACTTTTGATAGTCACTTTAAAGGACTTATCGGAACGATAAATTCATCATAAAAAAGAGGTTTCTAAAGCGTTTCGAGCATGCAAACGATGCTTGCAGTATATTCGAGCATGATATCTAATTCCTGATTTAATAGTGAATGGTTCAAGCATGAAATTGAAGTTGCCCGTGAACTATCATTTTTCTACATAACACGAACGACCTAGCTTTCGGGACTTTTATTAGTCAAAGACAATCCGTATTTTTTAAAAACCTGAAAATGCATTAGTTTAATACTTCATTCTCTTCTTTCATGGAAGAGTTCTAATTAAAATAAGAGAATGTGATGAATTATGGGTAATTATGTCGAACGCACGTGGGATTCTATTGAAGTTGGTGAAAGTGCTTCTTTCACTAAAACCGTAACAGAAACCGATTTGGTGATGATGGCAGGAATCAGTGGTGATTTCAACCCGATGCATGTAGATGAGGATTACGCATCAAAAACGCAATTTGGAGGGCGCATTGCTCATGGTGTTCTTAGCTGTACCTTCATATCTGCTGTTTTAGGAACCAAGCTTCCAGGACCAGGCTGTATATATGGAGGACAGGAAGTCTCATTTCGTGCTCCAATATGCATCGGCGATACCGTGAGTGCCGTGGCAACCGTTGAAGAAAAGTTCACGAAAAAAGACGGCAAATTGAAATTTCTCAAGATAAAAACTGAAGTCATCATCGACAAAGCTGTCCGAATCCCCGATAATACTGGCAAGGTCGCCACGACCGGCTATGCTACTATTCTAATGTTAAAATAAATTCCTTTTTTTTCCATTTTTTTAATTTTCTAATTAATTTTCTATAAAAACCCTGTGCACTTTCATTTATTTAATAAAAATGGCTAGATTTCATTAATTTTACCCTCATGTTCCTTTAGCGTTTCTTTTTTTTGGTTTTATCGTGTTGGTCCAGACTTTTTTCACCTCGTTTAATAAAAAATTCATGTATTTTTAATAAATTACACAATCCAATGATTTTAATATGATTTCGACAAAAATTTTAGTACGCCTTGAATTATTTCACTTCTATAAAATAACAAGAATTACGGAAACGAATTAAATCAAGGAATTTGTTCATTTTAACAAATAGAGTGAAAATAGGAGAGAAGGTTATTGCAAGTATGTTTGACTGCCGATGAAACGAATTTCTTAAATCCGAAAGCCGGTTTCTTCATTACGGGTTTTATACCATCCATTCCAAGAATTCAGATACCAACACTCTTACGGTATCCGATGGAAAAACTCCTGTTCGCCAATATCGAGACTTCAAATGGAAATGGTGAAGTCATTCGAGCTCCACTTGGTTTGAGACGGTTAGAAGCAACATTGGTTAATGGCGGAATCGATTGCAAGGTTATTTCTCCTCAAAGATTGGACAAACTTGTTGAGGAAGTTGAAGTTTTTGGCGTTTCAACAATGGATCCTTTGGGTCTCGGCCCCGTTAGTGCAACATTTCGAGGACTTTTAAACAATGTCAAGACCAAATTTGATCAGAATAAACCGTATACCTACATGAAATTCGAGCAAGTCATTCGAACTTTAAGGAAGTATGAAAAACCCATTATTGTAGGTGGTTCTGGAGCCTGCCAATTTGAGTTACGTCCCGAAAAACAAGATGAATTGGGGATCGATACTGTCGTGATTGGAGATGCCGACCTTGTTGCCGTGGACATATTTAAAAAAGTCCTTGAAGGCAAAAAACTTCCGAAAATCATGAAGATTGAACTCTTGCAAGACATCGAAAGAGATGTCACGCCCATCCAAAAACCGACTAATTATGGAATCATTGAAATCTCGCGAGGATGCGATCGACGGTGCAAATTCTGCGACCCAACAATCCGAAAATTCCACTGGTTCTCCCCAGATCGCATCAAAATGGAAGCAAAACGGGTGGCTTGGGCAAATGAGAATTATGTTCGTCTTTTAAGTGAAGATTGCTTGCGATATGGAAATAAAATCGGAGACTGGGTTCCTCGTGGGGGTTTAGTTAAATTAATTCAGGAGATCAAAAAACTCAAGGAAATTGATAGAGTCGGACTTTCCCACGCGTGTCTTGCCAGTGCTCTTGCAAATCCCGAACAAATCGAAGCACTACGAGATGAAATAGGACTCGGACCGGATACATTCACGTCATTACAAGTCGGAATCGAAACAGGATCCGTGCGAAAAATTATTGATCTGATGCCATTAAAAGCCGCTCCGTTCGAACCCGATGACTGGCACGAAGTCGTTTTAGAGGGATGGAAACTCCTTTGTGATAATTACATCTATCCTGCTGGCACCGTTATCGTAGGCATGGAAGATACCGAAGAAGATCTCAAAGAAACGGTTCGATTAATGCGTAAAGTCGCCAGAATGCGGGGGATGTTTTTCCCGCTGTTTTTCATGTCATTAGGACAACTTAAAGGCAAGAAAAAATCCTATCGAAATGATTGGTTTGTCATGCCAAATAAAATGCGTGAAATTTATCTCATCAGCCTCGAACAAATGATGCGCCAAGTGAAACACATTGACGGACTCGTATTTGGAAACGATTCAACTCACAAGATCATGAACCAAATACTGATAATGTACTTCCAAGGCGTCCATCGAGTCATCAAGGAAAACGTGATGTATGATAAAGTTCCAACGCTCTTATCGTTCAGTAAAATCGAATTCGTGGAAGCCTTAAAGTTTCTTAGAGAGAAAATCAGAGCTGCCATTTGATTTCTCTTCGATTTTTTTAATCTGTTTCATGACGAATTAGAAATCTTTAAGTCATACATCCACGATCCAATTGTCTTGGTGATAAAATTGGATGAATTTCATTACAAGATTTTATATTTGTCCAAGAAATATTGTCATGAATTACGAGAGCTTTATTCGGATGATTTATACTTCAAAATGCTGGATTTTTGTTCAATCGAAATAGTTAAAGTCGAATTCACGCGTTATCAAAGCATTATTGACGGAAAAAAAATCAACATCGCAATCTGGAACATAAATGAAGACCAAATTGAAGACAATATTTCTTTGACTCTTGCATTGAGGGGAACCATGGCGATTTTTTATGAACCCAACTTAAGTGAAGACAAAGGCATGAAGTTTGTTTCTGAATGCAAGAGAAAGAACTCCGAACTGATAAAAAGAATCGCAAGAATGACGCAGGAGTTGATGAATGAAAAGTATAGAAGCGTTCAACGAGAAATCAAGGAAATGATCGATATTAGTGATGGCGAAATAATTCTGGTCTTTAAAGAGATAAAATCCGCAGATGAAATTCTCCCTGCCTTGCATGACATTTCAAAAAAATTAATTCAAATAGGAACGATAATGTCTCGAATCGAAATGCTCCGTTTTTTTCAAGAATGAGTGTCAAATATCAATACATGATGACTAATTAATGGAGAATTTGCTCCAAAGAATTGATCTATTGCGCAGTTTTTATCAGAAATCGCAATTACAATTCCATCTAAAGTTCTACAGCTGCAAAATTTTAAATACTTATTTTTCTTTTTGAAAAAATACAAATATATTTTTCCTTCTGATTTTGCAAGGATTGAAAAAGATATATCAATTTTATGAAGTGATGAATGATGAAGGCAAAACTTCGATATACTCTAATTTTATTTTTGATGTTTTTCATGATATTTCCAATCTTTATTCAATTTTCTGGATTTATTTTTATTAATTTCATCCCAAAGGACGTGTCTCCCGAGGCACCGAATAATAGTGCTGTTCAGATAGCCCTTTCCGCGGATACATACGTTGACAAAATTTGGACAACTAATATAACCTGTAGTTCAGGCAAATATTATTTCAGGAACTGCACCGTATCAAATTCCTTGAGTGATGTTTTTATTATTGTAGAAAATACGGCAATGGCTTGGCTCATTAATTGCTCTGCAGATAATGTTTTGGTTCAACAAGGAGGAGTTTGTACTTTTAACGATTCAACCATAAAAACAAGTGGTGCATCAGGTTACCTCCAAGTAACAGATAATTCAAGCCTGACCTGCACTAATGGTACCAACATCGAACACTTAGGGCTTTTTGAAATAACCGGTGATGCATTCTTTCATTGTATTAATACGTCTTTTGATGATTTCATGACTCAACCCGTTGTGCGTGATAATGCCGTGGTGTATCTTGAAAATGTAACATTCAATGAATTTACGACTGGATTTTGTGCATTCAATGAAGCTAACGTGACATTATATGAAACAAAAATAAATAACGTGAACATATGGGAAAACTTTTTTTACAATGACAGTTCTTTTGTTTTGGATTCGTGTGGAGAAGTGAAAACTCAAAGTTCCAAATTTGAAAACTGGGGAAATGCAAGTATGTCTTTCTATAATAACTCGTTTGGCATTTCTTTCCGTTCATTTAGTTATGATAATGCAACACTCTCCATTTTACGTGACACTTTCAAATATGGAGGAAATATTAATCTTCACGAAAACAACGAAGTTATCATTGATGAGTTAAATTCGACTGCTTCTCAAGTAAATGTATACATGAATGGAATATATGACATGAATTCAAATATTACCGTTTTAAATTCTACCCTTCACTTGAATCTAGCTCTTGAAAAAAACTTGTCCATTACAATCGAAAACACGACATTCACGAGGCTTGATTTACCATCTTATTTATCTGATGCGAACCGCAAGATTACAATCACAAATTCCACTCAAATGGACGGAAACATCTACTTGGATGGTCCGATGACATTTCTTAACGTTTCAAGAAACTCGAAAATTAATTACATCTGCGCCAAAAACAATGCGACCATGGAAATCAAGGAAAGTCAAATTTCTTTTATGGATTTATTCAATTTTAGTTCAGGCACTCTTTACAACGCCACAATAGGCGGAGATTTTAAGAGATTAAGACTCTATGATAATTCTTCATTATACTTGAATAATTCAAACACGCCCAATTCCTTTCAACTTGAACTATTTGGCGATAGTAAAATGGTTTTTGACGGTTTCAATGGAACATCTTTCACCTGTGATGCTCGGGAAAATAGTTCCTTGTATTTTCTAAACTCAACATTGTCTAATCTTAAAGATGGGTATATTTGTGCTGGTGTTTGGTATGATGAAACCGGGACTGAAGCAAATTTATTTTATGTCAATTCTACAATAATTTGTTCAACTCTCTATTCGTATAGTAGGCTTTCGATTGAAAACTGTAACGACGAAGGTGTCGAAGCAGGTTCTATTTACGTGTATGGCAATCACGACTCTAAATTCAACATGAATAATTCCACCACGTCCCTTGAAATCGGAATTTATCATAATGCAAGTGCAACAATTCAAAATTCTGAATTTAAAAATATCAAACCCAATACATATTCTAACAATCAAAATGTCACTATTTTTATATCTGATTCTTTTGTTACTGACATGATTGATTCTTATGGAAACGTTAACCTCACAGTTTTACGTTCAAATGTAACTGAAAGCATATATTTGAGATTGAACACTACGGCGGAAATACACGATGTCTATGGCATATCGTATATGACCATACGTGACAACACAAATTTTAACATAACGAACGTCCACATGACGAGTACTGGCGATTCAACCTCGCTGACCTTTGGTTCCAGTTCCAGTACCGAATACGTTTCAGGTTCGGTTAAAAACGTATACAATATTACAAATCTAAATCTATATTCTTTCTCTAACTTGGATCTTGAAAATCTCAACATCAGTAACCTGAGACTGGGACAATCTTGGGTCTGGTTGAATGGAAGTGATTCACTATTTTATACTAATGACACAAATTTAGGACTTTCTTCCATCAAAATGCAGGAATTATCTTGGTCTGAATTAGAAATTGAACGTGGTGCATCTTTTTGGTTACATGATTATTTTTCTAATAATATTACCTTGAGGATTGCAGATGACGACACGACAGTGATAGTTCAAAATTGTACCTTTCCCACAATTGATTTCAGTAATGGAAATAATATCTTTGTTCTCGAAAATAGCACCATCACTTCTGGATTCACGATTAATATCGGCTCAAGCGTGAATTTCACTGCCATTAATTCAACATTTTATGGACAAGAAATGTTTTTAGCAAACTACTTAGTGCCAAACGAGATTCAAGATACCATTATTAAAGGATTTCTTTGGATCTTGTCGGGAGATGTCCGTCTATATAATTGTTCAATAGCGAATGGAGGGTATATCTGGGCAAATAATGAATTTTTGACATTACCTCCCATGACTGTCAATCTTCAAATAACTGATTCAACATGCGAAGATTTACGAGTGAACTCCGAAGCAAATGTTTCTTCGGAAAATTCTTATTTTAAGGCATCTTCGATCTTCGATAATTCTACTGTATCCTTTTTACTTTGTAATTTAACTGCCCTACAAGCTTCTGATACTGCTCATTTGACCCTAAATTGGTGCCGTGTTGAAAGTCATGATTTTACAACTTCAAATTTGAATATTGAAAACTCCAATATTTTAGACTCCGCCCCTATCTTGGAAGGTTTGCCCAGTCTTATAACAAATCCAAGTGATTTTCTTTTAAATTGGACCGTGAATCCCGGCTTGAATTTTTCGGGTTCGATTTCAAATTACACGATATATCGGGCCGTTACAAATAAGACCGAAATATCTCCTACTGATTCAAGTTTTCAAGTCGTGGGCTACTATGAATTTCCAAATCCGCTATTGGACTCAAATACAACTTTCTATGACCCTGATTTTTCCCTCGTTCCCTCACCATTAAATGAAAAGAAAATTTGGTACAAAGTCGAAATCGCTGATCAAGGAAACAATCGGGCAAATTCGACCTTAGTAAGCACGATATTTCAGAGCCTTAAAAACATCTCCGCAATTGTTGTCTATGATCGGGACCTAACAACATACGATGATATTCCAATTCGAATTGTCCTGACCTCAAACGACATAAATGATGATGACATGCCGGATATTGACACCATCATTCTGAACTATTCGTTAGAATTCTTGAATGGTTCAACATTTAATCACGTGATCATTCCAAATGAAGAAATTCAGGACATTGAATATTCTTACACGATAAATGCCACGAACTGCTATAAAATCCGTTTCTTTGTATTCATTAATGCGACCGATGATTTTCAGGGTTTAAATGAGAGTTACGATTATGATTCGAGAATATTTTACGGTGATGTCTTCTTAATTTCAAAACCGAACATTCAATTCTCTGATGTCGATCGACCCGTAGGCCCTAAATTTCTGGAACTGGACAACTTCACGATCTCTTTACTTGTCCTTGATAGTGAAAATTATGTAAAAAATGTGACGCTGTTCTACAAGATTAAGACACCATTGATTCAAGATCCCGTGTGGATTGAGGCAAATTTCAGTTTTGATTCTACAAACTCCATGTTTTCTTATACAATTGATCAATCTCTGCTTTTGGGTGCTGAAGAACTTGAATTTTATATAATATATTTCGATACTGCTGACAACCAATATACCATCCTTGGAGAAGGCGACTTGCAGCCGTATGATATTTATCCCGCGTTTCCGACCATCTCTTTAACCGTGGAACAAATTATTGTCATAATCTTGGGATCTTGTATCGTGGGAGCGGTGATTGGTTCCGTTTATCTTTATTTTAAAAAGCGAGCAAATGATGAAACAAGACAAGAGATTAATCTAATGCATGAGAAAATATCAAAATTCGTGAAAGCAACTAAAAAGAAATCGGGAAAGAACAAGTCATTAAAGGATAAAAATCTTGAACTTGCAACACAGTCTCTATTACCGCCAAATGTTTCGCATTTTAATTTTCTGTACGGAACGTGTTTCATCTCCATGATCGGCTGTACTGTTGCGGCTTCAATTCTGGCATGGATTTTCCACTCATATGAAATCGCAACAATCGTGATGATAATTGCAATGTTTCTTGCATTATCCGTCCACGTAACTTGGTTATATCGTGATTCCAAATTTTCCATTCGGCGAGAACATGTTAACTTGTTACGCATGGCACTTAACATGATTCATCCCGTTATTTTCTTGGCCATCACGATTTATACATTATACATTGGTGGTCAAATATCGTGGATATATTACTATATTGTCCAAGAAAGCGGAACTTCAGTCCCAATCGTAATTCCAAATATCGCCGTTATCCCATCTATCTATATAAAAATAATATCATTAGTTTTCTCCTCGCTCATAGTGTTCACATTTTCTGTTTATTGGGACATACGTAAAAGCATCCACAATACATCTGTATATAAGAAGCAAAACGCAAACATATCCGTCATTCTATTTACAAAAGAAGAACTACTACGACGAACCTATTCGCGCATTAATATGAAGATTATCTTCTTTTTAGTTCTATTGGGTATTTCTCTGCTTCCGCTTTCTGCAGATGGCTTCTTATTGGTCCTTCCAACGGCACTGGCATTTATCGGTCCTGCATTCCTCGTGTTTCTTGGATTTTTCATCGTGGGTTTCTTCCAAAAATCTGATATGGACACTTCGGGGATTATCTTGGAACCCGTAAAAAAATGCCCAAGCTGCAATTACGTGAACGTTCAATCTGCCCAATATTGCGTGAACTGTCGAACAAACATCTCTCCAGAACAACATTTCTTCGATCAGACAACAAAATGCCCGCATTGTCTCTCAGAAAACCCGATTGAAAGCAAGTATTGTAAGGATTGTGGCAGTCCGTTAAAGGAGCCAGTAAATCCTAAAAAATAATTTTTTTTATATCTTCAAGTAATCTCCTTTATCACAAATTGAAAGTATTCCCCCAACTTTTCCTTTTTTAAAAGAATATTGAAGCTCGTGCTCAATGCCACCTGGAATATAAACTGCACTCGGTGGAGTCAATTGAAATTGTTCGTTTTCTAGCGTGAGCTCTAAAGTAACCGAGCTTCCCTGCCCAATTACCAGAATTACTTCATTCATTCCTTCTGGATGCACGTGACGATTCGTGATCATTTCTTTCTGACGTTCGTCAATCACGGGATCATTTGTCTCATTAAAATCATAAAATACATGCATTGTTGCCCGCTCTACTTTCTCCTTGCTCATCAATATCGGTGTTTCGTGTCGCACGATAAATGCTTCGTTTTCTCGTGTTTCTTTCATGTCAAACTCATTTGGAGGAATGCAAAGATATTCTCCATTCGTAACGGTGGCTACAAGACCGCCCGTGGCACCTTCCCCGAATTCTATGGGTTTTATTGAGTGAGTAAAACCTGAAGGAATGAAAGCTGCACTCGGCGGAGTTAAATGGAAAACTTCTTCATCCAATGTTATTTCTACTTTAAAAGAATCTCTTTGTCCGAGGACGAGGTAAGTCTCATCAATGTCTGGATGCCGATGCCTATCTGCCCATTTTAATTGCATTTTCGCAAGACCAGGATTTGCATCGTTAAAAAACATGTAATAGGCCCAAATCCTTGCTCCAGAAACTCGTTTTTCGGAACCATCCATCAATATCGGCCATTTATTAAAAGGTGGACCAATCTTCGATACGTGATAAGGGAGTGATTTCTGCCATTTTATGCCTTTTACAACATATTTATCAAATTTTCCCATTTCTTTCATTTCCATTAATAAAATCATTCTTTTTTATTGGATGTTTTTTCTCTCTTCTTAAAAATTTGTTTTTTCTAAATTGTAATTACGATCTAAGTCATGAATAAACTCGATAATTGCTTCTTTTAGGTTGAAGTTGTAAATAATCATCCTTTTCACGAGATTAATTGCTGTTCTCTTCGCCACCTTTGCTTGATCTTGTTTAACGATGTCATTTTCGTCTTGGTATTCTGCCAACAGATTTTCTTCCATGACAAAATTCAACCAATCTTTCAAGTCTCGAAAAATTTTTACATTAGAGAGCCTTTTCTCCATCATTTGAGCTGGTTGAAACACGAGACCTTTGCCCTTACAAAAAGGGCATTCTTCTTTTTTTAATTCTGGATAAACGTGCTTGCAATAGATACATTCCATTTCCAGACCTTGTTCCCGAGCATTCATCGGTAGTTCTTCATTTGGATTGATTTCCATCATCTCCATACCCCATTATTTCTTGAAGGATTTCTTGGCAATCAATGCTGCACCCAATGCACCTATTATTTGGGGATCTCTTGGCATTTTTTTGAACCCTACTTGTAATATTTCTTCTAAATTTCTAACAACACCCACGTTTTTCGCCACGCCGCCTGATACTGCCACATCCTCTTCCACGCCAACTTTTTCCACCAAATCGACAACTCTTTCTGCCATGGCTTTATTCACTCCGGCGGCAATATCACGCGTTTTGAATCCCTCGCTTATGAATTGAATTACTTCTGCCTGTGCAAAGATGGAACATTGGCTTGTAAGCGATACGGGTGTTTTTGATTTTAATGATACGGGTCCTAACTCTTCTAGCTTGAGCTTTAACGTTTCTGCCATGAGTTCTAAGTAACGACCCGTTCCTGCAGCGCATTTTTCATTCATTATGAAATTCTTCAAATGTCCGTGTTCATCAATTCGGATGACTTTACAGTCTTGTCCCCCAATGTCAATAACAGTCCTTAGAGTAGGGCATAAAAAGTGAGCGCCCGTTCCATGACAGGTGATTTCACTGATGGTTTCGTTTGCAAGAGGGATCTTCCGTCTTCCATATCCCGTTCCCAAGCAGTATGAGATGTCTGAGAATTGTAATCCCGTTATTGAATTGATATTTTCCATTAGTTTGTCCACGGTCAGTTTTGGTCTTTTTTTCACCCGGATGACGGTTTCTCCAACAATTTCCGAGTCATCCAATACAACAGCTTTTCCCGTGAGAGACCCGATATCGATGCCTAAATAATACATGTAGCAATCACATCCTTCACGTCATTGTAGTTCTTGTGAGAAGAGGGCTGCTCCAAATGCGCCAATAAAAATCGGTTCGATTGGGAATTCTTTAAGTTGTATATCAAGCCGCTCCTCTAAATTCTTTCTAATTCCTTCGTTGCTCCCGACTCCACCTGTTAGCGTGATGTCATTCTCGTAATTTACTTTCTTCAATAAAGAAACTAACCTGCTAGCAATTGAATTACAAACTCCTGCAGCAATATCGAGTTCATCATGTCCTTCATTAATCAAGTATATTACTTCTGATTCTGCAAAAATACTACAATTATTCGTTATGGATAACGGGTTTTTAGAGAGCAGTGCCTTTTCTCCCAACTCATTGATATCTATCTCTAGCGCTTTAGAAACCAACTCAAGGAAATATCCCGATCCTGACGCACACCTGTCATTAATGACGTAGTCCATTACTTTTCCTTTGGAATTTATTTTAATCGCTTTATTCGTGAAACTTCCAAGGTCGACAATCGTTCTCAGTGATGGAACGAGATGATGAGCTCCTTTACTAATGCACATGATCTCTGTCATTTCTTCGTTTTTGATTTTTATTTTCTTGCGATTTCTGCCCGTTGATACGACCCCTGTAAGATTCCTACTTTTTAATTTTAATGGTGAGAGAGCTTGGTTCAAGGCAAGTTTTGCTGCTCTTGCTGGGTTTCCTTCGATAATGGTAATGGATTTTGATTTGATATGACCGTCTTTTAAAATAATGCATTTGCAATAGGACGATCCTGCATCGATTCCTGCGAAAAACATTCGAATTCACTATAGTAAAGTTCTTGCAAATTCTGATACTTGTTCTTTTATGGATTGAATTGACGTGAATCTTTTATCTCCACAATCTAATTCAATAGTAAGCATTGGGATTCCTAGCTCATCGCGAAACGCTTCTTTTAGGATCTGAATGGCTGATACGATTTGTTTACAGGCATAATGTGCCGTGAAGATAGCACAATCTGCCTTAAACTCACGTGCAGCCCAAAGCGAATCATCAATTAAAGTTTCAATAAAAGTAGAACCTTGCCTGACCATCGGATAATTTTGGCTTTGAACGGCAATCTGGGTAAGAATTTCATCGACATCATTACTATAAATTGGCTCGTAAAAATAGATGTTGAATGGATCGATTACCTGTGTCATGCCAATTTCCCTATCCATCCATTCATAAAAACTCAAGTCAAAAAATAAAGAAAGATAAGGCCACACGGATCTGTGCTTTTCAAATCCTGGTCTTGATTCATTATTTTGGACCCGTTTTTTTGTAACTTCATAAACTTCTTTTAGAAATTGAACCTTCTCGGGTCTTCCTGGAAGAAATACCGTTGCGCTGGTAATGATCGAGTTAGATAAACTTTCTAAAGGACACGGAATCGTTCGCTTGAGTTGGTTGATTTCAATCAAGTATTCATGTGCTTCTCTATTATTCTTCACGGCAGTTTTCAGCCGTCCATAATCAGGTTCTTGTCCGATGATTTTTCCAACTTGTTCCAAAAGGGACTTGAGTTCTTCAGCATAGTATTCTTTAGCTCGGTCATTTTGATAAACAGGGAGGTCTGCAACGATCAAAGGAGTTTTCTTCTTTTTATAATTCGAAAAAAATTGATAACTTGCTACGGTATTATCACACGGTCCTGTTGGCGTGCAAATCACGTCCAAATCAATGAGACCTTCTTGAATCATGGCCATCATACCTTTTTGACTCGTGCAGGAATGATACGGATGTCCCCATGCATTTATCCGTTCATAAAAATATTCTGCTCCATCACGAAAAAACGCCGAATACATGTAGGGAAGGAGCTCGAAACAAACTGGTGCTAAATCAAAACAATAGAATATTTCTGCAGGGAATGCAAAATGATAACCAAGAATGGGTTTTCCTTCACGAGCCGCTTCAAGGATGTCCGAGAGAGCTGATTTTAAATTTTTCAAGAATGATTTCAAGACTTGCTGCTCATGCTCTGGTAAGACTCTTGCTATTAAATCGTCTTGCACGTCGGCAGCTTCATAAATGATTTCATATGGTATTATCGTTCTTGTCATCCTCATCCTACCAAAAGTTGTTCAATAAAAGCCTCCACTCTTGTCTTGAACCTTCCAATATCTCCCATCAAATATTCTCTATCGATATTTAACACAGGGATGCCCAAGTCTTCCAAATCGTGTTGAAGGAGCATGTTATCGACACCATGAAGATCACAGAATTCAAGCCTTTGGACCACAACTCCATCCGCGTTAGTCGATTTCACTTGATTAACGATAAATTCCAATCGTTCAGAATGCCGATTCATCATTCGCGGACAGGCAATTTTTTCATAATACCGATCCACTAAACCCTGTAGTGGTTTTTTCGTGATTTTCGTATCATCCCATATATTTCTCAATCCAAGACACAACGAATCACTAACAATTTGAGCTCCAACATCTTCAAATATGCTGATAAAATCCGGATTATCCACGAAACTTCCAACGAGCATTAATCTTGCTCTATGACTGGCTAAATTGCTTTTTTCCCTTAATGAACCGTGAATTTGATTTAATTCCTGATTACAGATTTCCTTGGGAATGGAAGAATTCGAAACCATGAGTTTATAGAAATCAGACCCCGTAATTTTTGGCTCTTTTACGGCACGCAGCTCATTTATTTTCCTCAAGATCTGCCTGTTTTCGTTGTAAACCTTGATGGAATTCACGAGCTTTTCTTCTTCTAACTTGATTTTGAATCTTTTTTCCAGACTCTTAATGAAACAATCAATCTCGGAATGGTACCATCCACGACCATGGTCCGTGACTAAATGAGGAACCGAAATGAAAAATAAAGGGAAATCCTTGTCCGTATTGACTTTTCTCTTCCAAATATCAAATAACCGGCGCACGTGATCGCAAGAATTAATGATCGTCAATCCATCCAAAAAATCGAACTTGCCTTCCAAAGCAAGATTTAAAGAGCATCTAACAAAACTACAATTAAAATGGGAAAGAATGGCGTCTGCTAATGCCGTATCCTTGCACCCTGTTGCCCTCATCCTATACGGAAGAAATCCCATTGCATGCAGGATTTCCTCAGGAACATAGCCGCAATAATATCCAATGATCTTGTTCTTATTTTTCTTCCATTTTTCCATGAAAGAATTGGTTATTGTTCGTGAAGCCTTCACGAATTCCAACTGATCAAATTCCACCGTTTTTCGACTCGCGTAAGGTCTTTTCGATCTTGTACATTTCATGCTTTCCCAGCATGATGCTTTTAACAAACCTCATCGTTGAAATCATGGCTCCACCAAAACCAATTTTCCCTGTCAAGAGATATTTGAATACGAGCCGTAAGAATCCGGTGTTATTTCCCGGCATTTTTATCACTTGCTCGATGGTCTCCATGATTTTCTCTTCTTTTACCTTGAAGGTCAATCGTCCAATGGCACCCTTGGATTCACCAATGTAAGGAACCATCTGATCGCCACTAATCTTATAAGTTATGGCACCATTTAACGCGGGAAATCGAATGATGAACTCCTTTCCATCGATTTTCTTCATTCTTTTCTTAGTTTCCGGTAAGCCGTATATGTTTATGAGTAAATAAAGAAGATTGGCGATTGCTCTCAACCGAACTTTTTCTCTGGAATGATCAAACTTCTTTTTCGTGGTCAACATGTTTTTAGCCCGTGAAATTTGTCTTGAGGAAAGTGCTACTGAAGTACCTCGGTGAGTAAATCAACAACATCCATAAACTTTATTTTTGAATTGGAATCATTGATGGCATCTTGCAAGTTCGTCATGCAGAAAGGACAGGCACTTAATAAGATTTCACAGCCTGTTTTTTCTGCCTCCTCTACTCTTTCTTTGGAGATTTCGACAGCCCACTTTTTGTATGCTGATTTCACTCCGCCGCCAGCACCACAACACCACGAGTTCTCACGTGTTCTGGGCATCTCAATCATTTTAATTCCAGGAATGGCTTTTATAATTGTCCGAGGTGCATCGTACACTCCAGAATGTCTCCCAAGGTGGCAAGGATCGTGATACGTGACTTTCAATCCATTATATTTTTTCTTGAACTTGACCTTTTTTTGCTTCATGATCTTTTGTAAAAACTCGGTAACGTGCAGAATTTCGACGCCTTCCAGCATTTCAGCATATTTTGGATAATCAACTTTTAAAGTTCGATAACAACCTGCGCAAGAACTGATCACTGTCTTTGCTCCGGTCTTTTTTATTAATTCTAAATTGTTTTTTACCAGTTCAACGACTTGATCTAATTGCCCTGTCCTCATCAACGGTGAGCCGCAACACCATTCATCCTTAGAAACCGTAAAATCAACACCCAACTTATTTAACAACTTGACCGTGTTACGGGCAAGGTCTTGTTGGCGATAGGATGATGTACACCCGACAAAGTAGAGTACCTCTGCTTTCTCTTTTTCTGGAACTTGGTCTTGCATTCCTTCTTTCCAACTCAGTCGTTCCACGTGCTTTTCTTTGTACGGATTGTGTTCTTTTTTAATCGATTCAGCAAACAACTTTTGACCGGGCAAAGGACCAAATCCCTTGGAAACCGCATCGGCCCTTAATGCCTCAATGATGTCAACGATGGCATCATGATGCCTCGATTGACATTGTATCGTGCAACTTGCACAAGTCGGGCACGCAAAAATAATATCCCGAACCCGATCATTCCATTTTAACTTGCCTTCGAAAAGTCCCCTTGCGAGATGTATTCTCCCACTCGGATAAAATGTCTCGAATCTGAATTTTTTGCCTGAAGGACAAGAATCCGCGTAATCCATGTAGATATATTTACAAGTCCCGCACTTGGTACAACAATATATTTCCTCTTTAAAATTATTCAAAGCATCGTTGCTGCTCATTTTAGTCCCCATCTTCCTGGATTCATGATTCCATTTGGATCTATCGTCTTTTTTACTTTCTTGAATAATTCATACCAATTCTCATTCACGCGTTTGATAATCGTTTCAGATGCCCACGCCGGTGTCTTATACGGAAATGCTCCCTGTTCTAATAGCGTATCTAATAGTTCCTTGTTGCATTTTTGCATGCGTTCTGACTCACCTTTTTCCTTAGAAAATCGAAGAAGAAATCTGAAGGCAAAGTAGTGATGACCTGACATCGAACGTGTGTAAAGACAACTTTCAAAATCATATTTTCGAATTATTTCAAATGCTTTTTCAACACCTTTGACGACCGCTTCTGGCTTTGTTGTCATGTAGGTTCCTACCCAAGTATTTCCTCCGTATTCAAGCATTCCACCAATGGCAAACGGCAATCTCTGGAAATCTCCCATCCTTCTTCCGTATAATTTTTCTGCGACTTCGGCAGTCGTGAATAATGCATTTGGATCGGCTTTTTTCAACTCTTTAAATGAATCATGGATCATTTTATATTTTGCCTTGTATTCGAGCTCGATATTAGCACTAACGTCAAGAACAAGAGCCCATCGGGGTTCACCCTCAAGATGGACTGCTTTACCATACGGAACGCCATTTACCATCTTGATTGTTTCCATTGACATTAAAAGCAAGTCATCTAAAATTTCATAATGAGTGACTTTTCTTACAAAATCATAAGTAGAAGCTAAATCGTACGATAACACGACCAATATGTGGTTTATTGGTTTTTTTGGCCAGACTTGGATTGCCATTTTTGTAACTATACCGCTCATGCCCTGCCAATTGATAAATAATCCTAAAAGGTCAGGAAGAGAGCCAAGGGACCACCAATGTTCGTCCCAAAGGGCACAACTCCCTATTCTTATTAATTCTCCAGTAGGGAGAACTGCTTCGATACCATTAATAACGTGAGACATGTTACCGTGTTTCAATGAAAGATTATTCAATCCTCCCAATAGTGCGTTTGCCATGACTGATGCGAATGGAGGGGCGTTCGGATAACAATACCTGAAACCCGTATTCTCAAGAAACCTTTTTACGTGTCCAAAAGTGACACCCGGCTCTATTATGAGATACATATCATCTTCATCGAGCCGAATTATCCTATCCATCCTTTTTAAATCAACAACAATTCCACCCTTTAAGGGAATTGTGAGGCCGCCAACATTATTGCCCGTAACAAATGGGACGACCGGGATCTTGTGTTCATTTGCCAATTTAATAATTTTTTGAATTTCTTCCGGAGTTTGTGGCATAACTACATAATCTGGCATGCTGGGTGGGTGTTCTGTCATGTCATAAGAATAAGCGTGTAATTCCTCTGGAAAGTCGGACACCCACTCTTCACCAACTATTTCTTTCAATTCCTTAGTAATTGAATCATGAATTTCTGTTTGTTGCACCATGAAATCATCCTCTATTAATCAATAAATTAAAGTACTTTCGAAAAAAGATTATAAACCTTCATAAGTTTAGTAATTCCTCTCTTTAATTTCATTTTTCCCGTTAAAAATGAACGAATCATTGAACTCTTACCTTCTACTATGTGTAGGAGGTCTTGTGTGGGCATTTTGACTATTATTGTAGGTTCTTCTGTAAAATATCTCGTGATTTCGATAGGAACTTCTGTAAGATTAATCATGATGGGATACATGTCGAGATCAAGAACTATTTTCTCTTTCGTTTTTTTAACACGATCTCGAAATTTTTGACTCACTTCCATGTTGCTGTTAAACATGTGATAAAGAGCTAATCCAACAAAATCAAATGAGCCAAGACGTGCATATTTACTAACACCAAATACGTCCATAATTATTCATCTCAAGTAGGAACTTGATAATCATAAATCATTGAATTTTTTTTACGTTTGATGTACGGATTGATATGCTTAAAAAATCTTTACTTCAATATCATTCTCATTCGAGAATTCTTCATTGTAATCATTATAGTAAGATAAACGGTATTTTCCTTTTAATTCTGCACCAACTAATGGAGTTACTAAAAAAGATACCGGAAATCTTGCATTGGCTTTAAGAGAATGAAGTTTTTTCGAATTAACTCCTCCTACAAAGAGAAGCGTTTCGGGAAAATCTAATTCTAGCGTGATTCTTGATGCTTCACCTTTTCCAGAATTAAAAAGTATGATATCAAATTGGTTCTTTTCTCCCTTGAGCAATTGTTGTTCTTCGATTATTACATCTACTTTTGGCTTCCCTGGGAGAATCTTAAATTTCTTGGATATTGTTAAAGGAAATTTAAAATCATCTTCTGTTTGAAGAACGATTGTCATTGGTCCAACTTGAGTATCTCCATCAACTCTTGCCTTGAAATCCATCGAAAAGTGCTTGCCGTCTTCTTTCGAATTAAGTCCACTGATTGCCTCTAAGCGATTCGTATCATGATCAAGGGAAGAGTCAATGAAGACTATATTTCTTGGGTGTTCAATTAATATTTTAAACGTGAATTGGTCTCCTGCATAAATTTTTGCAGGTTCAAGTTCTGTTCTTATCTTGAACTTCAGATATTCCCTAAGAATATAAACCATTTTCTCACAAAGAAGCATTTCGCCTTTTTTTAAGCCTAACTTTGCTTGGATGTCTTCTATTCTATCCAGATATTCATCCTTCTTGGAAATAATTCCGTTTAATATTCCTTCCGTAAATTGAATCAGGGGTTCTTTTTCGATGTTTTTAAACCTATTATTTTTCAAATTCGTCTTGAAAAAAGAGATTCCTTCATCGAACCGACCTTGAAGCAGGCGGATGAATGATGCAAGACATGTCGCGTGCATTATTTCGCGGGACTTATTAATTTTAGGGGCATCTACGTAAAAATTTATAGCTGATTTATAATGTTCATAAGCCTTAATGCATTCATTGAGAATGATTGCCGCATTTGCGGCTTCCATTAAAGCGTTTGCTGCAATGTTATGTTCCCTTTCCACCAGTGCCATCTCAACAAGCCGAAGAGCAACTTTCTCCACTTCCTTGTGTGAAGACGCCTCATTAAAAAGTTTCATTGTTTGTTTTAACTCTTTTACGACCTTCGGAAACTTCTCCTTCGACCGAAATTTCATGGCTTTTTCATAATGTTTCATTGCTTTTTGACGCACTTTTTCAATGTCTTTATTGCCACTTTGAGCCATCTTGGTATCCTCCTTTTGATTCATACCATCAGTGAATGAATTATAATTATTATCTATCATAATGGATTTTTCAAGATTCAGGGTGATATTAAAAATAAAAAAAGAAATTGGTGAAATTCAAGCACTTTTAATGTCTTTTTGCTTTTTCGCGTGAAGTTCAGCCAATTTTTCCTTAATGTCGTCCAGTTTTTTACCGTGTAATGGAAAGATCCAAAAACAAATTGCCGCGAGGAAACATGCAATGGCTGGAAGTACTGACATCAAGATTTTTAGACCTAATATATAAAATGTCGGGTCTAGAATGTAAGGCGTGTAATCCGCCCACCCCGTACCACCAAACACTAATGCAATGGAAACCATGACGAGAATCGTGGCAAGTCGGATGATCAACGCGTTAACGCCATAGAATGCGCCTTCTCTCCGAACTCCTGTATTGACTTCGTCTTCGTCAATCACGTCCGAGATGACTAAGTCCATTAAATATATGCTTCCTGAAATCCCGAAACCGACAATCATCATGATTATCAACATGGGAATATATGCCATCAGAAATAACGTGAAATCGAATACCAACGGACCGGTGACGAACATTATCGGAATCAAGCCACCGCCCCAAGCAATAAAAGTCCATATCATCGCGTTTCGATTCCCTATTTTATCGCCGATTTTCTTCCATATTGGCATCAATGCTGCGGCTGATAGAAACGTGGCAAGCAACAGGACCATGCTCAAGATGTCAAGACCTGCGGGAACTCCTAGCACCCATTGACCATATAACAGGACAACCGTCGGAATTATGCCGTAGACGTACCAATTTCCTAAATTGCCGAGAACCAAGATTAGAAATGACTTGTTCTTTAATGTTATTTTCAAAGACTCAACAAATCCCGGATTTACTTCAGGATCGTGCTGAAATTCCTTCCGTTCTTTAAGTCCCCATTTGAGCAAGATTCCAAGATTCACGGCCACGAGAATCCCGACAACGATTCCCATTACCGGATAAATCGTCAAGCTTGTAGGACTTTTAGTATCTCCAATGATCAACGTTGGAAGAATCACCGCAATGATTAAACCAACGATTGTCAAAACTCGCCGGATCAGTGATGCTTGGTTTCGATCTAATTGATCCATGTACATTTCTGGAAAAGCCGCCGTTGTATTGAGACTGAACATCGTGTAGAAGAAATCAAAGAGGACGATAATGACGAGAAAATAGATCCAATTGAGAAGATGTCCAATATAAAACGGATTATTGAAGGTCGGGATACCAAAAATTGCCGGTGGAGTCCACAATAGGACCATTATCACGCTCAATGGGACCACGGCGATGAGAATCCAAAATTTCCGTCGTCCCATCTTTGCCTTTGTCTTATCCGAAACGAGTCCTAATAAAGGATCATTAACGGCATTCCAAATTGACCAAATGATAAATGCAACCATGATCCACCATGTATTCAAGCCAACAACAGCATAATAGAATACAAATATAAAAAAAGTAAATGTCTGGTATGCAATCGTGTCCCCAACATTGCCCATTCCATACGCAATTTTATTTCCAAACCCATATTTTTCAAATACTGCCATGGAAATTACTCTTCAAATATTTTTTTAATTAATGAATTGCATTTATTCTATTTCAACTTTTATCGGAATTTGCAAGTACAGAAAAAAACGCTCGAAATCAACGCGATTGCAATTCCAAAAATTGATATATGCCGGAATGAAATTAGTAATTAGGTCAATTCAAAATTATTCAATTAGTAATTTTATTTAGGAAAAAATAGAAATGGATCCCGAAACTATAATGCAAGGTCAAAGCATCAGAAGAGGTTCCGTGCTTACTGACATTTGTTGTCTGATTTTTGTTATTGGTTTTATCATTTTTGATTTTGTCGTTTATAAACAAGTTGACATGTTCTCTTGGTTTCTTCTCATCATGGTCGTGGGTCTTGTTAGTTACAACATTTATTCTCGATACAATTGGAAACAACGCGTGAGAAATCATATCCTTCGCTATAAGGACGGTCGTGTTCCGATAGTTACCGTCATGAAAGACTTGAACCTACCTTTCTTAGATGTAATGTATTTTGTCGAAGAAATGAAAAAGAAAAAATTGCCTGTAGAAGTAAATGAACGAACAGGAGAAATCCTAGTGGGTGACGTGCCATTGCATCGAAGTTATTGGGTAAACAATAAAAAAAATGCAGAAGAAAAACAAAAGCATTTTGCTCCTACTGGTAAACCAAAGATGATCACCTGTCCACATTGTAATGCATTAATGAGTGAAAATTATCAATTTTGTGATAAATGTGGTCAGAGAATTCAGCCGCTCCAAACCGAAGAATCAAACACTTGAGGATACAACATGGACGTGTCGAAAGAAAAAATCATGCGGTTTTTACACCTTCTCATATCCCATCATTCTGAAGATAAGTATGATCGGACCCTGACTTTAAGAATTCGAGGGAAGGAAATTCATTTTTGTGCCCGTTGTACCGGAATCACGGTTTCACTTTTAATATCAATGTTTGTAATAATAATCCTTCGAATTTCAATTGGTTTGTTTTTTGACCCTTTCATTTCTCTCATTTTTGCAGTATCGTTTTTAATACCAACAATGATCGATTGGATCACTCAAAAATTGGAATTTAGGGAAAGTACTAATAGAATCCGAATTAGTCTTGGCATTTTATTGGGAGTGGGGATATCATTACTCCAGTTCGCTTTGCTCTTGCCAACCATCACTCATGCCGTTATCGTAATTGTTGTTGGAATCTTATTTGCTGTAATCATTTACAAAAATCATAAAAAATACAAGATCCCCTCGAGATAATGCCGCGTTAGAAAAAAAATTTTACCTTTAAACGTCTCTCTTCCATTCAAACCAATAATTTTTTCCATTTAGTAATTTTATCCAAAAAGTTCTGTTTATCCTTCTTTGAGAGATATCCATCTTTCTCATATTCCAAGAGCCTTTGACGAATAATTGATAATTCATACATCAATGGATGCCATGCAAAGATCTGTGCGACCAGCGATTGAAGTAAGTCAATCTCCTTCAATATTTCCTCTACCGGTACCAAGCCCTGAACCATTGATTCAAGAATGCTAAAACGTTCCCTGAAAGAATAATCTGATGATTCATTTATCGGTTCAAAGAAATTCATCCACAAGAGAAACTTCTCGATGATGGGATTTATTTCACCTGAAATCTGCTTAACACACGATTTAATTTCCTGTATATCTTCCTTTAGGTCTTCCTGCATTACCAAGACTAACAATCCATTTTCTGAAAGCTTGAAAAGACCATAGTAATGCATGGCTCCATCTGAAATCACGACGTGCTCGCTTACTTCCTTCTTATTAAACTGAGTTTTTACAACTTCAAGGAGATAGTCCAAATTTTCTCCAATTCCGCTATCGCAATGTAACACTTTTCCAGTAGAATCACAAACGAGCATGAAAACGGGTTTTGTCAAAAAAGACCGCAGCATTTTTAGAAGATCTCTTAACTTCCTATTCAATTCTAAATATGGATTCTTTGTTTTCGTTGTTTTTATGAGTTCGAACTCTTGAAATTTCTGACAACTATCATACGAAGTAATCCCCATGCAATGATATTCTTTATTCCCGTAGAGAATGCGATCTACCGTCGAACATTTTTTAAAATAAGGACATTGTCTTAACATTAAAAAGAACTCATGGATTTTATGTTATTAGTTTATCATGTCATTACTTTTCAATATTTTTCAAAATTCAAAAAACTCATTTCGATATTTTTAATAATCTTTTTTTCTTCCTAAAATCAAGTTCTAAACTGCAAGGGGACAAGAGATAATGACCAATAAAATACGAATAGCCATTGCCGGAATGGGGAATTGTGCATCTTCACTCATTCAGGGTCTATATTATTATAAGGAAGCAACTGATGAAGACGAGATTCCTGGGCTAATGCACGTGAATTTTGGAGGATATCGCCCCAGTGATATTGAAATTGTTGCTGCTTTTGAAGTTAATTCGCTCAAGATTGGAAAGGACATAAGTGAAGCAATTAATGCTGACCCAAATTCTGCTCACAATTTTTGTACGGTTCCCCACCAAGGCGTGACGGTTCTCGCTGGTCCAATCAAGGATGGTGTCGCCAAGCACATGAAGGCTCCATTTCATTGCTATGACCCCGAACAAACCGAACCTGTTGATTTAGTTGAAGTACTGATCTCATCCAAGGCTGACATGTTGGTCAATTACCTGCCTGTTGGTAGCAAGGAAGGCACTCAGGCTTATGCGCAGGCAGCACTTGATGCGGGTATTGGATTCATTAATTGCATCCCTGAATTCATCGTCTCTGATGAAACGTGGGCAAAAAAATTCACGGATGCCGGATTGCCCTGTGCTGGTGATGATATAAAATCACAATTCGGAGCAACGATCGTTCATCGAACCCTTGCCGACCTCATGGTAATGCGAGGCATAAAAATAGAAGAAACTTATCAATTAAATATCGGAGGAAATACTGACTTCTTGAACATGCTCGAAGAAGGGCGATTAAAAACCAAGCGTATTAGCAAGACGAGTGCCGTGACCAGTCTCGTTCCGTATGACGTCCCTGTCAGGATCGGTCCCTCGGATTATGTTGAGTTTCTTCAAGACAAAAAAATATGCTATATTTACATGAAAGGACGAAAATTCGGCGACCAACCCGTAACCCTTACCCTTAAATTATCTGTTGAAGATTCCCCAAATTCTGCAGGAGTCGTAATCGATGCCATTCGGGGTATGAAACTCGCTTTGGATCGAAAAATTGCCGGACCGCTTACAGGTATTTCCTCTTTCTTCTTCAAGCACCCACCAATACAGGTTCCAGACAACACTGCAAGAAATTGGGTCGAAGAGTTCATAATTGGAAATCGCGAGAGATAATGGAGAAAATTCTAGTAGGAGCCATAAGCGACGTCCATGCTCCCAAATACTTGCCGTTATATCAACAAGCAATTAAAAGAGCCGCTTCGAAGCTACAAAATTGCGATCTTTTATTATTAGCAGGAGACATGATCCTCAAAGGAGATATAAACGAAGTACCACTCGTGATGAAGCCTCTTGAAAAACTAAGAAGTCCCATTATCGCCGTATTCGGAAATGAAGAATACGATCCCCTTTGGGAGGAAATAGAAGCAATTGCAGGAGAAAGAATATCATTTCTAAATGATGAATCAACCATATTGGAAATAAAAAACAAGACGATAGGAATCGTTGGCTCTAAAGGGGTGCTCGATCGTCCCACTTGGTGGCAACAAAAAAACATTCCTGGAATACATGAAACTTATTCAAATCGAATTGAGATGATACAGAAACTTCTGAAACAATTGGATGCAGATATTAAAATTCTCCTTCTCCATTATCCACCAACATACAAGACGGTGGTTGGTGAAAGACCCGGAACTTATCCTTATATTGGCTCTAAAAAAATGGGTCGTTCCGTCTTCAAGGAGAAAATCGATGTCGTGGTCCACGGACATGCTCATCTTGGAAAGAAATTCGCATTTGAAGGTGCCGTCCCTATATATAATGTTGCCTTACCTCTTCGAAAAAGATTTACATTCATCTCACTTCCCCGAAAATCTTCTTTGACATCATTTTTTTAGATATTTTCACTCATGAATGCTTTTTTTTCTGATTCGGATTTGAGTCAGGTATTATTTGCGTGATATTCAGTTTTTTATGAATTCAGAACGCTTCTTACTTTATTTGGCGCCATCCTATTGATTGAGGTTTTTTGAATGAATTCTTCATGGGTCCAGCAAGGAATCGGAAAAGAGTCATCATGCAATATATGCAATGAACGGGTTGCCACGTATTATTGCAACAATTGCAACGTGATTTTGTGCTCAAGATGTGTTGAAGAAGAGAAGAAAAAATTTCTCTATTGCATGAAATGTGGCACTAAAATCATGCAAGACGACTTGCAAAATAAATCAAGCAAGATAAAATGCAGGACTTGCAAGTCTACTGCCTTGAAAGAGGGAATCAGCAACCATAAAATGTGTCCTAGTTGTCGTCACGTCCAGATAGTATCCATAGCAGGCAAGAATCGCTCGTTTGTAGAAGAATTTCGTTCACAAATCATGACCTTGATGCATGCTCATGATAGTCTTCAAGAAGTTCAACAAAAAATGCGGATTTTAAAAAGAACATTAATCAAGCTCCGCTCTGCAGCATTTTTACACGACTATCAACTAGAAACATATATTTTGGAAGTTTTAAATGCATTACCTCTTTATAAGGAAAGACTTTTGGTCAAACTAGCTCAGAAAATGCCTTTGCTTCAACAACAAGTCCAAAAACTCAATTATACCGAAAGTTGGGCACCTCAAAACTTTGCTTATTATGATACGATTCTAAATCAAATCAAGGATACCATCACCACTTTCCGTGCCTATGTCGACGATCTCCTTCGAGATTCCAAAGAAAAGTTAACTTATGTTTCTGATGCAATCCATGAGTTAATTTCATTCAAGGATAAATTTTCGACCATTCTTCCAATCATGACGCTCTTACCTGAAGAACTCCCAATTGCCATGTTTGATAACGTTAAAATAAAAGAATGCACTCTTGCAAGATTAAACAGTCAAAAAGGTTCTTTGGTGTTAACTGACCAACGATTGATTTTCATTCAGAAAAAAGGAATATTTTTTTCTGACCTTGAAGTAACGTTTGAAATGTTTCTGGATGGTCTTGAGAAAATGAGCATGGTTGGGCATATTTTTAAGCGATTGCAATTGGAAACAGACCGAGGCTTAATAAAATTCGCTGCAAAGAAAACAATGCACGATAATATCTTGAAATACTTTGAAATAGCCTCCAATTTTTCCATTCATCAAGTTTCTGACAAACTAATGGCAACGTTAATGGATGCCTCCGAAACGGCGTGTGATTTAAATGAACTTAAGGAGAAAATCGAGCAAGCCGTTGATCACCTGCAAAACATTTTTGATCAGAGTATGACACAAGCATCTGTTCAAGCCACTCAAAGACAATCCCCTTATATTCAAAATCCGATTTCATTTCAACCAAATCAAAATCAAAAAGCTCACTATTTCACAAATAATCCCGTGTCAAGGCAATTTAATTCTGTGCCCCGTCCACCTCCAATGATAAGATCTCAAGAGTCTACATTTAACAATCACGTGCACGATGAAATCGGAGAGATGCTATTGAATCTCCAAAAAAGAAAAATCTTGCTTGAAGAAGATTTGAAAACCTTGGAGCGTAAAATCTCTGGAGACCCCCTTGATTTCTTGAAAAGACAACAATACCGTCAGAAATTGCAAGAGTGCAAGAATCAACTGCAGTTTCTTAATCAAAAAATAAAGTGGATCGAAAGTAAACTACAATACACGACAGAAGAACCCGTGACTCTCCCCATTCAATTTTTTGAGTGAATTTATTTTCTTTTGCATTCCTGAAACTTCTTTATTTACCTAACTTCATCATTATTTTATATTAGAAAAACTCGAACCATCGATTCTTACGTTGATCTTGTTCATGAATAAATTTTAAAAACGAACTAGAAATCATTATCTCAAGAGTTTGAACCAAAAGTCTAAAAATGGTTTGAATGAAATTCGATACAAAGCGGTTTAGAGGTCGAATCATCCTTGAATAAGCAGGTACGTTTCTTTTTGATTTTCGGACTGATAATGTTTAGCATTACTCTAATGGCTATGTTAGTAATGCAACCTCTGCAAACCGATGTTTCATGCGATAATACGAAACCGCTTGACATTCAATCCTGTTCATTACCTGTTATCGAGGATGAAAATGCCATTCAAGTCATTCAAGTCAATCGTATCGTATCTATAAAGATTCATGCTGTTGTCGAAGTCATCGATCAGTATCAAGTTAAAAACCTCTTACCCATTTCAAAGCAATACATTCAGATTGCCGTTCCATATTCTGATGAATCGAATATCTTCTTTATTGAAGCATCTTCAAATAATGTTCCTCTCACGATGAAAAAGCAGGTATATTCCGGAGACGGTTACTTAAAATGGAACGTGTATGCAGATTCACCTCTTCTACCTGATCAAATATACGATTTTAAAGTTGTCATTATTTATGGTAATGCCATCGATTTCAGCTTGACAAATCAATATGTTCTTTCACTTGGAAAACATCCCGTCTCACCATATACCATATCTTCTTACTCTACTTCCATTTCCCAGTCATTAAATGCTCAATCATCCTCCGAATCATCGTATTCGGGAACAAATATATCGCCGCTAACATCCGAATCATTTACTTATATTTTCTCCTTGACTCAAGATTCTGGAGGCATTGTCAGGTGCATTTCTTTAGAAAGAGAAGTTCGCTTTGACGAATGGGGACTTATTTATATAAAAGAAAAACACACGATAAAAAATCTGGGCGATGTAGCGCTATCACAGTGGAGTTTTAACATTCCTGGTGATTATGTTCCAAATAGCGTGAAGGTATATGATTCAACCAGCCTTTTAATAACCAATGACTTGACAATAAATCCTCTTGAGGATTTTTTAACCAGCATGCCGTGGTGGCCAAAATCGTCGGCGTTTATTCAACCCCTTAACTCCCTTTTTCTAAAATTATTTGTAAAAAGTCAAGATTTCTCCACTCAAGCAGAAACTCCAACTTATCAACAAATCTCGGTATTATGGTCAGAAAATCGGCGTGCATTATCAAAAAATCAGGAAACTACTTATTGGATCGAATATCGCCTTCCATATGAGCAATACGTGCAAGTTATTGGAGATGAACACTTTTTCAAAGGAGATATTATTTCACTCGATCAGTACCCATTTTTAATAGATAGTGCCACTATTGAATACTTGTTACCTTATGGTGCCTCGATACAAACAGTCTCTCCCTCTGTTCCTGAAGTCACTACACAAAACGGTCGTGTCTCTCTCAAGTTTTCCTATGAGAATCTATCTGATATGGATGACATCGACATTTCTTGCCAGTTTAATGCATTAGGAACCTACATTCTAAATTGGTGGCGTCCCGCTTTCATTATGGCAATAATTTCCGCTGTCATTTTCGCCTATGTGGTCCTGCGCAGGGAATTACCCAGCGAAAAATTACTCATTCGCCGACCAAAAGTCGTGGTTCCAAAAGTAATTCAAGAATTTGTAGACCTTTATTCAGAGAAAATTGCTCATGACTACGAACTTGAACGCCTAGAAACTAACTTGCGCAAGGGGAAAATCCGTAAGCGTGAATATCGCATGGAATTCAAGAATATAGATCGAAAGATACTCGATCTTGAAACTGAATTGAAAGATTTAAAAAGTGATATGCGGACTGCTGGTGGAATCTATAAGGAAATCGTTGACAAGCTCGAAGTTCGAGAAGCCGAACGTGATCAGCATAGAGAAAGCCTGAAACTATTAGAAATTCGATATCGACAACGAAAACGCCTGACACCAGCTGCATATCGCAAGCTGAAAAACGACCTCGAGAAGAAAGTAACAAAAAGTAAAAATTCCATTGATAAATTACTTTCACAGCTCAGAGATCTGGGTAAATAATCGCATTTTTTTTATCATTACACTTAAAATCATGCTGATTCATAAAATTCTATTGTTTGCTTTATTGCTTTTTCCCAGTCAAAATGTTCTGCAATGCTTTTTGAAGCCTGTTCACTAAGTCCTGCTCGTAAATCATCATCTGTCAGAATTCGGGAAATTGCCTTAGCCAATCCCATCACGTCACTGCTCTGCACGAGAAAGCCGTTTTTGGAATCCTTAATGATTCTTGGAATGCCCCCTACTCTTGATGCAATTACGGGCGTGCCTACTGACATGGCTTCAATGAGAACTCGAGGAATGCCTTCCGAACGGCTGGGAATAATGAGTGCTTTTGATCCCCGTATTAATTTAATTAACCTGTCCCAATTTTGAAAGCCGAGAAAATGTACTTTACCTGACACGCCTATTTTTTTTGTTAAACGTTTTAAATTCATCTCTTCTGGTCCTGTCCCACAAATAATGCAATTTGCATTAACGTGTTGCATTGCATTTATCAGAATATCCGGACCTTTTATCCTAAAAAGCCGCCCTGCGTATATGATTTGATTCTTATGAAGGACTTCCGCTTCACTCGGATAAAATGAAGGATTGGTTGGGTAAAGTTTAGGTATGTACTTGTACTTCACGCCATACTTCTGACAAATTCTTGCCTCCTCATCACTTTCTATTATGACCCCATCAATAAATTTGTAAATGAATTTCTCAAAACTCCCTGCAACTCTTCCAAGAAGTCTTCCATAATCTCGATACATTCCCTCAACGAAATTTCCTTGAGTACTCAGGATTTTTTTTGCTCTTTTCTTTACGAGAGTCGGTACCAAATATTGAGTAAAATGGACATGAATCACGTCAAAATCGTGCAAGATCAATTTTGGAAAACTTGCCATTAAAAACGTTATCGTTTTTAAGCGATTAATCTTCAAAAATTTCGTATTAACATTACCAATCACGCAAGTGGGATGACCACTTTTATGCAGGTAGTATGCCAAATAGGCAGGCGCATCAAATTGTCCACCCAGCTTCTTCATCGGCGCATTCATGATTAATATCTTAATTAAAATCACCAAGAACGATTTTTTCACTCAATCCGAGATGTTCGACCAAATTGTTATCTTTCTTTTAAACGAAACTGAATTTTTATTTATATAATCATCTGAGAATCTTTTATTAAGTAAGTTTTGTAAATCTCAAGAAAAGAATTCTTGATGCCAAACCTCGTCGGAGATGGTCATGGTTCTTTCCAGAAAAGACCTGCTTTGGAGCTCATCCATTCCTTTTCGTATTAAAAACAAATTCAAGATTACGGAAGATGAATTCATTCTCGGTTTGTGTTACGACCATTTCGAAGGGTGCTCCTTCACGGATGCAAAAAAAATACTTCATCTTGCACTTCAAGAGGGTTTCGTAAGTCGTGAAAACGGATTCCTAATTTTTAAAAATGCAGATATTTGGAGTCCTCCATTCCCTCTTGATTGGTCTCCTGATTTCAATTTATTACAGGATGTCGAAGAAGAACCCTTGCAACATCTCCCAAAAACAGAGCCCCTAATCATTGAGAAACCACCGCCACCAAAACCTCTTGAAGTAAAACCGATTTCTCGCGACGTAATGAAAAAACCCGCTAAAGTTAAAACCAAAACAGTACCAAAGACAAAGAAGCCAAAGAAACAAGAGAAAAAACTCCAAGTTGAAGAAGAGAAGCCGAAGAAGATTAAAAAGAAAAAACCTGTAGCGTCAAAGCCCCGAAAGAAGAAAAAGAAGAAAAGCAAGGCGAAAACGCTGGATGCATTTTTCAATTAGAAAATCCTCGAAAGAATTTTCTCGATATCCGCATCGCTTCCTGATCTCAATAATGCTTCTTCAATGAAAAATCGAATTGCTAGCTTGAGTGCCTGCTTTGTTATGAGCAAGTAATCATCCTGCTGAAAATGCGTCAATAAGGAAGCAGCGCAAGCCAACTTGATGGCTCGAAATTCTAATCGCGGACTAAATTGAATCGTATCTTCAGGCAATTCATTGAACAGGTGGTGCCTCGCATCCTCCAATTTTTCATAAACATTGTCCGTGAGCAAGACGGGTTTGGATGGAAACTCTTTCGCTGTTAAATGATGGGATGTCTGTATGGCGTGAAGTAGCGTGACGTGATCCCGGATCTTTTTTGCCAAATGCATCGAAACAAGCCCTAATGACATCCTCCTCTGGCTATCTATTATTGCATTGTATCTGTTCTTCGTTAATACGTGAAGCCGGCAAAGCATTCTATCTTCAATCGCATTGAAATTCGGATCCGAAACCGTGACCTTGTAATTTCGCCTTGTATTGCTTCGACCAAGCTTTGTCTTTACGTTATAATTCACCGAAAAAAATGAAGTGAATTCATAAGGACCGATCGCTTCATCTTTAATCTCATATCGAAGCTGCTTGTGCTCCATTGCCAGTTTTAATGGTTCGATCATTCCCTTATATTTGAACCAGTCATTAAATTCGGGCACTATGAAATTAAATTTTAGATCGTGATATGCCTCTCCAATACGAATAAATCGAGGTGCCGTCATTCCCCCACAGAAACGATTCCTTCCGGGTAATCCATGCGGCTCAATGCCGTTTGACTCATTCCCACGAATAATATCATCAATGGCAAATGTTTTTCCGGTGCCGGGATCCCCAAAGAAAGCCAAATTGAATCCCGTTGATAAAGCCTGTTTTCCTTGACCGTTAATGACTTTAACGTCTGCAAGTCCATATTGCTGGATTATGCTCAAATAAGAATCAAAATATAGAGGATTGCCAAAATTTAAATCATCTTTTAGATAATTAACAAGGATGTCAAGCGAAAATTGCCGTCCGAATTTTATGACATCTTCCAATCGATATTCCAAGAGATTCTTGAGATACATATCAAACTCAAAATTCATGACTCTGATTTCATTTAACTCATCGACGCCTAAAGGATTTAAAGGTCTTCGCAAACCTGAGACTCCGCTCATGGTCGCGTTAAAATCAAGCCCTTGCAAGCAATCTAAACCCGTTGGCTCTGTCGTTGCTTCCTCAAGACCAGAAATATCATTTTTAGGCATCATTTAATCACGTCTTCTCAATCGTCACCACCTGATCTATTACAAAAAAAAGATTAGAAACCGAATATCACGAGAATAACACGTAACAAAAATAGAGAAAAAAAAGAAGTCAATCGAATTTACTTCGATTCCTTTCAAATTATTTCTATGCTTTGAGCTATTTCTTGAATTTCATCTACATGTGTTTCAAACTGCTCCGTTTTTAAGATGAAACGAAGCATTATCAGTTTTTCACCCGTTGAAATGATATAATTTAACATCATCAATTCCAAGCCATTCTCTTCAATTCCATTTACACGCATTGAAATCGCCGGAAAATCCTTAATCCTACTTTTTTGAACATCTTCAATCCTGACTTCATCTGGAAATTGTTTTTTTATGGTCTCTACTAAAACATCCGTGGATTCATGCAGATTACTTTCTGCAACATCATCAACTCGCACCTGCAAGTTAGGAAATGGTTCTTCAGGGTCCTTTCTAAACACGTGTCTTCTATGTTCCTTGAAATATTTGTGAGCCCACTCCTTCACATCAATTGAAACTCCAAAATCTTCCAATTCATACCGCATTTTTCATGACTCCATTTTTCAACTTTTTTCAAGAATAAAAAATTTTTCGATTCTTTTAATTTTATCGTTAAAAGCTTTGATAAAAAGAAGCTATTATCTGTCAATAAGCTACGAGTACAAAATTTGAAAAGTTAACTTTTTATGCAAAAATTAACTACGAGATTTCATGCAAAAATCAAAGATCAAGAAGATAGGGAACTCTTGGTATGTAAAATTACCACCCAAACTTCACAAGAACATGGATTTACATGATAATGACGAGATTTTCCTTAATAAACTCGGAAATAGAATTGAAATCATATTTAATACTGTAGACGAATTAAATAGGGATGCATTAAAGGATCTAAATGAAGGAATTTCATTGGGCACCCCAATAGAGATAACGAGGGACGAATTGTATGAAACTAATAGATACTAATATTCTGGTTCATGCATATAATAAGGATTCTCCAAATAATGTTAAAGCAAAGGAAATTGTCAAGAACCTGATTGAAGGAAAACACGCCATTGATTTTAAGCAGAAAAAAAAATGCATTGATCTTGCATGATGAGCTGAAAGTGCCATTGGACATTTTATGGAAATAATTGAAATAAGATTCTGGAGATAACTTGATTTTTTGACTCTTGAACGTGGTAAATCTCCGTCTTTGGGCGTTAAAGCCTTTTATTGAAATATCTTACTTTTATTCTCGAATATTGAAGTAAACGGGAAGTGAGATTATCGAATTGGATTCAAATTTGCGTTAATAACTGATCTCTTGCTTTTAATTCGACGAAACGTGCTAATTTTTCATCTTGCTACATCGAAGGAATGGCAACGGAAAGAAAGAAACGGGCTTATCATGGTTTCCATCGATGTCTTGGAAGTGAAGAAACGTGAGAAATGACGACTTCATTTGCTCATGCCAGACCAATGCACATGTACATAAATAAAGCCAAACTTAAATATTTTACGGAACAAATCCGACATAAATGCGTAATGAAGTGACGAAAAACAAGCAAATTCGATGAATTAAATGATCTTTAAATCTTGATTCCGTGTTTCCTTATTCTCGAGAAAACGAAGCTTTAATAAAAGAAAAACGCGGTTCAATCTCATGCAATAAGAATGGGGTTTTCCATGACTGAAGACGAAAGTACCAAGGATTTGTTTGAACAACTAGGGCTATATACCGTTTCGTCCATAACTGCAACGATCGTTAACATTGTTTTTCAAATACTCTTTCGCATGATATTTCTTGTTGATGGTGAACAGTTTTATGATTTATTTCTCGTGATTGGGTCTGCTCTTGCCATTGGATATACCGTAAAGTACTTCATGGATTGTTACATCACGTTTAAAAAGCAAAGGAAAGAAGACTCCAGGCTTTATGTGCAATATTTAGTGTACATGGGTATCGCCGTTGTGTATTATTTCTTAAATACATTAATTCAGATTGGACTTACTTTTCTTCTTGACCCGCTCATAATAGCAATGTTTCTCGGTACTTTGGGTCTTTTCCTCACGCATTTGGCTCGGTTATTGATTCCATTGGGTCTATCGATCATTCTGGTTTGGATCTTGAAATTTCCAGTCGATAAGTTCTTCACTTTCAAGTATTTTTAATCTAATTTTCTGTTTTTTTTGAAATGTAATAATAATCTCCGGCAGCTTTTTGTTTCCTGTCTAATTCAGAACCATATTTGTTTATTCTAGGTCTACCCGTTCTAGGATCTCGTCGAAAAGTAATGTCTACGTTTTTCAAAAACAGGTTCATGCCATCTTTTAATCCAATAGGTGGATATGCAATACCTTTTCGCCCTGCTTCGCCGGTAAAAACGATTAGACGATCACTCAAGAAATCAACGCAAAGGATGTCGTGTTCAACGATGAATGCTGTTGCGTGCTTGTTTTGAATGTTGCGTTTGATTGCCTTCGTGATTGTCAGACGAGATTGACTATCAATATATGCCGATGGTTCATCAAATAAATATAACTCTGCAGGTGTTGAAAGAGTCCTGGCTATCTCTACTTTTTGGAGTTCTCCTCCTGATAATTCCTTGATGTATCGATCTTCAATTGATTTTAAATTAAAGGGAATTAGGACCTCTGTTTTGTAAAGACTCGTGTGGTACGACTTGCCCGCCACTTCTGATAAATAATTTTCAACCGTACCATCATAATTCGGCTTTAAATATTGGGGTTTTATTGCGATTTTCAAATCCAAAGCAGGTAATTCTATACCGGGATCGGGTTCTAACTCTCCTCCCAAAATTCTTATCAACGTGGTCTTTCCCAATCCATTTTCACCAACGATGCCAATTACTTCGCCTTTATAGATTTTTCCACCCTCAAATTCCAATTTGAAATTGTCCAGTGTTTTTTCTATCTTTGGAAATTGAGCCACGACTTCCATGCTCTCCCATCCATCGGAGGCAATTGGGTTGAGATGAAAAACAATGGGTTCAGGACGAAATCTGATATTTTCATCAGGCAAAAAGCCATCGAGATATCGATTAATACCTTCTCTCACGCCGTGAATGTGAGACACTATACCATACGCGCCGGGTTTTCCATAAAGAACGTGAACGAAGTCACTTAGATAATCACAAATTGCCAAATCGTGCTCAACTATTACAACAGTTTTTCCCAAATCTGCCAACTCATGAAGAACCTTGGCAACTTCAAGCCTCTCCCGAATATCTAAAAAACTGGACGGTTCATCAAAGAAATAGATGTCGGCTTCCCGCCCAACAACTGCAGCAATGGCTATTCGCTGGAGCTCTCCACCTGAAAGCACGGTCAATTCTCTATCTAAAAATTTCTCCATCGAAAGGCTTTCAATCAGGTTCTTCATGCATCCTCGTTCATCAACCTTGTCTAAAAGGCTCTTTGCAATACCCTTTACTACTTCTGGAAGTTTTGTAATGTATTGTGGTTTTGCAGCGAGCTTAATTTGCCCTTGCGAAAGGCTTGTAAAATAATTTTGAAGTTCGGAACCCCGATAATAACGAATGATTTCATCCCATTCAGGGTCATCCCCAGGCCGTCCTAGATTGGGCTTGAGTTCCCCCGCAAGAATTTTGATGACCGTTGATTTACCGATCCCATTTGGACCAATTAATCCAATAATTTTTCCCGGTTTTACGACGGGCATTCGAAAAAGAACGAATCCACCCACACCATATCTATGCGTGAAATCAGTCTTGAGTTCCTCTGCAATATTTGAGATGTGAATCGCATCATAGGGACACTTCTTCACGCAAATACCGCAACCCGTGCAAACATTTTCGATGATCCTGGGATGGTCCATCTCTTCTTCTTCAAAAATTATCGCTTCTCCACCCGATCTTACCACGGGACAGAATCGAATACAAAGGGGTTTTTGTGATGCTATCCGACAATCATTGGGCTTACAACGATCCGTGTCTATGACTCCAATACGCACGTTCTACACCTAAATTCAAATTTAAATGTGCCTAGAAAAGCATTTACGAAAATATCTCATTAATGGAGAAGCCTCGAACTCATGAAGCTCATCATTGGACAGGGTTGATGCCCGAAATCCTTCAGCATGCTCTTTGTTGTCATCGGACTTCTCCGTGTAAAAACTACAAAATATTTCTTATAAAAAATTGCTTTTCTAAATGAGAAATTTAAAATAAACGAAAAAATCGCACTCTTTTTCACCATTTATTTCTTGTAAATACTTGTACACGAATTCATCAACGTCCTTAGAAAACATAAAAATCATCGGTCTTGAATGGAAAGCTCGATTTCTTTTAATATTATGTCCTTCAACTTCTTTACATCGCATTGAACGATTTCCGTGAACCTGGAGTTAAAAATCAAATTTGGTGCCTTTTTCAAACTTTCTTTCACGTAAATCTTGTCGATTTTTTGAGAAATGAGCCACTCCGAAACTAAAATCCCCTTCTGACGTTTTTCATTCATGTATGGATTTTCAAAAATCGTTAGATTCACCAAGGTTCCATCTCGAATCTCAAAGATCGCAAAATGAGAACTCTCACCAAAATGCCCTGAAACATCTGATTCACGACCCTGATTATTCCTTAAAGGTACCGCTATTCGAACGAGCTTCTTAGATTGGGCCCGAATCAACATTATAACTTTAAAAACGCTCGGAAACTCCTTCTTTATTTCACGTTCTAACTGAGCTTTAAATTTTTCTATTTGAGATAAAGGCAAATCTCTTCGGAGCGTGAATTCTGCCTCGATAACTACATACTTGCCATAACCGCGAATTTGGACGCTTTTCAAGCTTTTTATCAACGGAACTTTTCGAAAATAATCTTCCAACTCGACGCGGCGGTCGTACTTGACGACAGCATCGAGCAAGGTTTTCGTGGAAATCTTGAATATGTCATATCCTCCTTTAATGATGAAAAATGAGATGATGATTCCAAATATGGCATCAAATATGAATAATCGAAAAAATGCACAGACGAAATTAACAATAACCGAAAGAGAAATTAAATTATCAAAGATTTTTTCGTTTGCTTCAGACTGAATTATTACCGACTGGCTTTTCTTGCCCGAAATTTTCAAAAAAATGGTCAAAAAAATCGAAAAACCAAGAGAAATAAATAGGAAAATAAAAACTTCCGGACTTACCAAGATCTCGCGAGGAATGCCGAGAAAAAAGCCCTGAATTGCCTGGATCGAATTCATGATTATGTCATAAGCCGTATAAAAAATGAGCAGGGCAATGATCAGGCTAACGATGTTCTCCGTCTTATAATATCCATAAGGAAACCGCTCGTTGGGTTTCTTCGTGGCAAAAATTATCCCTACGAGACCGGTAATCACCATCACGACATCGGTGATGCTGTCAAAAGCATCTGCTTGCAAGGCAATGCTTCTCGTCATGAAACCAAATATCATTTTGAAAATGAACAAAAACACATTTAGGACGAGAAGAATTATATTCGTGAATATTGGTCGCGCATAAACAGGAATTTTTTTTCCATTGTCTTTCATTTAGCTTCAACTAAGAAATATGAATCTTAAATTTTTTGAATTTCATCGTTATTTTCTCTTATTTTTACTTTAAATGGAGAGAAACCGCTTTTCTTGAGCTTTTCACGCGGTAACTCATCTCCTACAAAAAATAGATGACTTGAGCACGTGCAATCTGAGCAACCAAATTTCGGGATTTCTTTTGCTTCTCGTGCAAGCCATCTTGCCGTGTTGCATTCTTCTTGTTTTGGTGCCTTTTTATAAAATGCCTCTGTGATAAAAACATTTTTATTTGAAAGCAAATAATCTACGTGCCAATGATGCTTTTCCTTCACTCTACAATGATAATTAATGCGAGTTTCAATCCCATTCTGTGCAGATCCAACATAGACATGATTTCCTTTTTTAAAAGTAAACGTGCCTAATGCTCCAATAGAAATTTTCACGTCTTTTATCACATTTATTACCAACAAGTAAATTCCTTTGATCTTCACCTGTCAGAGCCCCATTGTCAAGAACTTCGAAGATAATAAAAGAACCAAAATGTCTTTTAATTCTTTTACATTTTAAAAAACTATACTAAGGCAATTTTTATAAAAGACTTTTAAAGATTCATATTGACGCGTCAAGGATGGAAGTTCCACGTCACTGATGATGATCTTAGGTGGAAAGTTGTGAAACACGTTAAATGTTTATTCCTCATCAGCACGTTAGTATTTTCTACTCTAATTCTATTCATTTCTCTTTTAATGAGCTTCACCTTGGTCATGATCCCCAATCAAGATAACAATTTGAATTCTATCATTTTCCAGCCAACCCCAATAACGTCAAAGGATGCCTCAGTTCCGAACTTTACAAATTGGTATTTCAATAACGACCCCTTTGATATTAACAACGTCTCACAAGGACTAAATGTATCGGTTGGTACTCCTGTAATAATTAACGTTACAATTCAAGATAATCAAGGAATTCAAAATGCTTCTTTATATTATTGGACGAGCATTACTGAAAATGCCGGTCCCGACCGAATTTCGATGATAAATTACACGCTGGTTTCTGCTAACATGACGGACAATACTACGATCACGGCCCTGACACTTCACGGTCAAGATTACGTCAACAATGCCAGCTCAGCAAATGCAAGTGATGACGTGTATTACGGTTGTTCGAATGATGGTACGGGGATTCTAATTCCTGTTTCGGTAAACTTGAAGGATGTTCTTCCTGGAGATTATGCAACTGATGACTATGTTAAAATAACTCTCGAAGGACATGTAAACACAACGCAAGGGGTTTCCATTGCCGGAATTTACTTGTATAATTGGTCTTCCAATTCCCTGGTTGAAATTTCAAACTCCTCACTTAATGTCACTTCCGATGCAACTTCAGAAGTAGTCATAGCAGGAAATAACGTTACAAATTTTATCAATAATGCCAATAATGGTCGTCTTGAAATATTCATCAATGTAACAGGTCCATCTGCCGTTCAAGTTCTTCTGGATTATGTCAATTTTGAGATTCATAAAGATCCGACAGACCACTTCTATGCTATCATCCCTGGATTACCGTGGGAGCGCGTGGGCGATCATAAAGGCGGTCGTGAGAATATCACGTTCTGGGTTGAGGCATTTGATTATGATGGTGATATAAACAGCACGCAAAGTTGGGGTTATAATTACACGAATATAGATACCGAAGAACCACTATATGAGATTTCCTTAGAAACTGGAGACTTCGTGTCGGGAACAGTACCAATTCAAATAACCGGACTCGATTCGGGCAGTGGTATTAAGAATATCACGCTTGTTATTGATGAAGGAACTGAATACGAAGAAAACAAAACCTGGGTTAAAGCAGATTTTGAATCAATTGACCCCTCCTATAAAAATATCACGGTTGTTTATAACTGGGATGTTTCAAATTTTATTAATTATAATGGAACTCCCGGAACAAATGCCACACACGTATTAAACGTCTCATTTTTTGATCGCGATGGATATGAAAACTCATTTAATTGCACCGGCAACATCACCGTTTACGTGGATAACACGAGTCCCGACATTCCATATCTTAATATTCGAACAAGTGATTTGAACGATACCACGTTAAACGACTTGTCAGAATTTACATTAACAAATCAAACTGAAACAGATTTACCCTTATACGGATGTTGTTTTACAAATACCACATCCGCCACGTACTCCAATGATAATTTTTATCATGGCTGCTCAAATGGATCCCAAGGCATTCTTCTCCCTTATGCTATCGAGCTGGAAGATTACAACATTACCAAATTAGAAAATTTAAATTACCTGAATCTAACCATCACGGCTAAACTCAACGTGTCCGACAGTAGCATCACGAGGGCGGCACTGCAAATATATAATTGGACGGCTAATTCTCTACTGGATGTGGATGACTCGGTATTTAACTCAACTTCAAAAGTCAATGCTACATTTCAGATCAATAGGACAACAATGTGGGATCTTGTTAATAGTACGAGCAACATGCGCCTAGAACTCTTCATTAATATCACTTCCACGGTAGATGTAGGCGTATCCGTTTATTATATTCAAGTAGTAATGGAACGCTTCCAAACTCATGAAATATATTGTGATAACATCATTAATTCAAACATGACAATTGCCGTAAAGGGATATGACGACATTTATTACGATAAATTAATACTTTATTTAAACGGAGAAGCAAATCTCACTTGGACACAAGCAAACTCTACAAATGGAACTTTTTCTTATTATTATCTGAATTCTTCTGATCTTCCATCTGGCACCTTAACATTTACATTAACCGCTTACGACAAGGCAGGAAATACAAATTCCACCACGATGATCATAAAAAATGACAATGATGGGCCATACGTGAGTTTTTCTTCCCATCTGAACAATTCTGTCATCAATAAAAATGGAACGTGGAATGCCATTGAAAAGTTGATATTTTACGTTAAGGATGCCATATCAACCATAGACTCCGTCCAACTATACATTGACAACTCACTCTGGCCTGTGATAGATGGTCAACAAGGGCAGATTATTGAATATAATGCCACGGGCGATATTGTCTACGTGCAAAATGAAACAACTTGGCGGGGAAAAGATTTCAACGATTACATTTACTTTTATTGGAACATTTCTGGTTTGAGTACAGGAAGTACGCATAATTTAACAATTGTAAGCATGGATATACTCGGAAATGCCAATCAAACAACAATATTCGTTAATATTTCAAATTATGTTACTGAATTATCCGTCCAGCAAGATGCATCTCAGTCATTATATTATGGTGACCGACCATTCGTTCTTAGTTTCATTGTCACAAATACTGGAAATACAACTCTCCTGAACATTAGAGTAACCCCTTCAGGTTCTTCTGGGTATACTTTGCTTTTCCAAAATCCAAACCAGTACATCATTGATTCACTTGCTCCTGGAGAATCAATTACCATCTCGATTTTTGTATTCCCGAAAAACGTTCTTTTCACGGAAAATGCTCAAATCGTTCTCACCATCACCTGCGATAGCGCAGAAGAACTCATCTTAGGTGGCTCCTATTCGACAACATGCTCGGTGACTATCAGCGTCGCACCCAATCCTTTCAATTGGGGGATATGGCAGGCGGGAATGGTTCTGTTGATTATCGTGGTTGGATTGGGAGGGGCAATCGGACTACATTTTCTAGTTAGAAAAATCAGAAAACGCACGATACTGGTCTCTATTGAAGATGAGAAAAAACCGAAGAAGAAAAAATAATTCTCCTTCGTTATTAACCATTAACTCACATGAATTTAGATAATGATCGCTGTTTTTTGGCATCTTTTCTTTCTTTTATGTATTGCAAGTATTTTTTTAATGCATTCTCAACGCGTTCCAAGCTAAAGTCGTGAGCATCACACATGATTTTCTTGATTTTCTCATCATTTGGGCGTTTAAATTTGATCATATAATCCCTTTCGATTGTTGGGGAAAGAAATATGGCTCTGATTTCGTCAATGGGAAAATCAATCTTGAAACCCTTCTCTTTAATAATTGTTTCTAAATTCTTGAATTCACGAATGTATTTCAGGGCTGTAACGGGTCCTACTTTCGGGAAACCCTCATTAAAATCCGTTCCGAGCATGATCCCGACATCGACCAGTTCTTCTCGCGTGAGTTTTAATTCTGAAAAAACTTGTTTCGCCCTTATTAATTCTGGTTGGATTTCTACAAATTCATTTTTGCGTGGAATCTTTCTCCTTCCAGTAAAATTCAGATTTCGGACGAATCTAGGAGAACCAAATAGGATGGAATCCCAATCTTGAGATCCTGATGCCCAAGCATCACCCTGTTGTACCAAAAAAGCCGCCTGTGCTTCTCCCTCTGAAGCCGCCTGAACATTAGGAACTCCCATGGCTGTCAAAAGATTTTTAGACTCATCAACCATTTCCTTGGACAAAAATAACGCTGCCTGTGCGTATTTCCGTGCTCCTGCATAATCTCCTTCTGCGATTGCTTCATCCCACTTCCTCTTTGCTTCCTCTCTCTTCTTTTTTCGCTCATTAATTACTTGTGCCTTGAGTTTAGAGGGTTTTCCATCAAATACATAAATAGGCCTTATCCCTGAAGTCAATAAATTTATGGTGCGGTAAAAAAGCCCCGATAAATGGGATGTTATGTTACCCTTGGCATCCATTAAGGGCGTTCCATCACGCTGTCTTATGATAGAAAGAAATTGATACAAGTGATTATAAGCATCAATTGCGATTCTCTTATTACGTAAATTCGATAATGCAATTTGCTCAACAGGAATGATCTTTCTTAGTTTGGTTACTCCCATGAAAGGCACTTCAAAACAGGTTAATCATCAGCTTCGTAAAACTTGGACAATCCTGCACGTTTAAATTTTTTCACGCGGTGTTCCCGTGATGACACGCGCTTTAATTAGCACTTTCGCCGAACTTTTTCAACATGAGTTCG
>JALGVI010000070.1:17582-18109 GCA_029838215.1 Candidatus Helarchaeota archaeon | reverse complement strand
CTTTAGTAGGGCATTTGTGGATTCGCCTTCATGCTTAATTCTGAGCGGTATCGCCCTACTCCTGAGGAATTGAGCCTGAAACCTTTCAGGAACGATCTTGAAGATAAATAGCATGGGTTTTTCTTCTACTACGATAAGCTTCCGATGCAATTTTAAGCATCCTTTTTTGATTGATTTTATAGTAAGAGTTGAATAGATCATGAAAAGCGAAGAAAGCTGTTTCATACCTGCCTTTGAGATGGCAAAAAAGATTAAGACACAAGAATTAACATCGCTAGAAATTACAGAAACGATTAATGAAAGAATTGAGAAGATTAACCCAATTATTAATACTTTTTGTACCACTACTTTTAATTTGGCTAGTAGTATGGCAAAAAAGGCGGATGAAAGTTTAAAAAAAGAGGACACAATTAGGCTTCTACACGGTATCCCTACTTCGATAAAGGATTTGAAATAAATATGAGTGAAAATTGGATTAAAGACAAGATTTGCATGATCACCGGTGCAAATTCCGGAATTGGAAAAGA
>JALGVI010000070.1:0-17572 GCA_029838215.1 Candidatus Helarchaeota archaeon | reverse complement strand
GCAAATTCCGGAATTGGAAAAGAGACGGCGCGAGAATTAGCCCGGATGGGAGCAAAAGTCGTCATGGTGTGCCGCAATGAGCAGCGTGGACAGGCTGCGTTAGCGGAGATTCAAGAAGACACCGGTAGCGATCAAGTTGAACTATTTCTGGCGGATCTATTGTCTCAAGAATCGATACGAAAAATGGTATCTAGTTATAAACAGAAATACAAAAAGTTGCACGTTCTAGTGAACAACGCAGGTCTTATATTCTATAAGCGAGAAGTGACACCAGAAGGATATGAAAAAACCCTTGCCATAAATCATTTAGGGCACTTTTTGTTAACAAATCTATTACTTGATATGATCAAAGCCAGTGCTCCGGCTAGAATAGTCACGGTCTCATCAGGAGCGCATAAAATGGCCAAACTCGACTTAGACGACCTGATGATGAAGAAGAAAAAGAGGTTAAGATTTTTTTCGATGGCTTCATATAGTAATTCTAAGCTAGCAAACATCCTTTTTACGTATGAACTTGCCAGGAGATTGGAGGGCACCAACGTTACAGCTAACGTGTTACATCCAGGAGGCGTTAAGACGAATTTTGGAAAAGGCACTAATCCTTGGTACTATAGAGTGATGTTTTCCGTTGCAAGTCCTTTCTTGAAAAGTCCTGCAAAAGGAGCAAAAACCTCCATCTATCTTGCCTCATCACCTGATGTTCAAGACATTACTGGAAAGTATTTTGTTAATTGCCAAGAAACTAAGTCATCGGACATTTCTTATGATGAAGATTTACAGAAGAAATTATGGGATATCAGTGAAAAACTTACAAATCTAAGGTAAAAAGATTATTATCTCACGAATTTCTTCTATTTATTCAGTAATTCCAGTAGATGACTTAAAAGGGAGGCGGTTTATGTCAAATTTGATCGATGGAATAGGGAATGAAGAACTAAAGAAATTGGTGAAAAACCAAAAGAAATCTTTTCATTTTTCTGAATTGGAAAAGAATATCCTTTTTTCCATGTTTGGAAGAGCATTAGTCAGTCATGACGAAGATTACATTTATAAAGACCTGTTTGCCGAAAATATCGTCAAGAAATTAGACGTGGAATTCGAGCTAATTTCTAAATTATACGACGAAACCACGCGTATTGGTTGTGTCGCTCGAATCAAAAGCATCGAAACCGTGCTTCGCGAATACATCTCAAAACACCCTAATTCTACGATCATAAATCTTGGTGCTGGTCTTGACACGACTTTCTCCAAAGTCGATAATGGACAAATTTACTGGTATGACTTGGATTTGCCAGATGCAATAGAGTTCCGAAAAAAATTCATTTCCGAAACCAAGCGATCCAAAACAATTGCAGGGTCGATCTTTGATGAGACTTGGACCGAATCCGTAGAACATGATGCGACAAACGGCGTTTTTTTATTTGCTGCAGGAGTTTTCCATTATTTCACGGAAAAACAAATGATGGAATTATTTCAATGGCTCCCGGCAAGATTTTTTGGAGGCGCTTTACTTTTTGATGCTGTGACGGAAAAGGGAGCGCAGTTAATCAATGAAAACGTGAGAAAGTCGAAAGAGTTGGGCTCGCAATTTGACATGGAAATGCATTGGCACGTAGAAAAAGTAATGGACTTGAAAAAATATAACGATTGCATTGAAGTCGTTGAAGAATTTCCATTTCATTCCAAGATCCTGTCTCATCCAGATTTGAAAGAAAAAGTCTTGTCCAATCCCTTTTTTAATCCTGATAAAAATTTAATTCGTTTCATTCACCTGAAATTTAAAAAAATGCATGATTGATTAATTCGCCGAAATCACAAATGGAGAAGTCTTTTAGCATTTAAACCTAATATTTTTTTAACTTCTTCTCTTGATAAAAAACTTACATCATTAAAATACCGTGCAGTAACTTCAATCATTTCGGGAACAAACGTGTCTGACCCGAATAAGATCTTATCAAGTCCAATTATCTCGCGTGCTCTCATTAGAAAATCCTTTAGACGTCTCGGCATCATGTAAGTCAAGTTACTGACATCCAAATAAACACTTTGATATTGCATGGCTAAGGAAATAGCAACATCGACCCATGGAAAGCCCATGTGCGCGATAACCAAGTTTAACTTGGGAAAAGAATCAATGAAATCCACGATCTTGATGGGATTCGAATAAGTCAAGACCTGTTTTTTCGTGCCTGGAGGCGGATAACCAGCATGCATCACGACGGGGACATCATGTTGTTGAGCCATTTCAAGTGCAGGATATAAGATTTTATCGTTCAAATGCTTCTTGCGGAATGGTAGCATGATTTTTAATCCGCGATATTCGTCTTCCTTAAGAGCCTTTTCAATTATCGTCTCAGGACTCTGATCGCCGTTAATCTTCTCAGGAGGATTGAAAAACGGAATGAATACCTCGGGTGCGGCTTTGTACCAGTTTTTAACCACGTCATTCTCCTTGATGCTCAGTGGGAGTAGAACAACTTTATCGATTCCGGCTTTCTTCACGTGAAAAAGCGTTTTTTCAATCACGTCATTGGTTTTAATTGATTTCACGTTTTTAATCGTTAAAAGCATTCGTTCGTAAAATCCGTATCCTTGAAACCCGTCGAATTGTTTTTGGATGGCTTCTCTGGAATTCAAAACGCGAAACACGTGGCAATGGAAGTCAATTCTCATAAATCTCGACTCATTAAATTTATTTGTATTACTTCATCAAAAGTTATAATAAATTCTTTTTTAGCGATTATTCAAGTAAGAAGAAGAATTTTTTTCAAAGGAGCTTGATATTTTGTGCGATACTTTCGTGGCTTTGGGATCTGCAACCCCCGATGGTGCCACGGTATTTGGGAAGAATAGCGACCGACCTTATAACGAAGTTCAAAACATTCAATATTATCCATCAAGGGAGTATTCACGAGACGCAACCGTTAAATGTACCTATATTGAAATCCCCCAAGCAAGCAAGACTCTTGCCATTTTTTTATCACAACCGGCATGGATGTTTGGTGGCGAAATGGGAGCAAATGAAAAAGGTGTCGTGATTGGAAATGAGGCCATTTGGACGAGAGAACCGGATGGTCCAACAGCACTTTTGGGCATGGATCTCCTTCGATTAGGACTTGAGCGTGGAGAAACAGCAGAGAAGGCACTGGAAGTAATTGTTTCATTATTAGAAGCTCACGGGCAAGGTGGCGGTTGCTCCGAGGGTGATTCTTCTTTCACGTATCATAATTCCTTTCTAATTGCAGATGCTAGAGAAGCATGGATCTTGGAAACGGCCGATAAATGGTGGGTAGCCGAGCGGGTTAGGGATGGCGTGCGTAATATTTCCAATGCCGTGTCCATTGAGACTCAGTTCGACCGAAAAGCAGATGGCATCGTGGAATATGCCGTTGAAAAGGGTTATTGTAGGGATGATTCGGATTTCAACTTTGCAAAGTGCTTCGCATCAGGGGAAGTGGCTGACTATGACAGCCAGTTCTGTCGAGAAGGTCGTGGATATCATCTTTTAAAGACAGGATTTGGCAAAATCACGCCTAAAACCATGATGTCCATATTAAGAGACCACGAAGCAGGAATTTGCATGCACGGCGGCTTTCGATCGACTGCATCTCAAGTTTCTCTCATTAAAGCAGAAGATCCGTGTCATGTTCATTGGTTTACAGGAACGCCGCATCCTTGTGCAAGCTTCTTTAAACCGTTCGTATTTGAGACAACGGAGTTGGCAGAATTTTTTTCGGCTTCAGCAAGGCAGGAGTCAAACAAATTATGGTGGCAACATGAAATGGCCTTGTCTAAATCCACGAGGCAAGTAACAGAGAAATTGCAAGACTTGGAAGAGAAATTTTACAAGCAAGTTATTGAAGCAAAGGAATGTAGTATTCGTTTAGAAATCCAAAACAAAGCCATAAAAGAAGAACGGCAACTCTACGAGTCAACATTAGGAAAAATATAGCTGACCGTTTTAGGCTATTCGGTAGTAGCTTCCTGAATCGATTCGATAACATCCTCCAGTGGAATCCGATGTAGCTCAACACCTAATTCGTCAGGGTCCATTCCCATTGCAAGCCCATAAAGTTGAGGCAAGAAGATCACGGGTATTTCGAAATCCAAATTATATTTCTCTTGGACTTTTAATTGAATGAGATCAAATTGAATCGTGCAAAAAGGACAAACGCTTAGCAGGATGTCGGCTCCGGCGGAATGGGCACCTTTAAACTTATCGAGAGCCAGTCGGACGGATAGGTCTTCATTCACGGAAAGAAGAGGTCCACCACAACAGGTGAGTTTATCATCCCACGCAACAGCTTTTGCACCTGTAAGCTCCACGAGGTCGTCTAGGACATGAGGATTCTCGGGGTCGTCGAATTGAATTATTCTAGATGGCTTTAATAGGTGACATCCATAATGAACGGCTACTTTCAAACCTTTTAAAGGAATTGAGAACTTGGAACGGATAAGTTCTTTGTCCAGCCCGGCAAGAACGTCAACCAGATGGAGGATCTCGATGGTTCCTTGAAATTCCAAACCCACTTTTTGTAATGTCTTGTTCATGTCTTGGCGTAGAGAATCGTGTAACTTAAGCTCGTGATTCACTTCCTTCAATGTTTCGTAGCATCCATTACATAAGGTCATGATGTTCATGTTCATTCGTTCTGCAAGCACGATGTTTCTAGCAGCCATCAGAAGCCATGCTTTACGATCAAGATACTTGAAATTTAAACCGCAACAGCTAGCACCTTCAATGTCATTTAATCCAATTCCTAGTTTTTCGGCGACTTTCCGGGTAGCTGCATCGTATTGATTGGTCCTTGCAGGAACGGTACATCCCAAAAAATAAGCATAATCCATACATCATTCCTCCTTTTCCATGAATCTCTTTCCTATCTCAGTATCTTTTAATATGGTTCTAACACTTTCGACATCAGCTTCGGGAACTGCAGGTAGGTCAAGATCGTCTCGCTCATCTTCTTGAAAGTCAGATATCTCGATGGATCGTCCTAGTTCTACAATGGTCTCGGAAACAACCTTGAGTCCTTTTGGAATTTTCTGTAATGTCTTGAAGATGTAGTTTTTAATGGCATGAAGCACGTTAGTGACTTCTACGCCTTGAGGACATCTCTCAATACAAGTCCCGCAAGTAGCACAAAGCCAAACGGAGTTTATTGCTTCAGACTCTAAAAGTGGTTTCTTTAAGCCGAGTAGAGCCATTCGAATGATTTGACTGGGTGCAAATTCGGCAACACACGTTATTGGACAACTTGAAGAGCAGGTACCACATTGATAACAGGCAAGGATGGTTTTTCCATCAGGCATTGCCGCAATTTCGTGCTTGAAATTCGGATCTAAATCTTCTTCAGTCAAGCACTCGGTAAATTCCGGAGTTGTATTAAATTCATTCATTTTCATCACCAATTACGTCAATTTTAAGATTCCTTTCAAGACTTCAGGAAAATTCCATATTTCTTCAAACGTGATCGCTTCTATTGGACATTTATCGACGCATTCCTTACACGCAATGCATTTCATGGGATTAAAAGTTGCACGCCCATAACCCTTTGCATTACGAGGAATCAGAATCGGGCGTTCTGGCGTTTTTTTCGCAATATTTCTCAAGGATTGAATTAACATTCGTCTATTTTCAGGTAATGCTTTTAATTCTTCATCAGTAAGCTTGAAAAAGAGAGGAATATTCCATTCCTGTTTCAAGATTGCAGCCCCTTCAGGGCATACGGACTCACACTTTCCACACGTAAGACATAAACTTTCATTGCATTCGATAGTCCCGAAGCCCATTAATTCTGTTGGCTCGATAAGATGTGCGAACTCATCCTCAGTTTGTGGAATTGGAATGGGGACGAGTTTATCAAAATCGATTTCTATCTTTCCAACCTTAACAGTAGTCTTAATTTTTGAAAATGTTTCTTGAACTTCCGAAATGACGTTCAGAAAAGATTCAGCAAATAGATTTCCGAACTCAAGCCCATCAAATGAAAGAGAATCGAATGATTTAACCAGTATTCGTAAAGAGGTTAAAGTGTTTTTTATCGAATGAAAGTTTCTCTCGATATTTTTTCCTTGTTCTTCCAAATTTAAAATGAGATCATACGCATTCATTCTTTTTTCAATGAAGTCATCTACGAATAGTTCATCTGGCGTCAGGATGCGGGGAATGTCAAAAAGATGATAGCCTTCACGTTCGCCAACAATGGTTATCAAGTCGGCATTTTTTAGGTCTTGGAGCTCAATGAATAATTCATTCGACGGTAATCCCGTAATATTTGTTAACTCTGGGAGAGAAAGAGCACCTTTAGTACGTAAAGTACTTAATATCAAGCCGCGCTTGTAATCTGTAATGATGGAAGCATCGGTAATCCTTTCGACCAGATTCTCGGGAACTTTCTCTTCTTCAATCAAAATTTGCTCTTTTTCTATTATCTTGTAAAGACGACCCAGTTTTATTGCTTCAATCATCCCATCTAAACGAGATTTAATGATATTTTCGGAAGAAGACGCTCCTCCAAGATCCAAGTTAATGAATGACACCATTTCATTAATCTCTTGTAAGGAGGTTTGGAAAGGTGTTTCATCAAGATCGCGGATTTTCAATAAAATTTTGTCAATGTCATCAATTTTTCGAATTATTTCATCGATTATTGACACAATTTCGTTTGATGAAGTTTTAATTAAGTAAGTGAGTGCCTTTTTTAAATTTGATATAGATTTTTGGAGAAGAATTTCCTTTTTTATTGGAAAATAGGTGGAATCTTCCATGCGGCCTTCTATTTTCCCATCGTCAATAAGAGTCAGAAGGGCTTGAAAGACTCTATCGGTTTCAATTCCCACTAGGGTTGCGATTTCTCCAGGAGATGCCTTCTCAATTAAAAGAAGAACATTGAATACGAGTGCTTCGGTGAATTTTTGATATAAGACAAGGTCGAAGAGGTTTCGTGCTTTTTCTGCAGAGATGCGCCCATCTTTATAGGATCGCGATATTTGACTAATTGAATACAAAAGCGGTTGATAACGTAACTGGCGACTGCTTTCCTGAAGCATGTTAAAAAGCGCATTTACGTCTTGTTGGGATTCCAGTTGCTTGAATTTAGTACTAATTCTTTTTAATTCAACTAATTTAGCTTCATTTTCTTCCAAGATTTCTTTCCTTTGCTTTTCTTGAATGCTTGATATTCGACCAAGATCAATTTCGAGATTAGATAAAATTCCACCAATCTTTTGTAAGCGCGTGATGATTTGATTTGAATCTTGGGAAAGACCGGGCTTCTGCACGTCAGATTCAAGAGGTTGATGTTTTTCTTTTAGAATTATACTTACAGAATTCAATAAAGAAACTTCTTCAGGAATTGTAGTTGCAAGAGGTGTCATTTTTTCCAAAAAACGTTTTAGTGCAGCCACGTTAAGCTTTTCTTCGGCTAAATCTTGAAATTTATTCAATATTTTATTGTCAAAATCTTCAAATTTTGAATATAAAAGATTTAATTCTTTAACTACCAAGTCCTGATCCGAAATTGCCATGGAAACTTCCTTTGCCTTCTGAATTTCAATCATTTTCCAGATAAAATCGTATAGGATTTTTCTCTTCTTGGGAATTTCCAGGGATTCGGATTCAAACATTGATAATTGCTCCTCACACGGATTTTAACTTCATTGCCATTCTATTCACGGCTTCGAGAAATTTATCGGGTTCTGCAGAAAATAGGGGTATGTATTCGAGAGTGTCGGGATCCAGTCCAATTGCCTTGAAAATTTCTTTAGCAATTTCAACTTCATACCCGATTTTTGTGTTTCCTTCTAAATAATGGCATCTATCTTCGGCACAACCAAGTAGCAAGACACCACCTGCACCCTCTTCATACGCTTTAAAGATATCAAGGAGAGAAAGTCGTCCCAAACAGGGTAAGCGAATCAAACGGATATTTGTCGGATATTTCTTCCGCAAAATTCCCACGGAATCGACAGTAGCATATGCGCATTCATCACAAACAAATCCAATAATTAGAGGGTTGTTAGGGCTTGCATCGCTCAAAAGTTCTTCGATTTGAATTAGAATTTGATCACGTTGATAGGATTGAAGCTGAGCGGCACCTGTCGGACAGAGGCTTGCACATATACCGCAACCTTTACATTGTAATTCGTCAATCATTGCGTAGGCTTTTTCTTCATCTTCCTCGATCAGGACAGGAATGTTAAAGGGACACACTCGCACGCATAAACCGCACCCATTACAGGTTTCAAGATCAATTTTAGTTATGGTCAGATCCTTTTCGAAACGACCATCTTGAAAGAGTTGATTGACCCTGAGCGCAACAGCATGTGCTTCGGCGACGGATTTCGAAATTGTCTTTGGACCGCTGACAGTTCCACAAATAAAAATTCCCTTACGATTTGTTTCAACTTGTCTGAGCTTAGAATAATAATCCTTGAGAAATCCATCACTCGTAAAATTCAAGTTAAGCATTTGGAATAGGTTATTATTGTCAGAAACGGGGCAAAGGGGTGTAGAAAGAACAATCATATCCGCAGGAAGTTTAAAATGCTTCCCCAGATGTGTATCAAAAACAGATACTGTCAAGGAGTGATCTCGTGCTTCTACGGAACCAACCCTTCCACGGATAAAATCGATTCCGAGACTTCTCGCTTGCGTGTATTTCAGTTCTTCTTCATACGGTGTTCTAATATCAAAATAACTAATTTTTACATCCAAATCAGGCATTGCTTCTTTAAGTTCAATTGCATGATTAATCGCAGACATGCAACAATATTCGCTACAATAATTAAATCTCGACGTGTCCCTGCTTCCGATACATTGAATGAAGAATAAGTTTCTTACAGGTTTGCCCGTTAAAGGACTTTTCAATTCATCGGTGCAGTAGTCTTCATCAGCCAGCTTGTTAGATAATTCGTCCAAAGTCATTATGCCAGGAATCTCAGCATATTTATATTGTTTCATGTCAAACGGACGATATACTTCGTGACCAGTAGCTATCACGAGAGCTGCACACTCAAGTGTCGTTTCTTTCCCATCTTTCATGCAATTAATTTGGAAATTGCCTAGATGGCCAGAAATCCAATTTATCTTGCAATCAGTCATGATTTGTATGTTTCTTTCTTGGATGAGCTTGATTTTTTCCGAGATGATTTCTTTCCCAACCCTTCCAGTAGGAAAGGTTCTGGAGATATTTTTTACCTGTCCACCAACCTCAGAGCTTTTTTCTAAAATTTTCGTGTTGAAACCTAAAGAACTAAGATCAATGGCTGCTTGAAGACCAGCAATTCCACCACCAATCACGATAATTTCCTTTGAAAGGTTGAATTCTTTTCGATCAATTGCAGAGGCGATCTGTTCCTTTCTAAATGAGGCTTTAACTAGAGCAATCACCTTATTTGTTGCCGAATTAATGTCATCATGTACCCAAGCGCACTGTTCTCGAATGTTGACTACATCAAAAGAGTGCGGATCGAGTCTTTTTGACCTTAAATAATTCTGGAGTTTCATCTCGATTTTCTGAGGCGTGCAGGCTGCTAATATAAAACGATCAAATCCTTCCTGAAGACTCCCTGCCAGTAATTCCATTCCCGGCTCATCGCATAACACATCCTTAATTTCTACATCTAGCCCTTGATCTCGTAACTCAATTTGGATTCTCGAAAAATCCAAAGCAGACATGAGCGTCTTGCCACACGTGCAAGTAAATATTTTGACTTTTTTCTCGGGCATGGATGAATCCTCAAGTAAAATTCTCTAATATTTTGAATGTAGCCGCCTTTGCCAAGATGGAGGCTTCGGGAATTGAGAGCGGTTTCACGATAGAGCCGATGGCATAAATCCCTTTTCGATTTGTCTCAACAAGATCGAGATCTTTTACAGTGAACTTGAAATCATCAAGCGAAATATTCGCAATCGATAACAAATCAAGAGCATTTTCGGAAGGCATCAATCCTGCCGAAAGTATTAAAAGGTCTGCTGGACAACGAACTAACTTGTTTAGCAGGGCATCATAAATTAATAACTCAAGCGTTCCATCAGAAAGCTCCTTGACGAGCGATAAATGCCCTTTTACGAAATCAATTCCAGAATCTCGGGCTTCACGATAATATTTTTCTTGTAAACCAAGAGTCCGGATGTCCTTGTAAATGATTGAGACTTGAGTTTCTGGTTCTCGCTCATTCTTTATTATTAACGCATGTTTACAGGCAAAAGTACAACAAATTTCGCTACAATACGGTAGGTTTTCCACATCTCGTGATCCCACGCACTGTAACATGAAAATTCTTTTTGCGGGACGATTATCTGAACGACGGACGATCTTGCCTTCGGTTGGACCCGTTGGATCTAGCATGCGAGCCAGTTGAACCTGCGTGATGACGTTTTTATACGTGTTATAATGCAATTGAGTTAGATTAGTGGGATCGAATTCCTTATAGGATAACGCCAAAATGATGACGCTTGCTTCAAGTTCAAGATGCTTTGGGGGAGCATTTAGATTAATTACACCTTCTACAGGACAGGCTTTAATGCATTCTTCACAATCGGGAGGACACGCTTCGCGATCAATATAGTAAGAATATGGAAGACATTGAAGTCGATGATATATTGCTTTTCTACGAGTCATTTGTAGCTTTCTCTTCAGCTGAATGGTTTTAGGGCAAGCCTCCTCGCAAGCTCCACATTGAATGCATTTTTCGTGATCGATATAAATGGGACCCTCCTGCATTTTAATGAGAAAAGGCCCATTCCCTTCGATGCTTTCGACTTTAGAATCAAAATACATTTTAATATTTGGATGCTCAAAAATCCCGGAACGATAAAAGCATTTTCGAATGCCATCCTTGAGTCTTGTTGCCGAAACGCAGAAGAAACAATCATCAGTTGGAAATGCCTTATATAAATTGGGGGCATTTTCACCCGCATACCGATCCCTGCTTATTACCGTTACTTCGATTCCCGAATCTGCCAACTCAACGGCAGCATTCAAAGCACTTAACCCGGATCCAATTATGCACGCTTTTTTCATCATGTTTTTCCTCAAAACGACATTCTCATGGTCAGGATTTTTGATTCTAGCTCGGTCAATTCATCCTGAATCTTATTGACTCTTTCTTCAAATTCATCGTTATTTATTTGTAAAGCTCTTTTTCGTTGTACCAATGTCTTTAATTCTTGCTGTTTTTCTTTAATAGCGGATTTTATGGACTCAAATTCTTCTTTATTGGCTTCAACGATGCGTTTCCACTCTAAACTTTTAGAATCTTTGGTTTCTTCCAATTTTTTTATGATTTTATTCAATTCTTCCTTTTTATCTTGACTCATTAATGCGATCCTTCTTCATTTTTTTCGAAAAGGACTTGGTCCGATTTCTTCAACAACTTCTTTTGCGACTTGGTTTACAACTTCGGCAATTTTAGCACCCTCTGCGGCACTTACGAAATGAATTTGAACCCTTCTCGGATCAATGTTCAATTCCTTGAGAAGATGTTTCACGAATCGAACGCGTCTATCAGCAGCCAAATTCCCCAGTTTATAAGCACAATCTCCTTTATGACAAGGAGCCACGACGACAGCATCTGCCCCGTTTACAATTGCTTTTAATATATGTATGATGTCAATTCGTCCCGTACAAGGAAAGCGCACGACTCGGACGATCGGATCGTATTGTATTTTCAAGGTACCTGCAAGGTCGAGTGCCGTATAACTACACTGCATGCAAGCAAACAATACTATGACGGGCTTTCTCGGGGGCATTTTTTTTCCTCATTCACGTAATATGGCTTCAATTTGAGCCAGAAATTGTTCGTCTCGCCACCAGCGGAGGTCTCTCGCACCGACAGGGCAGGAAGCAACACACGTTCCGCATCCCGCGCATTGAATTTCATCAGTAACAGAAATCCATTTGCCGGGCGAAGTTTCTTTCATTGTAATGGCATCATACGCACAAATCGATTCGCATAAACCACATCCAACACACAAATCTTCATTTACCTCTGCAATGATCATCTCCAATTCAATACCTTTCTGAAGTTGATGAATGCCAGAAGCAGCACCCCTCGCCATGTTGATCGTATCGGCAACATCCTTTGGGAAGCTTGCTGACGTAAAAACACCGGGGACTTTTGTTTCTACAGGGCGGAATTTTATGTGCATTTCTTCAACAAAACCATCTTGCGAACGCGTGATGCCCAGCACTTCACATAATTTTTCAATCCCATCAGGGGCTTCTTGTCCAACAGAAAGGATCAGGTAATCAATCTCTTCGTGAAATGATTTATTTAAAAGTGAATCGTGATATTTGATTTCGATTTTATCCCCGTTTACAATTACTTCGGGTTTTTCATCTTTTTTAAACCTTGTAAAGGTCACGCCCCGCATCATGAGTGCTTTATACTTTTCTTCCATGTATCTTCCAAATGCACGGAAGTGTTCCTTGTACAAGACGTGAACATTACAGGTCGGAAATTTTTCTTTTAATACTTCAGCATTTATTAGAGATACGTTACAACAAACACGAGAACAGTGAACATTACCAGCTTCACCGGGATACGCTCGGGATCCAACACATTGTATGAATATAACATTTTTAGGATTTATTTCTTCATCATTTCTCAATTTCTCTTCGAATTCAAGCGAAGTGAGAACTCTTTCATGTTGTCCGTACCCGTATTCCCCTAATTGAGGTGTGTATGCTTTCGTTCCAATTGAAACAATCACTCCACCAACATTTATCGTGTTGCGATTGCCTTTTTGATTTAGCGTTATTACATAATTTCCAACGTGTCCCGTCATCTCTTCGATTTCGGTCTCCAAGTGAATCGTTATGTTTGGATCTTTTTCAACATCATCAAATAGTTTCTTCAAAATGTCTTGAGCAAGATCACCGTGAGGGAAGAGTTTATAAAGGCGAGTGAGTCGTCCACCCAATCTCGATTCTTTTTCTATTAAATGAACACTCATCCCTCTTTTTGCAGAGTCTAGAGCAGCGTTCAACCCTGCGACACCACCTCCAATTATCAGCACGCTGTTCACAAAATCAATCTTTCTAATTGGAACGGCTTGAAGCCTTGCAACTCTTGCAATCCCACCCCGAATGAGTTCAATGGCTTTTTCGGTTGCTTTTTCATGATCATCTTTATGCACCATTGCACACTGTTCGCGGATATTCATTGGTCCCGTGAAGTGAAATCGTGACATTCCAACATCTTCCACGCAATTACGGAATGTTTTTTCATGAATTGCAGGAGAACATGAACAGACCAATACTCGATTGAATTTGTTGGCATTGTTTCTAATGAGGTCTTGACCAGGACTTGAACACATGAACAAATAATCGGTGATAAAGGAAACATTTGGCTCTTTTTTAATTTCTTCGACGACTTTTTTAACATCAACCACAGAGGAAATGATTCCTCCACAATGACAGACGAAAACACCCACTTTTGGAACATAATTTGGATCGGAAACGGTGGATTTTGTGACTTCGAGCTGGGCTTCGGGTTGGATGAGATGTGTTGCAGCAGCAGATGCCGCAGCCTTGGCTTCAACAATTGTATCAGACCCATCTTTGGGACCATGAGCTGCACCTGCGAGATAAATCCCTGCAATTGAAGTGGAGATGGCACCATTTTCAAACTTATACTCTTTAATAAAGCCATCATCTTCAGTTTCTAAATTCAATAGCCGAGCAATTTCTAATGTACCCTCAGAAGGACGGAATGAACAGTTTAAAACAACCAGATCCACGTCATCTATCGTCATGGGCTCCGCCGTTTCCGTGTCTTCTAAACGCACCGTTAAATCTCTCGTTTTAGGATCTTCCAGTACTTCTGCAACCTTTCCTCGCAAGAATTTAATGCCATAATCTTGCATTGTCGAACGATAATACAATTCATAGAGCTTTCCAGCCGATCGAATGTCAATGTAAGAAATGAAGATTTCAGCATCTTCTTCATGATGGTGAAGATTCCTGGCATTTTTCATGCTAAACATGCAACATGCCTTATTGCAATATGTATTTCCAATTTGTTCGTCTCTAGCCCCAATGCAATTTACAAAAACAGCTCTTTTAATGCGCTTTCCATCAGAAGGACGAACGACATTATCTAAACCAGCAGGATGCGTCATTCTCTCATACATCATTGATGTAATGACATTCTTATGACGCTTATAACCCAATTGAGGCAATTTTTCAGAGGGATCAAATTCCTCGAAACCCGTAGAAATGATAATGGCACCAACATTCAGATTTAGAAATTCTTCTTCCATTTCATGATTAATGGCTTTTGCCAAACAGGTTTTTTCGCACATCCTGCAATTAATACAATTATTTTTATCAATTGTCGTGACGAATGGAATTTGTTGGGCAAAATCCAAGTAAATGGCCTTGCGTTTATTCAAACCATAGTTATATTCATGTAGAACCTCCACGGGACATGCTTCAATACACCTGCCACACCCGGTGCATTTAGATTCATCGACGTAACGCGGCTTCTTATGAATCGTTACTTGAAAATCACCCGCAACACCTTCAATCTTGGTAATTGTTGAAAGAGTTAAGAGCGTGATGTTAGGATGCTTTCCCACGGCATTCATCTTAGGAGTTAAGACACAAGCAGAACATTCGTCAAGAGGAAATACCTTATACACGCGAGCGTAATTTCCTCCAATGGCAGCCGTCTTCTCCACGAGATACACGCGATGTCCAGCCTCAGCTAAATCAAGGGCGGCATCCATGCCTCCTATTCCCGCACCAATTATGAGAACAGCATTTAACTTGACTTCAGACACGGTCAATACCTATTTCAGTTTGTGCATGAGGAACATGTTTTCATTCTTTTTCATTTCTTCAAGTTCAGCGATGAAATCATTAATTAATTGAGCAAATTTTTTACCTTCAGCAGCACTTACCCATTCCAATTTTAAACGCTCGGGATTAATGCCTGCTAGCTCCACGAGACGTTTTGCCATATTTACCCGTCTTTGAGCGTGCAGGTTACCGGAAATATAATGGCAGTCACCAATATGACAACCCAAAACCATCACGCCATCTGCACCAGCTTTAAATGCTTCAAGAAGATGCAAGATGTTGATTCGGCCCGAACACATTACCCGAATCACGCGTACTGATGGAGAATATTGAAATCGACTTACTCCTGCATTATCCGCACCTGCATAGCTGCACCAATTACATAAAAATGCGATGATTTTTGGTTCTGTTTTCAAAGCGGGATTTGTCAGCGCAACATCTATCATGTTATTTATTTGTTGATTTGTAAAGTGCTTGATGGTTATTGCATCAGCCGGACATCCTGCAGCACAGACACCACATCCCTTACAGACAGACTCAATGACNGTAATGGCGCCATATGGACAATTTATCTTACAAATTTCACAACCAATACATTTTTCGACATCTACTTCTGCAATAACGGCTTCCGATTCGATTTCTCCCTTTAAGAGAGGGATCAATGCGCGACCTGCGGCACCTCGAGCTTGAGAAACCGTCTCTCGAATGAAGTTTGGAGATTGACAAGTCCCGCATAAAAATATACCGTCTGATGCAAAATCCAAAGGACGATGCTTAACGTGGGCTTCGAGAAAAAAACCGTTATAGGCACGAGGCACTTTTAAAATCTGAGATAATGCTGGGCTTGTCGAAGATGGGATAATTGGAGTTGCAAGAATTAATTTATTAACTTTAAACTTAACAGGTTCGCCCGAGAAAATGTTATTTACTTCGATTTCTAAGAGACCATCATCTCTTGCAATTACTTTTATGTCATCTTCTTTCTCATATTGCACGAAATTAGCCAAACTTCGAGCATTACGATAAAGTTCTTCGTCTTTATTAAAAACGCACATGTCTTGATAAAGCGACGTGATTTCACAATTTGGTAATCTTTCCTTCAAGGAAATGATATTTTTTAGAGATACTGTACAACATATCGTTGAACAATAAGAATGATCTTCAGGATTTCGGCTACCGACACAATGAATAATTCCAATTCGTGAAAAATCTTGTAGCTCATCATTTTTTAACTTTAATTCCAAATCTAATAGAGTCAGGATATTCGGATTTTCGCCATAGAGATATTTTCCCTCGGGTTTATTCACTTCGCCTCCCGTGGCGACAATAATTGCTCCCACTTCAATAATTCCATTTTCACTCTCGGATGAATAATCAACATGAAAGTTGCCAATAGACCCCGAAACTTCCTGAATCGTTGTATTTAAATGGACTTGAATGAGATCATCACGTTCAATAATTTTCGCATAATATTCCAAGAGATCATCAGAAGTTCCCGCAATAGGGTGTAAGTTGGATAGATTTTTGAGCATTCCACCTAATTCATTCGATTTTTCGAATAAATGGACTCTAAATCCGTGACTTGATATAGTATGAGCAGCCTCCATCCCTGCAATTCCACCACCTATAACCAGAACTTCAGGAATTATCGAATTTTTGATTTTATTAAGAGGTTCTGAGTCCAAAACTCGAGCTGCATACATTCGAATGATATCCTTCGCTTTTTCAGTGGCTTTTTCAGGTTCGCGCATGTGGACCCACGAACATTGCTCCCTGATGTTTGCAAGATCAAATAAATAGGGATTTAAACCTGCCTCTTGACAAGTTTTTCTAAAGAGAGGCTCGTGAGTAGATGGAGTGCAAGATGCAACGATAACTCGTGTTAAATCGTGCTCCTTGATTTTTTCTTGGATTATTTTTTGGGAATCCTCTGAACAAGTATAAAGATTATCCATTGAGAAAACTACATTGGGGAGAGTTCTTGCATATTCAACTACTTCAGGAATGTTTACAATTCCGCCAATGTTTGAACCACAGTGGCACGCAAATATACCAATCCGGGGAGATTTAACATCCTTTTCTTCAAGAGGCTCCTCACCAACAAGTGGAGTTATTTTAGTTACCGAACTTTTTGTTGCAAGTGCGGCACATCCACTGGCTTCTGCCACCGATTCGGGAATGTCCTTGGGTCCGGAAGCCGTTCCAATAACAAAAATTCCTGATTGCGAAGTAGCGTGAGCATTGAAATAAGGAGTTTTGACAAATCCGTGTTCATCCAATTCCAATTCTAAAATTCGGGCTAATTTCACGAGGTCGGGATTAGGTATCATGGCAGGTGCTAAAACCACGAGATCACACTCGATCTCTTGGAAGGAATGATTACTCATGTCTTCAAATGTAATCAAGATGTTTTTTGTAATGGGATCTTCACTTATTTTTCCCGGCAAACCCTTAATATATTGAATATTGTATTCGTTTGACCGCCCACGTTCAATAAATTCATAAAAACCCTTTCCTGATGCCCTCAAATCATTATACAGAATCCGAATTTGGACATCTTTCAGGTGTTCTTTTGTAATAATTGCTTGTTTTGTCGTATACATACAACAGATCTTAGAACAATAGGGAACGTTCTTCACCGAACGTGAGCCAACACATTGAACGAAGGTGAGAGTGGATACTTCACGACCATCTGAAGGACGAACGACATGACCATGGGTTGGACCCGAAGCACTTAAAATGCGTTCATATTCCAAAGA
>JALGVI010000069.1 GCA_029838215.1 Candidatus Helarchaeota archaeon | reverse complement strand
TGTTCATTTTTCAAGGAGTTCCATTGCCAGTTCTGCGGCTCTCTTACCACTAATCAACATTCCTCCAAAAATGGGACCCATTCTGGGAGAACCAAGCACGGCATTTGCCGCCATACCCGCAACAATAACTCCGGGGTAAATTTCGATGGTGTTATTATAGAGCGTGTCTTCACCAATTTCAGCCCACATGGGCTTTTCACCTTGACAAATCTTGCCCGAGAGAGTATTAAATTGAGCGGTTGGAACCTTTCTTTCAATAACGCGACAGATCTCAGCATCGTGCCCCGTGGCATCAATCACCACCTTAGCACGGATGGTCATCGGATCTACGTGAAGCCTTGCAATTTCTGTTGCAGTCCAATTTATAACAAATCCGGTGACTTTATCATTCTCTCGTATCATCACATCTTCAATTGAAATCAGGTTGAAAATCTGAAGTCCTGCATCGATGGACTTTGAAACAAGCTTCGTGACGGTTTCAATTGAATCCGAATGATAATAATTTTCACTGTACTTCTCCATCTTCACGGAAAAATCATCTAAAATTTGCTTGCCCACCCACGCTAAGCTTGCGTTCAAACAAGCAGGTTTTTATGCCTTTTTCGGCGAGGTATTTTCCTGCAACAAGACCCGCAGGTCCACCTCCTGCAATTGCAACATCCACGTCAAGAGCCTTAGCAATAAACTTTTCCGAAAACTTCTCAAGAATGATCTTAGTTATGGTAATTTCGTCTAACGGCATCATTCTACACCATAGAAATGAATTTCAAATTGGTTTTTGAAGTTGTCTCTAATATGACACTGTAATAACACCTAATGCAAATCCTATTTTAACGTTTTGAAATGCTTTAGAAATTTAATGAGAAACACCGAACCAGAAGGAAGTCATTAAATGAAAAGAATCTCAGCACGATCTAATGCTTTTTTCACCAGATGTTCTGCTCCGCAAGAAGGAATTTTTTGTATTGAACTTTGATATGTCCCGATTTCTCTTGCAATGGATTCGATCTCCAATTTATTTAATCCAATGCAAGGTCGAAGCACCAACATGTCAGGAACCACCTTTTCAATAACCCGCATGTTCTCGGGTGTTTGAGATGCCTTTTCACCCAAGACCTCTCCCGTCACCAAGACACGAATACCTTCTCTTTTTCCAATTTCTCCCGCCATTCGAAACATCATGCGCCTGCAAAAAATGCAAAATTGCTTTGAAGGAAGGTCTTTGTCAAGATAGGCGTCCAAAACAACAGAATGGGGGATCAAATACGTTGTTATCGGTTCTTTCGTGAATCTTGTTAATAGCCTCAATCCTTCAAGAGCTTTTAACTTTGCAGGAGCATTCTTGATGGAATCTTCACTATAAAAATGAAAATGAATTGCAATGGGCTCGAGCCCTTGCTTCAGGATTAAGTACAGGGCAACCGGCGAATCCGTACCACCTGAATACAAGCAGATAAATCTCCTATACACGATAATTTTTCCTTCTTGCTAGATTTAATTGTTAATTTCATTTGAAAAACATGACATTGCATTTATCATTGGTCATTCATGAGATATTCGTCAAGCTTGAAAATAAATCTATTCAAAATATTAGCCGATCGTGAGTTTGGCAAAAAATGAAGAACTAGAGCTTGCAGAACCGAAATTGAGTAAAGATGACATCACAAAATTAGTTCTATAATGTAAAAATTGACTCAAGCCTGTTTACGACAAATCAAAGGAGTATTAGACTGCAATCCGCATTTTTTTTGTGTTTTTCTTAGTAAGTTATTTTTGTATTCCAAAACAAATATAATTCAGATGGCATAATATCCGATACAGTTTCACGATCAGTCATTTTGATTATATCAGGGGATTCTCATGCCGAAGCACACCTTTGGAGAAATTCCAGACGATTACGCAACGAAAGGCTTTTCGATGACGTGGCCAGTCAAATCACGTATGACACGTTGAAATACAGGCTAAATAGTTCAATTCAAGTTGCCAAGGACGTGATTAGCGGAAAAATTAAGAACCCGGATAAAACCTTGGGGTTCACGTTGTTTCCACCGGGAGGATTCATGAGATCAGACCTGCAACAAGGTTCAATGAAATTGCTCTACGGAGAATCCATCGACGTTTCCTACGTTGCGGTGAGAGATGACAGCTTGGAAATACAATTGATCCTCAACGGACATTTAGAGGATGGAATTCCCGTCGATTGGTTCGTCATCTCGGAAACGGAAGACATCATGCAACGGAGGCATCTCAAGACTGGAATCAAATTAAAAGATATCGTCAAAAAATCGAAGAAAAAGGATTTCATATCTTGCGGAACTGCCATTCGAGATATCCTCCTCGACATTCGAAATGAACGAAGCCCTCAATGGGCAAACATTCGAAATGAACGAAGCCCTCAATGGGCAAACTCTGCATATCAAATCGGAATCGGGTGGGGAAGTTTCGGTGCTTATCTAGGCACGTATCTCTCGTTTTATGAACAAATGGGAATCACCTATGACCTCATTGCCTCGAAGCGTGTCTATGGATTACCTTATTTGGGGTTTGCTTACGTGCCAATGCCCCCCATCATTAACATGATCGCCTTTCTAGAACGAAACATGTATTTGAAACGCATGGTGGGACTTTCCACGGAACTCAGGATGGCAATCAACGGATTGAGCGAATTCGAACGTGACCTACTTAAAGAAAACTTTCCTGAAGAATATGAGATGCTGGTTCCTGGACAATGGGAAAAAGGCGTGCCTTACCCCATTCACACTTTGGAGTGCACCATGCCGGATTTGAAGAGAATTTTAAAGAAAAAGAACATTGATGAGGGAAAATTGGAAATAAAATACAGGGATCCCCCTGAAAAATTCATCCACCTCGAGGATCTCGGGTTGACGTTAGAAGAAGCAATGGAGTGCGTGTTTCTCGACATCAATCATGAAACCCAACCCGGGTCGGTAGATTTAAAGGAAAAAATAATTTCCACGGGAATTGGCTACAATACAAAATTCTTCAAATGAGTTAGCCTAAGCAAGTAAAAATTTGAAAAAATAAAATATTGAAGGTTTTTAAAAAAAAGATTTATTTTGAAGCCAAATACTGATTTACGAATGGTTCAGGACGACCCGTTGCGGATTTTAAATCCTTGATGCAAAACTCCAAGCCCAATTCTTTCAGAGTTTCTTCTTTTGGAACGCCTGTTTCATCGAAACCGATCGATTCGTAGTAGGCTTGAGCCATTGTCTCGACATCGATGGAAACCTTTTTGTTTGGACCTTTTTCTAATGGAGGATCACCGATTGCGCGGCGTGCGATTTCATGTCGAATTGCACCTTCTCTTGCATTGAACATTTGACGGAGTGTCTGTATTCTCCATCCTATCTCCGTCAATTCATCGAGAGTCATTTCCCATCCTACCACGGCTTCGATCATTTCTAGGACGGGATATCTTCCGCACCACATTGAAAATTCACAAAATCCGAGAGCGTTAAACCATTGTTGGAATTTGGCACCCGTCTCGTTTAAAGCACCCATTTTTTGAGGATTCTTGCTCGTCTTGATTTTCATGCCTTTAATGAATTTCTCAGCAGGACCGAACTTTGCGAACTGGTTGGAACCCGCAGTATGACGACCCGGTGTTGGATCTACCGTGAATGTCAAACCCAAGTTGGTGAATAATCTCGCATCATGTAATGGAAGTTCCTGTCCATTCGCTGTGATTGCATATTCTTCAGACCCTTCAATCTTTTTTGAAGCTTCTTTTGCACCCTTTGCCAAGATGTCCCCAATGCCTTCCCTATTCACGATCATTCGCAAGAGCGGTAACGTATATTCTGCTTTTCCCCACTCGGGTAAAAATCCATCGGGATATTCCTTGCACTTGAAGTCTTCTTTCTTGAGAATGCCTCTTTCCGCACACTCAATGGCGAATGCAACGACGACTCCTGCAGAAATTGTATCGACACCCGCCCTGTTGAGATATTCGTTTGCCTCAATGAGAACCTTTAAATCATTGCAAAGAGCAAGACCACCCAATGCCATGATCGTTTCATATTCAGGTCTATGAGTCTCTTCTATTTCTAGTTCTGGAACTTCCAAGATTGCACCGCATTTCACGGGACAACCAAAACAGCCGAAAGATCGCTTTTTATATTTCATGAATTGCTTGTAATTGATTTTCTTGACGAGTTTTTTGGGAAAATCCTTGTACGTTCCCATGAAGTTCTTGATCGGGGAATCGCCGATATCAGCACAAATGTCCGTGAAATACGGAGTGCCCCATTTATGGAAGAACTGAGAGAAAATACTGAACCCCATGGCGGGAATGATGCCCGCGGCACTAAATGGTATGCTAAATGTTCGAAGAACGCCCGACATGTTATTTAACGTGGGAAGAACTGCTCCGACAAGCTTGTTATTCATGTATTTTTTTATTTGTTTATTATACATTTTTGCCAGTTCAAGAGTTTTTTCTCTATTTGCTAGGTTTACTTGTTCATTTCCCACGATGCAAATGGCTTTGAGTTTCTTGCTACCCATTACCGCTCCGAGACCGCTACGGGCTGCAAGCCTGCCTTTATCATTTACAACACCCGAGAAAAGTATTTGTTTTTCGCCACCCATACCTATCAATGCGGTTCTTGCGGCTCGACCGTGTTTTTCTTGCAGGAGTAAGTCTGCTTCAACGGCATCTTTTCCCCAAAGGTCTGAGGCATCTAAGATTTTGTTTTCTTTTCCATCTAAAAGCAAATACACGGGTTTTTCAGCAACACCTTGAACGAAAATAGCGTCATATCCTGCTTGTTTTATGGCGGGACCAAAATATCCCCCGGAATTAGCATCTCCCCAACCACCGGAACATTGTTCTCCTGTTATTTTTTTCCCTTTTCCTGTTAAGGGACTCTTTCCACAGATCATGTAACGACCAGTATATGGGGCAGGTGTTCCCGTAAATAAACCCGGACAAAAACCAAGAATGTTATCCGGTCCTAATGGATCGCAATTCGGTTTTATTCGACTATAAATATAATAAACTCCAAGCCCGTATCCTCCTAGATATTTTCTGTAAATATCCTCAGAGGGCTTTTCTTCAGTAATCGTGTTATCCGACAGGTTTACCCATAATATCTTGCCAGTGAATCCACGTGCATTCGTACCCATTTTGGATTGATTACCATCTGTTGCCATATTCATTCACTTCTTTAAAATGATTGTTTTTTTTTTCGAAAAATTTGATCTTTTTTTGATCATCATTAGAAACACATTTGACAATTATTCATCACTTCTCTTTATAAAAACTGACTTTTGGAATTTAATTCATCTCTAAAAAAAGAATTATTGAAGTTTTTCCTCAATTAATTTCGAGCATTCTAATGCTGATGCATATGCAATATCTCCTGACGTGCATGCAGACATGTTTGTAGTATCTCCAATCAAGTACAAGTTATCAAGTTCCGGGATTTCCAAACTTGGACGATCATATATTGTCTGATCGATGCGTAATTCCACGCCATCAAGTATCGTAAGGATCATTGATCGTTCCCATTCAATATTCTGTTCCAATTCAGGAAAGTATTCGAAGAGCTTTCTTTTTCCGAGGTCTTGAAGCTCCTTTGCCTTTTGCTTGTCCTGTAATTCTTCAGGAGTAGCCAAGACTAAATAAGCAAGTAATTGCTTGCCTTCGGGTGCGACGGTTGGATCGATATTTGACGTGAAATGACCCATTCCAGATGGTTCTAACGTCAAGAAGACTCCTTTCATGTCTGAAATCTTATTTTTTAATCCGAAGTCATAAGTAATTCCTGCGGTAGGGATTAAATTCTTGCATTTACTAACGAATTCGGGTGGGCACGAGGATTCATCAAGGATATTAAACAAGTGCTGTGCTGGAAATGCACAAGTTATAATTCTTGCCTTGAATTCGTCTTCCCCGCATTTGACACCCACGGCTTTTTTATTTTTGATAATGATGGCATCTACTTTCTTTCCCAATACGATTTCACCCCCATTTTTCTCAATCGTTTCCTTGAGAAGATCTATGAGTGTCTTCCAACTCCCTTTAAGAGATTCAACGTTATGTCGCGCTTTTAATAGGGCTTTTATAACGGAGAATAACTCACCCATGGATGTATGCTCGAGGTCCTCACTTATAATGGCTGACATTGAAACCATGCGAAATAAACGTTGTAAGTTTTCACTTGCATTGATTTCATCCAGATAGTCCTTGACCGACTTGCGATAAACGTCTTCCGAGTCGAAATCCATCCTGCGTAAATCCTTGAAGAAGAATTGATACACGAACTTCAACTTTTCTTTTGCCGTGAGCAATTTTGTCTTGATTGCACCGATAACGCCATTCGGAAAGGCGTGAAAGCCATTTTCATCAAGAAATTTGACGGGTCCGGGAGGACAAAATTTCAATTTCAGCCCAAGTTCCCTTGCAATTCGTGCGGCTTCGCCTTTTCTACCACGCCTGAAGCTATGCAATCCAAAGTCCACTAAATAACCGTCCTTTTCCCAAACCTGACCCCGTCCACCGAGTTTATTGCTCTTTTCGATGAGCATGATCTTTTTTCCTTTATTCGCAAGCAGGGCACCTAGAGAAAGTCCTGCCACGCCCCCACCTACGATTATCACATCAACATCAGACAAGTTTCACACCAAAAAAAAGAGGGGGTTAATCCCTTTTAAATCCTTTAATTTTTTCTTTCATTCCGAGTTTTTCCGCGAGTTTTAGACCTTCTTCTATCAGGCGATCTGCTTCTTGTTGATTTGCAGCCCTTTTCGGAGCATTTGCCTTCCACTCAGCTTCCTTTTCCTTGTAGTTCTCCGGTTTTTGAACGGTATGACGGAATAGCATGACACCTTCTCTATGAGGACGTCGTCCGTAAAGAGCAGCCGACCAACCTTGACCATTCCTAAAGATTGAACTATATGACCCTGCCATTATGACCAAGCACATAAAATGACTGGAATAGAAGGGAGCCAAGTTGATAGGAACGTACAAGTTGATGAATCCCAATAAAATACAATTGAAATAATAATAGGGACCCGTATTGACTGCCGGTAAATTCACGAAGGGATTCACGGAACTCCACCAAAGTAGAATGGGATCAAACACGCCCAAGATAGTTAAAATGTCCAAGACTAAAAGACTAAAGAAAGAAAGCAACGTCAGAAAAATATATCTTCCGTGAGCCTTGCTTGACCACACTTGGGGATGAGCAACATCTTTTAGAGTTTGACAGTAGCGCTTTGTTAAAATCGGCAAGATAAATAACAACAAGAAAGATAACATCATGCTCATTCGCTTACCTCCAGTTTATTAAACCAACCATGGTCAATGTACCAACGAATGGAATCGCGGGCAACATCGAACGGCGTTGGAAATACGTATTCAAATCCCAAATCTTTTAGTTTTTGGTTTGAGAAGAAATAATCGTGTGTCATGTAATCGATCATGGGAGCATCCACGATAGCACGCGTGCCCCACATTTCTGCTTTTTTTACAATGCGACCAATTGAAATGGAGATTATCACCTTTAGCAGTTTATAGAATACTCCCCACATCGGAACGATAACGGGATCTACTCCCGCCAAGAAACAACAATAGTCCATGAACTCCCCTTGAGTACAATTATCGCAACCAATATTGTATGCTTCTCCAATAGTTTCATCATGCTCAAAACAGAATAATGCAGCACGTACCAAATCTTGGACATGCACGATGGGCATTGCCAATTGATACTTCTTCGGAAAGAAATACGGTACCGCCATTTTGTCCATTTTCATCACGACATAATAGACGTTAAAAGCACCATAAAGCTGTTCAGGACCAGAAATCGGCATTGGTCTTATGATTGTCATCGGAACTTTTTTGTTCTTGTAAAAATCATAGACCACTAATTCTTGGAACATTTTTGACGTTGAATACCAATTAGGTGGGTCGTAGGGGGCAGTTTCATCAGAAGGAATTTTGACTTTCTTGCCATTTTCATCCTTCTCCCACTTATATTTAGGTTCACCATATACTCCACACGTGCTCCAATGGATGAAGCGAGGTGGATTCTTCGGCTGTTTTTCGCAGATAACTTCCAGTAGATTACGAGTTCCTTCTACGTTTATCTTCATTAGGATGTGCAACGGAGCAAAATAGTCATATAATGAAGCGGGGTGGAAAACCACGTCGTATTGCACGTCATCGAACCAAAGAGCACTTAAGGATTCCTTATCGATTAGATTTGCGGGTACAAAAGTAACGTCAGGATGGTCTGCCACCTGATATTTCAAATCAGACCGAAAGACTTTCTCCTTGGTCATTATTTTTTCACGATCAAGCGGTTTCAAATCCGTTGCCGTAACTTTAAACCCGTTTTCAATCAATAATTTTACCATGTAGGTGCCCGTATGTCCGTGGGCACCCGTTACGAGAGCCGTTTTTGTCATTTTAATCCTCTTTTATTTGTAATTCAGGCTAAAGTATTGAATGATATCATCTTTTCCTTATTTTATGAATATAAAACAATAAGTCAAAATTTTGTCATAATGGAAAAATCTACTTGAAAGGAAATACTTTGGTTGCCAAACATCGGTCACGTTCCTTGCAAAAACGACATCCCATCAATGGAATCGATAGAAAAAGAGTGCTTACAGAGAAGATCAAGTACAAGCCGAAAATGAACCCTTCTGCAACCAGAATAACCAGAAAAGTCTCAGAAACAGTCCCCAACAAGAGGATCAATGACATCAATAATATTGGACCTGAGATATAACCGAGCCAGAAACCAATGGGTAAAACCCACGTTGATTTTTTGGTAAAATCCTCGATATTTCCCTTCATGAAAAACTTACCTGCTATCAATCCCCAACCCGTGTGACATCTCTTACCATGATAAACGCATTTAGTGCAAAGAACTTTTCTCAGAAGATATAAGTGCATGAACATCACGAGTCCGACGAAGATTATCGAAACGTGAGGAAATCCGAAGATATTCAACGGATATAGTCCGATAAAACCGATAACCAAGGATATGATTAAAATTCCATTGGTAAATAATACCGTGAAAATGGAATATTTACCCAGCGGTTCGGGTTTTGTCTTGCTTTCACTTGCTTGTTTTTTAAGCTTCTTCCAATATCTCCGATTGTACAAACCTAAACTAAGCTGAATTGTACTCAGGATGGTTGGAACATAAACTCCAAGTCCCAGTAGATACGTGATGTCATGAGTGATGCCGAAAATCGGTAAAACATATGAGATTGAAAATTGTAGGATGAGACCGGGTATCAGGAGTAATAAATTAATGACGATATTCAAAATGCCTCCGGCGAATGGACTGATCATGACTAACAAATAACCGACGAGGAAGCCGATTAAAATTATCAGTCCCATTAACAAGAGAATGATGAAAGTCGTATAATCCCCCGATTCCAATCCAATAAAATTGCTCCCATTCAACATGAGCAGACCGGGAAATTGATTTAGAAGATAGTTGAGGTTTATTTCATAATCTTGATAGAACGGATTTATGATGATCAACGGTAAATATAAGTATGCTGCGATGATTCCCACTTGCGTGCCCAAGCCGGTACCGAGTTTTGCCATTTCGAGACGCAAGACCTTTTTCTCAACTTTCTCACCTGCCCCAGCTATTTTGATTTTCTCATGCCTTCGACATGCTAAAATTATCCCGGGAATTGCAAGCCCAAAGAAGAGAAAGATGAAAAAGAAAGGAGTAAAACCCGAAAAAAGAAAAGCCTGATAACCCTGAGTCGAAAACAGGACGTAATCGTTTTCAGACCCCGTGAGTTCTACCATTATGAAATAATCAATACTGGATGAAATTAAATAACTTGGAATGTTAAACACGTAAGAATTGCCGACTTTTTGAAGGTTCACTTCTATCCAAGGATGCCCAGGCAAGGCATAACGATATCCTATCTTGACGGCATCAATGGGATAAGTGCAAGTGACTTCCACGCTAATGCTCAAGGATGAAATAAATGATGCCGCTCGAACCTGAATCTGCGGAGGTGCAGGACCACCATCCAATACGTGTTCGATGAAATACATGTATGTTCCCATGTAATCGTGCATTAACGGTCCGTGATGGCCTGCAGGGGAAAGTGAAATCGCCTTGAGAGGTGACTTCATGTTTTGAAAATGATTATTTATGGCATGTAATGTGAAATATTCATCATTAGCGCCTATGATCACGCACGTCGGCGGCGTTTCGGAAACATTTTGCGTGTAGTAGAATGGATCAAAGTACGGCATGAAAGAAAGAATGTGAGGATCATTGAAATTCATTTTGGGAACAATTATGTGCGTGAATGAGTTATCGTTATAGCTTTGTCGGAGATCTCCAACAGCAACTAATGGAATGGCAAGCGAAACATTCTCATGTGCGACCGTTGAAACGAAGTATGTATGAATTCCTCCATAACTGCCTCCACTGACAATTATTCGTGATGTATTCACCTCTTTTCTGCTCAAGAGAAAATCCAGTCCGCGAATTCCCGCCACGGTGGAGAGATAAAAATGAACTTTCTTTAGCACGGGGTGAGAATAATTGAGCTCTGAAGGACTCATTCCATAAAAATCAGTAAGGGGAAATATGTTTTCGGGAGTGGGAGGTGGACCGTCAGATTCTCCATGCCCGGGAAATGAAATGCATAAAACTGTAATGTTGCGGGCGGCAAGTTCGTAAGCCAAATCAAGGCTGGAATTATAGCTCCCGAAAATGCCGTGAAATAAGATCATTCCCGTTGTCTTGTTCAATTGTCCAGATGAGTTATCAGGAAAGATGAGTGCAGAGGAGATGTTCAAGATATCTCCTTGATATATCATTGCAGAATAATTCCAAACCGTGATGTTTAGATTATATGTCCTATTCACCCCAGAAATTCTCGTATTAAAAGGATGAATGCGACTTCCAATAAAAACGGGATTTAGGTCCGTTTCATTACGAATATAGGTTAAATTCCAAATTCCACTTGAACCGTCCCAGTAGGGCACGCCTCTTGATTCCAGACGCGGAGAACCCGTTGCAGAAGGCGTATTAATGAAAAATGGACCAATATATTGGAATGCCAACCCGACCGCGAACGAAAAACCCATTACGGAAAGCATTAGTATTAGTAGCTTCGCCCTTCTTTTCAAGGAGTTCCTCACTTCCAGAAAAATATACAAATACTTTTGCTCTACTTACATATAAAATCTTATCCTTAAAATGGATTTACCAATAAATTCAAATATCTTTGAGAGAGTTGGATTCAGGTCTGATTTGTTTTTTAAAATCTTATCGAAGGTGAGAACCATCTCCGATTCACAGGAACAAAGAATGAAGAACATGCAAATTCTAACGGAGTTTTATTTAGAAGAGGTTGAAATTGGATTAAAACATACGGAAAAATTGCTTCGAAAAGAATATTTAGCATTCGAACCAATTTATCTCACCGTCATTGCTCCCGACGAGCGCAGGAAGACAAAAGCCAACGTGGAACTGATGTTAGAATGTGCCAACCGCTTTGTAGATAAACTCGATGATGATGCTTTTCTCGAATCGATCGTAAATGAAAATCTGAAAACGCTAATCAACAACGACAGTTTGGGTGGCATTCTCCGCAAGCGTCATGAACACTACAAAGAATTCGAGTCATATTTTCGGGATATTTTTAAGTCCCGCATTAAAATGTACGCAAGAATCATCAAGTTTGGCATTGGTAATAATTACGATGAAATTTCCATTTCAGCCATACCCACGAAAGAAGAAGCACTCGGCTACGCTCAACGTGAAACTAACATTGAAAAGATGATGCTTGAAAAACTTCCAAAACGTGAATATAGAAACATGCTGATGGTTCCCGGCGCCATCAAGATCGAACTTCTCGAAATCATTCAAAAAATCTATGCTTATGCCCACGAACGAATGATCGAGTTAATCGAAAACGGCTATGCAAAAGCATGAAAATCCATCTCAAGGCAGTCCATAAATGCCTAAATTTCTTGATCTTTTATTTTCTTGAACAAAACCACGGGTTCAGCAAGACGGGAGCAATAATCGCTGCAGATTCCGCATAATACACAGTCATTCAAGATGCGAAGGGGTTTTTCTTCCGAGTTTCCCAGACTATACTTAATAGCACGATCCATCTCTTCTCGGGCTTCATCCACGTCATCAAATTTAATAGATTCGCAGATAAAAAGACAACTACCACATCCATTACATGCCTCGTAATAAAAAATGGGCTCGGGAGGTGGCTCCATCGATTCTTGAGCCTTTTTGATTTCTTCCGTCAACCGTTTCATGAATTCCCTGCGATCAAACATCAGGCATCACTTTAACTTATCAATCAGCTTTTATTTTACTTTGGTCAATCTCAACAATTTTATATCCGTGAAGACAAAATCTTAACAAGATCAATTATTCGCGGTGAGATAAAAAATGACAAGAACATCATTAATCATTTCGGGTCTATTACTCATTTTTTGCGGCGTGGTTTACTCGATTCCTTGTTGGCTCTCATATTTTAGTCTTCCCTGCATCATTCCCGATCCCTTCACGATTTCGATTCCCATTTCAATTCCGATCATTAATAAAATCCCGCTTTTTCAATATGTCTTGATAGCCGTCGGCTTGCTAATATTAATAGAAGGACGGATAACCGGTAACTAATGGAGTGAATTGAACGTGTTAGAATTTGATTTGGACAAGTGCGAAGAATATGGTGGCTGTGGCGGAGCCTGTCTCAATCGCTGTCCTGTCATACATCTCAAGCCCAACTATGCCCGCGTTGAAATGAATAGCGCCCTCGACAAGATGAGAAAGGGGGCAAAGTCACCTGACCCGAGCAACATCTTCATCAAGTGTGCTGCTTGCTTTTCTTGTAATCAAGATTACTGTCCAGCCGAATTAAAACCAATGAATCTCATTTTAAAATTATTTGCGCAAAGATATGAAAAGCAGGGACTTCCAGGACAGGGAAGGTTTTTCCTGCCAAGAAGTGAACCCAATTTTTGGACTCTACTTCAAGGCCAAAAGGAAGATGCCATTTACCAATACCTGAGCTTGGATGAGAGGAAATTCCTGAAGGACCTGAGGAAGCCCCGAAAAACAAGCGAGATTCTTTTAATCGGGTGTGGAGCAGAACTCACGCCATACATTTTTAATATAAATCTCTTGAATGAATACACCAAAGGCGGACGAGAATTTTGTTGCGGCGCACGATATTATCAGATGGGACTGTTTGATCACTTCACCCAAATTGCCAAGAACACGACTGACCTCCTGCATTCGCTCGGCGTGAAAAAAATCGTTTGTGCCTGTATCGGTTGTTATTCAATTTTCACCAAATTCTATCCCGAATTCATCAAGAAATTTGACTTTGAAGTGGTTTATCTGCTTGATGAATTGCAGGAAAAAATAAAAAAGGGCAAGATCCAACAAACACGTTCCCTAGAGGGAATGACCGTGACCATTCATGACCCATGCTTCCTTAAATTGCACCCCGAAAAATTCGATCTCATTCGCGAGATAATCAACTGGACTGGAGCAACGATCGTGGAGATGGAACACAACAAGAATGATTCAATTTGTTGCGGTCTGGGCGGTATTGGAAGCTCCTTCGACATCAGCACCGTGCAGAATCAGGTGATGCGGCGAAAAATGGCAGAGGCAAGAAAGACAGGGGCTAATGCGATGGTTCTGGGCGGCTGCAGTAGCTGCGCTCCAACGTTAGGTTTCCTGACGAATCTCTCGAAGAAAGATTTTGAAGCACGGATGGACATCTTCCACGTCATTGAAATGATCCAAAAAGCAACTGGCGTTGTTCCTGCAAACATTCATTACGAACGGGGAAAAATCCTCAGACAACTCTTCTTCGAACAATTGTCGACTTTTACCGGGAAAGGAAAAAACAGGAAACTAGAAAAAACTCCAAAAATCAAGCTTAAACTTTAAAAAATAAAGAAAAAAAAACAATTAAAAATTTTTAATTATTTTGTTGTAAGCCTCAACCGTGTATAACGTCGCTTAAAACCCATATCCTCAAAAATCTTTGATGCCGCCATGGCTTCTTCTCTGATGTTCGATTCTATGATAGTCACGCCTTTATCTTTCAAAAAGCTCACGGCCGCTTCTAATAGCTTTTTTCCAACCTTCTGACCGCGTGCTTCCTGCTTCACGTACCACAGCGAGATATCACCGTATTTCCTCTTCAACAAATCCTGTTCTACTTCTGCAACAACGCAACCCACGAGTTTATCACCATTATCTGCACAAAAGATTCCAATATCAGTGAAAGCCAATTCTTTTACTGAAAGACCCACGAAATAGCTCTCTAGTAGCGTCATCCAAAGACTCTCATAAAATGGCTCGTTTAAAGAGATTACGAATTCCTTGACTAATTCCGTAATTGCTTCCTTATCTTCTTCATTTACTGCTCTTATCTGTATATCGCCCATTTTTTCATACTTCCGTTAGTCATTCTACGCATGACATAATCCTATCATCTAAATAAATAGAGATTTGATAACAAATTTTTGGTTTTGTCATATTTATTTTTAATGATTAATGGTTTGATAATATAAATCGTCTCATTAAGATTTCACCCAACACGGATGATTAAACGGCAAAATCAATCATGAGAAAAGCCCATTTTCAACACCACGTGCATTACGCGCCCCATTTTCAAAAAAAAAGCCGTATTAAATTCCAAAACATGTGAAAGATCGGAAATTAACATTTAAAAATAAAAAAATATAAAATATCTTGACTTCTAATTAAAACATCTCTAAAGTGATGAACATGTCCGAAATCAAGAAAGAAAAACCAACCGAAGAGCAAAAAAAAGAAGCACTCGACTCGTGGTCAACATGGGAGTGCGACGAATCCACTTTTCCCTGGGAATACGACACGGATGAAGTCGCATACGTATTGGAAGGTGATGTCACGGTTAAAACGCCATCGGGTGAAATGCACGTTGAGCCTGGTTACCTATACACGTTTCCCAAAGGTCTCAAGTGCGAGTGGATCGTCAACAAGAAGATCCGAAAAAAATACACGTTCAAATAATTTTTCTTTTTTTCATGTCATGGAGAGTCTTCGTCATGAATTACGTGACATACAAAAATCCCGAAATTGGAATCGAAATCAAGTACCCGTTCGGTTGGCACGTCCAAGATCAAGACCTGCCGGTCAAGGAACTCATGCTCATCATCTCTGAAGAGGATTTAACCTGTAAAACCGAATCCTCCAATTTCATCCGAAACATTAATATTGGAGCCGAAATCTTGGATTTAGTCAATGATCCCGCTTACTCAAGCTTTAAAGGACGACCTCGTGAGCTCCTTGACGAACACGCCATCCATAAAATTCAAACACTTCAAAAGAACATCGAAAACTTCAGCATTTCGTCAAAAGAAGAAGCCGTTGTCTCCTACTTTCCGGCAATTAAAATAAAATATAAAGGAAAAATGCTGGACTTCCTCTTGGCATGGATTCAGTATTTCACGATAATCCAAGGCGATCTAGCCTGCACGATCACGGCAACCTGCTTGCAAGCACGATACAATAAAGAATTTGATGAATTGGTTGATGAAATCGTTGGATCACTGGTTATTACACCATGATTAATGAGAAAATAAAATTGTCGTTATTTCCAGACCTTTGTCTTTCTGCCAATTCCCGTTGAAAGTATGTCATCCCTAGAGAGTTTTCGATCCAAGGGGGTTTCGTGATTCACGTTTAAAAGGATGCCCTCACACGCTTCATCCATTGTCATCCCGAAATCCTCAGGTTGGATAAACTTGGTGCTTTCCGGATAATGCCACTTGAAGTTCTCCTGCTCCCACGTTTCCTTTTTCTTGAGATTGGGATATTTGACCTGAATGCTTGCGGCAGGAAGAGGAATACCGGGATCATACCACGACTTCTTCACGCCCAGTTCGATGAATTCGGGAAACTCTTCCTTGGCTTTTTCACGGGCGGACTCTTCTAAATGCTGAATGCAGAATTTTTGCGCCGTCGTTAGACCGGTCATCTTGATCATCCAATCGGGTCGGGGTAACATGCTCATTGTCTGTAGAAAAGAAGGAAACGGCACGTAAATGAACCAATGATCGGGTAATCCAAAAATTCTCTTGGCATTTATCCCGCTCCAAATCGTCCCGAAACTCTCATAATTACTTTGTTCCAAGACTAATTCTATCGTTGAAGACCCAAACTGCATGGCAATCAAGTACATGGACTCGGACCACTGCGGAGTGCGTTCATTCCGGACGTCCTTGAGAACGTCCGTGATCTTCCTTCCGCAGTCCACGAGATTCTTTGTTTTTTTCGGCAAATCTCGAATCTTGATTCCGTATTTTAAGTGCCGACGCTCCAAAAGTTCATCTTCAGGACCGATGATCCACCAGTCCACGGGAATGCCATCTTCAGAGTGCGTGTTTAAAATATAAAGGATTTCGTTCGTATAATCATTAATGCATACATAAGCAGCGTCTACACTATTTCCATAAACCAGTCTCATTGATCCTTGCTGAAGATCCACCCTGGTCGTGGTGACCGTCGGAAAAAACATGTAAGTCAATGTCTTTTCGGGCTCTGTGGGAAGGGTTCCCTCTATCGTCGCCTTCGAACTCTGAATCGATTCATCCAATCGCAAGGAAAACGTATCATAAAGAATCTCGGTGGAAACCTCCTGAGTCATGTCCTTGATCCGCTCAAAGCCCAATTCCTGATACATCTTCCAAATATGGTTCGAACCCAAAGGCACGAAATAACGCCCTGTAAGATCCTTGGGGATCTCTGACCACGTGTGAGTCATAAAAAACGCTCCAAATAAATAACTCTAAATCTTAAATGCAATTTGGATTAAAAAATGATAGGTATTTACTTCATTTCAAGTTCTTTACTTTCGATGACTGGAAAATGACAGTTTTTAAAATCTCTTGTCAGTTTTTCTTAAGAATTAAATGAATCGGCTCATAGAAAAACTTGAACTAAAAAGAAGGAAAAAAGAGAGAAGGATTACGATCCTTGAGCGGTTTTAAACCAAGGTCTAGACCAAATCTATTGAGCCATTCTAATCATTCTACTTTATTAAGCCAAATTTCAGCAGTTTTTTTGTAATGAAATGCCCTTAGAACTTTTTTCAAACCAGATTCTTCTGAGAATTTATTTACTTGCATTCTTGCTTCAATTGGAGCCAATTGAGCGACTTTCCTGCACCCCTTCGTCATTAACCAGGCTTGAACCTTCGTGTTCAAAGCTTCGACATCTGGAGGATGCGGCTTCATGTTCATTAAATCGCCTAAAATGGTAAAACCGGGTTTGACTTCATCCACCGTTTTTTTCCAGTCCTCTTCGAAATTAGGAATGGCATCAACAGAAGGTGTGTAGCCGATGATGCTGAAATAAATCCTATTTTTAGAAGGATCTGCTTCCAAACTGTAATATTGGTTTCCTCTTTTCATGTCTCACCACTTATTCAATTTATTATCATGAATTTGAATTAATTTGAAAAAGTAGTCATTTTAAAATTGGACGTTAAATTTCTGACACAATTTATAAAGGAAAAGGTCAAAAATTATAGAATTTATTACCAAATCGTTTTCATCCACGATAAAAATCAGTAATATTTGCAATTAATTAATACGTGTCTTGACTAGCACGATGAGAGTGAATTCATTGAACTTCGTGCAAGAGAGAAAATAAATTTTTCATCTTTTCATCTTTATCGTTGATATGGTTGACCATCGGTATTAAATCT
>JALGVI010000068.1 GCA_029838215.1 Candidatus Helarchaeota archaeon | reverse complement strand
GTCGTTCTTAATTCATTTAAAATCGAAAGAGCAACTTTGAAAATTGTAGACATTATAGAATCTTATTTAACAAATGAGAAATCGAGAAAAAAACTCGAATTTTCACTCAAAAAAGGATGCCGTAATGTTGAGACAGAAGAATTGCTTTCAAGTGATTTGGTCAATCCTTCAACTCGACTGTTCGTGGATGAAGAAATTAAACTATTGAGGATAATTCCAGATTCTGTTTTCTTGGAAACATCACTTGAAGTTTTAAAGATGTGGGGTTCCTATATTAGTGGGGGAAGGAAACACGACTTACAATCTAAGCTTGAAGCCAAGGAGAATGAACTGCTATTCTATCTCATTCAATCGATAATTCATCTTCATGCCGTTTTTAATTACGTGCCGAATATAGGACAAGGCAAGACATACATGGGGGATTTTCTGGACTGGCATTATAGAAGAGGAAAAAACCATCTTACACACGATTTCCATTTTTTTAAGGCAAAAGCTTTCCCAAGAATGGGTAGAGCTCTACAAAACGTTCTTAAAATCACTCAAGATCAGGTTCTCTTGGATCCTTTCGTGGGTAGCGGAACTTTTTTGATCGATGCAAGTTCATTAGGCGTGCAAGTACACGGAATCGATCACGTGCCGTTATTTGTCGATATAAGTCTATTAAAAACAGATTTTACCGTAAAAACATCGAATTTAAGGATAACGTTAATAAAATTGCTACAAGAATTGGATAATTATAGAGAAAAGAGGGATTCGCAAATAATAAATCTTTGCAAGCTGCACGATCAAGAAGAAATCTCAATAGAGATAATTCAAGAGGTTATCAATGCCATTATAGAAGATTCAGGCGAAAAATCCATTCAAGGATCAGAGTGGGTGAAACTGTTTTTTAAAATCTCCCTGAGCGAAGCAATAAATCATCTACAAAGGAAAAAAGCAAAGAATTTGATTAGCCAACTTGAAAAAGTCTTGATAAAAAATTATTCGACGCTATTTTTACATGAAAACGTAATGCGGTTCCTAAAAAGGACTCCAAATGTAAAAAAACCAATAATCATTTGTGAGGATCTGATAGAAATTAAGAGTGAAAAATTACCCGTCTTTGATTTCATTATCTCTTCTCCCCCTTATCTCAATACTGTTGATTATCTGAACATGGTGAAGAATTCGATTTTTCATCTCTATCCCGAGTTCAATGAAAAGAGTTTCAAAAAATTGCAGAATTCATCAATTGGCTGGAAACATAATACTCTAAAACATGAAGAATTGACTAAATCGCTTGAGAATTTGCCCGAAAGAATTTCCAATTTTTTAAAAAAAATTAGTAAAATTGATTTGGAAAGAGGAATTCTTACATTTCATTATTACAATGATTTAAAAAGCATTTTCTTAAAATTAAAAACGAAAATGAGAAAATCAGGTATTATTTGCTTGGTGGTTAGTAACGTACATCTTTGGAAAATTAAAAAAGAAGAGTTTTTCATCCCTAATGCCGAATTCATTCGATTAATTTTAACTAGCATTGGTTATACACATTTGAAATTAAAAAAAGTTGAAGTTGATCTCCAAAAAAGTAGCAACATGGATTACCGCAAGACTTTTACTGAAAATATATTGTTTTTTCAGAACTCATGAATTATAGGTCATAAATTTCGAATTGAAAGAAACATCCGCATCAGAAAGTTTTTTGATACCATTAATGAGGACTATTTATTACTTACAGCACTTAGACAACAAAATAAATTATCGAAATCAAAAATGGTGCCAGAAAATGAGGGAGTATCGGCTTCAAATAGAATATAATCTTTTAGATAAAAACATCTTCGAAGAGAAATTCAAACCATTTCTTCGTGAGCTAAATGAGAAAAAAGAATCACTGGAAATGGAGGATCTCCTCAATGATATAAATGAGTTAAATAAATATATAAGCCATCTAATAGTTAGTGCCCGGGAAGATTTAGAAACGGCAGGATATGATGTTGAAACGATTGAGAAGAGTTTTGAAAAGCTTTTTATTGAATTTTATGAGAGTTTTAATAAGAACAATTCAGCTATTTTTAAATATCTATTTAAGGATCGAGAAAATCAGCTATATAGGAAAAGGATATATCAGATAAATCATATTGCGGGTATTGTCCGAAGACACTGGAGTGAGGATCTTGAAAAAAGACCCAATCTGAAGTTGTACATTCATCTATCGCTCTATTTCAATTCATATGAATCTTTTGCGCACTTTGTTTTTTATCTAATTAAAAAAATTTGGGAAAAACAAAATCAGCATAAGATCGCAAAAGAGAAAGATACAATTAATGCAAACCATCTATATCGATACCTTTTACCTGGGTTTTTAAGAATACCACTTAAGAATGATAATCAAGAACAGGCGAAAAACAAATACCTCGATATCTTTGATTACCGCGTGAGGAATGATCTAGCTCACGGTAATTATTATATAAACCCAGAAAAACTCGAATTCGAAGCTTATAAAACGAAATTCCGTGATAAGCAAATACATGAAAAATTTCAAGTACTCTCCAATATAATGACATGGTTCACAACCCTTTTTGATTATAAAATTAATGAATTAATGAGAGAGTCAAAGGATGACACCGTGAGAAGTCTTTGGATCGATTATTTTGAAATTTATTCCAATAGTTGGAAGTATAATTTCGAAGATCTTATATAATTCTGAAAAAGAGATAAATGATAAATAATGATGTTAAAAGATCGAGAGGCGAGGTATCTTGAATGGTTTCAATCTTAAAGTAATAGAAGACATTTTTGATATTAAATACATTAAGGAAAGGTTTAACCAATTCTTAATTACTCCAATTGATGTTAGTGGAATCTATTGGGAAACGGGAGAGATTTGGATTCAGGATAGAAAAAAGGTTTATGAGCGATTCCGTGAAGTATTTCAAGTAAAACGCTTAGATTTTTTGCAAAAATACGATTTTTTAGATTTTCTACAATTTCGCACGAATTTTTCTTGGACTGGTTTACCCCGTGTGGGAAATAAAGCAGTTGAAGATATGGACCGTTTAAGAAATGCCTTGAAAACTTTGTTTGATGAGAATCAACCAATTATCGAACGGATCAATAAAGTCGTGAAGAGAAGCGGAACAGCTCACGTTCGAGGTTTAGGAAAGAACATTTCAACAGGGTTATTGATGATTCAGGATCCAAATCGATACGGAGTAATGAATAGAAAATCAATAGAAGCAATTTCGGTTCTAGGCGTTAATTTCAAGCTACGAAGTAATTTAGGGAAGAGTTATGAAATATTTAATGAATTATTACTTGCTCTTGCTGATAAAATCGGGACAGATCTTGTTTATTTAGATGGATTTTTCTGGTTTCTTTGCAAAGATTTAAAGAAGATACAACAAGCATCATCACCCTCTCTAAAACAATTAGAAAAAACATTTCAGCTTAAACAACGATATCAGAAAGCACGCATTAAAGACCTCGTTTTGGTAATGATAGACGGACCCAATTCCTTAGGAAAAAATTACAATGATCGATTAGACTTGAAGCAAGTTCGAGATTATGCTTACTCAATGGATACCAATGCCAATATTTATTATTTGACCAAGATTCAGGATTGTTCTATTGATAAAAAGGAGATCTCCCGACTTGGGTATAAAATTTTAGAAAGTCATAAAGATATTGATTATTTAATGCGGGATGAAATTCGAGAGAAATTAAAAACAAAATCACCTCCAAACATTCTCATTTTAGGTACAAAAGACCAAGACTTCTTGAATTTTATAAAAGACGTCAAAAAAGAACACGATATTAAGATCATTCTCGCAATTTCTTCAAGTAGAGGTCTTGCCGAATCACTTATCCCGGTTGTTGATGACATTCAATTTTTCCCTGAGAAAAAACAAGCAAATAACATAATTGAAGTAAAAATAATGGAACAAACACCAAAAGGAACGTATATTGCTAGACATCCCGATGGTAAAATCGTGTTCATAAGAGCTGGTATAAAATTATTGAATGACGAAGAGGTTCTCATCCAAATTACAGGAGAAAATCCAAAAAAGACAGTTTACTTCGCAAATTTTGTGAGAAAAATAGAATAAAAACGATTTTTAGATCGGATTATTTAAATGAATTACCGGGAATTAGAATGAAACCAATCAAATGGATTAAAAGAAACGAGCTTTGAACTCCTAAACTATCAAAACAAGAAAAGGTACAAATGGATAAAGTAGTTTTAGAGGTAGTTGAACAATATAAAAAATTTAAATTACCCATAAAAGATTAGTAATGACCATGACCATTTCCTATTTTTCTATATCATTGAAATGATCAAGTGTAAAATTTTAATAGGAGATAATGAAGATGGTATCCATGTTGGCAAATAGTCCCTTTCTAAATCCGCAAATGATGATACCAATACTGATTTCTTATGTCATTCTTTTCGCAATTGCAGTAATCCTTTTGTTTAAGGATAAAATGAACAAAAAAGTTTCAATTGTCATTTTATTGGCTTCAATCATTGTTCCGGGATTTATATTGGGATCGGGAGCTCATCCCGTGTTTGCCTTTCAACAAGTGCTTTTAATCATGTCTAATGCCGTTCACAATCCAAACACGGCTTTAATGATTCTCCCGACCATGATTGTATTTTTAGTGATCTTAATGGTATTTACCGTTTCGACATTAATCTTCGGGCGAACATTCTGCAGTTATGTTTGTCCTTTAGGGTCCGTGCAAGAATTAACTTCAAAATTAATTATTGGTAAAAAAGTGAAGAAGCATAAATACGTTATCGAGATTCCTGAAAAATTCGCAAATTATTTTAGATTGTGTATATTCATCGGTAGTATTGTTTTGACACTCATTTGGTCTTTCGCTTTATTCTCAATAATAAACCCCTTTAATGCATTTACGATTTCAACTAATATCTTAAATTTACAAGTGATATTGATCCCAATAATTTTATTTATCATTATTTTGGTATCAAGTGTCTTTGTTTATCGCCCGTGGTGCAGGCTTCTTTGTCCTTTTGGAACCATTGCTTGGTTGACGAGTCGATTTAGCATCTTTAAACTTCGTAGAACTGATAAATGCATTCAATGTAAAGCATGTGAAAAGGTTTGTCCAACAGGGGAAGCATTTGAAGACAGTAAAAAATCGGAGTGCTATCAATGCATGCGATGCGTTGATATTTGTCCTTCTGATGCAATTAAATATAAAAAGAAATAAATTGGATTGACAATTACTCTATTGATCATATTAGTCCAATACAAAATTCAATTAGGCTTAGCCTGTTTTAAGTTAATGTCATTTCCAAAATCGGATAGTATCTTTTTGTAAAAATGGTTTTGATATATCATGCTCCCAATTATCGAGCAAAAAAATCACTTTAGATTTAATGAATTCAAGTATCGCAGGTTCAATGGCAGAATAAATAACTTTTATTTGGAATTTTTGCCAAAGGAATGTGAAGTCTTTGTCTCTCGTAAGTAGGATATAATCCTTTTCATTTACCTCAAGCGATAATTCACCATTTTTAATCCCCAACCAGCCTTTTTCCTTAATGGTAAAGCAGGAGATTCCACGCTCATCAAACACGCGTTTAAGTTTTATCGGCACGTTCTCATCCAATAGAAACCTTGCCTTCTTTAGATCCGTAGATGATGACTTCACCAGCAATCATTTCCTTTGCATAAGCAATAATTTCCTGAATGTCTTCACGAGTTATGGATGGAAAATTCGATATTATTTCATTAAAGTCTTTTCCTTCTTTCATCCAATCCAGAATGTCCAAAACCAACACGCGAGTGCCTTTAATAGTCGGTTGTCCTCCACAAATTTCGGGATCACGAACAATTCGCTTGAATTTACTCATCATCATTTCTCTCATTAATTTTCTATATTTAATATATTTACTTCAATGCTTATTTATGAGCACGGAACAATAACGCAATCAATTTCTGAGAAAAAAAGATGGTGTTTCATCCATTTCCTGAGATTTAAATCTATAGCAACATTATTTGATCATTCGAATAAATCATCTAGCGTGCAATTCAGTTGCTGAGCCAGTTTCGTTGCAAAAACGGGAATTTCGTCGAATTCTTCATTCTCCAGCTTGATGATCTCTTTCACGTTTACTCCGATCAGGGTTGCGAGTTGATCTTGAGAGAGATTGAATTGTTCACGTTTTATTTTCAGGATGGGCTCGTATTGAAAGACTTCATCAATGGCTTTATCGAAGAATTTGGCAATGTCGTGAGCTATTTTAAGCGATGGATTGTATTCTCCTTTTTCGAGATAGGAAATTGTTTGTCGCGTGATGCCGATGGCTTCGGCCAATTGTTCTTGGGTGATTTTCTTCTCAGCCCGCAATTTTTTCATGTTTGAGACCAATTTTCTTCGTAGTCGCACTGTTTCACCCTGCATTGGCAGATAAAAATGAAAAAAACTTATAGAATGAAGATTTCTTCGATGCTTGCATTTAGTTCCCTGGCGATCTTGTAAGCCAGTGAAAGTGAGGGTGTATATCTACCCGCTTCCAAGAGCTCGATGGTTTCGGGCTTGACTCCTACTTTTTCGGCTAGTTCCTGAACGCCCATATTCATTTTTTCCCGAATTGCTGTGATCTTCGTCTTCAAGATGTCATCCTTATCCCTCATTTTTGATAGAATATAGGAGACAAAGTTATCGAATGCCAATTCCTGCGGCTTAAAGATCTTTTCTTCGAGTCCCGATGGAAGGACGCTATATTTATCAAGCAATTGTTTTAATTGCGCCTCGAATTCCTGCGGGTTTTTCACGCCCGGAATGTGTCCCTCGGCGGTTTTTTGTTCGGTTCCAGATGTTCCTGCCGTCTCGATTTTTAACGTGAACACGCCGAACAAGCGGTCAAATATTCCGTTGACCACGTTGATGTTCTGGATTCGGGAATACGGGATCATGTTTTTTTCCTTTGTAAAGACGCCGTGCTTGACTTCCACGTGGTTATTCGTCAAGCGGTATGAGAATGTTTTGACATACTTGACCATGTAAACCCCAACAATTAGGGTTACAACGAAGATTGGAACCATTCCAACGAAAATGAGTACGAATCCCAGTAAGAGTAGAAATAAATTCAGGGGCAACGTTGCACTGGTTGGATCTAATTCAATCCCCCAAAGCACGCCACAGGTAATCAGGCACGTGATGGGAGCGATTAAACCGGATAACAAGAACGCTTTTAGCGTTTCTTTTTTTGCCAAGACTTTTTCAATGCCTTGTTCTTGAGTGAATTTTGTTGACATTTCCATGCCATTCAACTTCTTTCCATGTAATTTTTTTTTGGAATGTAACATATTTTTTACATCTGGATGATCATCATATTATTTGTTTAAAAATGTTTGGTTTCGTGTAAGATTGTCAGGCAAGAATAATTAGAAATTTTATATCTGGAAGGTTCGTGAAATCAAAAGATATGATAAAAATTTCTTCGTAGAATGAAACAACCAGATACATCAACAACAAAATGAACACTTGCAACCGTAAATATTGCAATTTTCCGATCAAATTAAGTTTTTATGGCACTAAATATCCCTTTCTCGTATACTACCATTTTATTCATTCTCACAACACGCTTCAAAGCAGGACAAGTAAGAGCGAAACAAAAGAAAGAGAAAAACACCAACGATGAGAGTAGGGAAGACCGGTCATTCCCATCGATAGAAGAATTCTTCTCGTTTTCCCTGAGAGATTTAAAAAGAGAAATTGGTTAATGCTTATTCGGGATTAAAAAATTTTGAATTCCAATTGGTTTATATATGAGTGAATCGTATATATGAATATCGTTTAAAATTGGTGAAGGGATTCCGTGAGTGACGCTGATTTTACCCAGATCTTGAAAAAAATGCAAAGAGACCGCATATCACGACTAAGGCAGATACTTTTTGAGTTATACATCTCAGAACAGAATAAGTCACGCATTTCCAAAATATTGGGAATGGCTCCACAAACGATAGGTCCCGATTTGGACCTCTTAGAAAAATATCAGTTGGTTAATAAGTCGCGAGAAGACAGGACAACAGGAATTCCCTCCACGTTTTATATAACGAATTTGAAATATATTTTGAGCTTGATTGATTTAACATCCGCGGAATCAACGATGTTACGAGAATATCTTGAATTCTTGCGCCCCTTGTTCTTAAGCCTAAAGGAATACCAGAAAGGTATTTATAGAGACTTCCAACTTAATTCTCTGAATGAGATCTATGCGACCGTCCTTCCATTGAATCTAAGAATGTTGGTACTGCAATTTTTAATATCCGTTCTACTCGTTAGTGCACTCATTTTCCATGATCAAATCCAATTTTTTTCGGAATTCCAAAAGGACCAGCTTCCATTTAACGACTATGTGTCCTATTCGACCAAGCTACGAGAATTCTTTGATAAAACTGTGTTAGCACGGATTGCGAATTGGATTTCAAGTCGTTCAACTGAGATCAATCAACTGCATGAGAACGTCTGGAACCAGTTCTACAAGGATTTTTTCCTCACTTCTGTTTTCAAGGAGCCTCTCACTTCGATAGTTCAATACATAGATAAGATCGAGAAACAAGAGCAGAAGGAAAACCAGATCAGACAAGTTATAGAGCGCATAAAAATGCAGAGTGGTTTGCTCCTCAAAGTTGATTTTAAAAGGAGTGAAGATCTAAAGGACTACGAAAAACGAATCAAGCAACAAGTTCAAACGATTCTGAGCCAAGCTATTGTTTCCTTCAATAAAGCCATGAAGCACTTTATCAAAAATGCAAATTATCGAAATCGAATCAATAAGCTGAGAAGCCGCGTGACGTCCTTGAAGACTCAATTGACGAAGTTGATCATTCGAGAAATAAAACACAAGGAAGTTAGGCGAATTAGTGCCGAGATAATGAACGTTCTCTTTATTCAAGCAAGTATTTTACTGAATTTATCTGCACGGCTTGAGGAGCAACTTGAAGATATGGTAGAAACTTCCCTCCTAATCCAAGAAATCAATAAAGCGGTTTCAGACCTCACGACACTGCTCAACCTGAGGATCCAAATCATGCCAGAGTTGAATCAGGCGAAGAACGTGGCGAATCAACTCAGGGAGGAGTTTACTCACATTTTAGATGAATTTCAAGTAGCTGATCAGAATTCAATTCTAAAATTAATTAACGAAACAGGAAAGATAACCCTTACCATGATTATAAAATCTTTGAATTGGTCTCAAGAACGAGCACGGCATGCTCTGAAGGAGTTGGTAAAAAATAAGATTCTCGTTCACGATTCCAGTCACTCCAAAGGCGAAATCTGGTATTTAAAAGAACCATCATGAACATAAGGATGTGATAATTTGGGTAGTAATCTAATTTCTTGGGATTTGTCCCAGAATAAGGGAATTGTTTGGCGTCGTCCTATTACGACAAAAGATAAGGGATTTATTGTTAAACCCTATGAATATGGACTCTTCTTTAGAAATGGTGAATATCAGGAGATCTTTGAAGGTGGATCTCATAAACTCCAAAAAAAAGAAAAAGTTGGGAGCGAAATTATCTACGTGATAAAGACGAATTTAAAGATTGACTGGGGTATCCCCCAACGTAACGGAGTGTATACCCAGGACACAGTTTTGGGGTGTAACGGCAACATCACGGTTAAAATTAACGATCCATTAAATTTCTATAGTAATGTCGTAATCGCCCAGTCAATTCAATTTACAAAGGGTATTGAAGAGGAAGTCTTTCTTGAAGGAGAAAAAAAACGAGAAAAAATCACGAAGGCGAAGCTAGAAGAAAAGTACATTGACGTACAAACAGCAATCCGAGACAAAATGAACCCCTATTTATATACACATGATGATTTACAGGCTTGGATCCTTGATACAATTAGAAATATCCTTAGGGATAAGCTCAGTCAGTATCCAGGTCATGTAGTCATCCGTGGGGGTGTCGAAAAAGACGAATTAATCTCGGAAATACGAGCTCAGAGTGTTGAGGAATTTCAAGAATGGGGCTTGGATGTCATCACCTTTAACATCCGAGGTTGGATACTTGAACCAGAATATGAAAGAAAAATGCAGAATCGAGAATTTAATAGATAATATTGTTTAAGAAAAATATTCCAAGTCACTGAATAGAAAAGATGAGGTAATCTTAAGAATCCAAAGAAGGGAATAATATGATTATATCAACGAAAAGGAAGATTTTTGCCATGAGCTTTATCTTATTATTATCATTTTCATTTTATTTTGCTCTTTTGCCATTTCCTAGTTGGTTTTACCAACGGTTTGATAAATCAACAAGTTTTTATCAAAGCACGCCTGACGAAAACCCACCAGTATTTCATATTTCGGCATTTTATTGGTCAGGAACAGAGGTGGTGTCAAACTCTAGTACAGATGAATCCGGGTCTCCAAATATCGCTCTTGATTCCCAAGGAAATATTCACGTTGTTTGGTTCGACGATACAAATAATTTAATCAGTTCTGGTTCGGATCGTGATGTATTTTACACGTTCAGAAATTCCAGTTCTGGAATATGGAGTGGAAAAATAAATTCTCTAGACTTGATCTCTGAAGAAAGTAATAATGTATCAGAATCTCCAGACATTTTCGTAGATTTTCAGGGTAATATTCACGTTGTTTGGAACGACACGCAAGATTATAATAATTCTGGAACAGATCAGGACATTTATTATAGGTGTTGGAATGCTTCGTCTAATTCTTGGACAAATATCAAACTGGTTTCAGATGGAAGCAATGAATCTTCCAAATTTCCTGTCATCGATGTTGACATGGATGGAAATGTTCATGTCGCATGGTATGAAGGTGTCACGATGGGAAAAAATGATATTCTTTATCGAATGAGAAATCATACAACACAATTGTGGTCTGGAAAAATCAATTCAACAGATAATGTTTCCACGGAAGGTTCTGGAAACTCATATTATCCTACACTTGCTGTAGATGGAGGAGGTAATGTCCACGTAGCTTGGTCTGACTCTTCTGATTACAATGGTGCTGGAACGGATTATGACATTTTCTATAAATTCTGGAACTCAACAACTAAAGAATGGACTTTGACTGAAGTTATTTCTGCGGGAGCAGGGACTTCAAGAAATCCTGATATTGTTATAGACAATTTGGAAAATATCCATTTAGTCTGGGATGACAATTTACCTTCATATGGGTTAGATTACAATATTTTCTATAAATTCAAAAATTCGAGTACTGATGAGTGGAACGGTAAAATAAATTCAACAGATGTCATTTCAACGGAGAGTACTGCTACTTCTTCTCATCCAGCAATTGATGTTGACATTAACGGGAACGTTCACGTCACATGGCAGGATGAATCCGATATTTTTGGGGCAGGCACGGATTCAGACATATTCTATAAATATTGGGATTCAGACACGAAAGTTTGGAAGGGAATCGATAATGACACGGATTTAATTTCAAAAAATAGTAATTGTTCTTCCATCTGCGCTAGAATAGCTGTTGAAGATGTAGGAATCGTTCATATAGTTTGGGAAGATCATACAGCAGATTATGTTGGATCAGGATCTGATTACGACATTTTTTACAGAAAAATTCAATTTCGTGATGATATTGATTTTGTTCAATCGTGGGGGAGTGAAGGGACGGGCGATGACGAATTTCAGTGGCCATTTGGGATAGATGTTGATTCTCAAGGTTATGTTTATGTTGCTGATGAAAATAATGAATATGTGAAGAAGTTTACGGAAAACGGAACATTTGTTTTGAAATGGGCTATCGGAGGGACAACTACCGGGTTAGCAATTGATTCAGAAAATATTGTTTATGTTGGAGATTATGATGGACAAGTTATAAAAAAGTACGATAATTCAGGCAACTTTGTCGGGAGCTGGGCGGTGGGAGGTAGACCTACCGCAATTGCTATTGATTCTAATAATAATATATTTGTTACCACAATTAATGACAATAAAGTTAAGAAATTCAATAAAACGGGTTCACTTATTAATGAAACCTCCACCCATACAGTCGATGACGTGATTGGTATTGCTATTGATCAAGTAGACAACGTATACATCACTGACGATGCACTAAATAAAATATTCAAATACGATAATAATTTGAACTATTTATTGGAATGGGGAAATTTTTCCAAACCTTGTGGTATTGAAATTGATGAGTTCGACAATGTTTATGTAGGGGATGCTGGCATTAACAATAATATCCAGATTTTTAATACGACAGGAGGATATCTTAACGAGTGGGGTGAATCAGGGAATAAGACAGGTCAATTTAACACGCCAATCGACTTGGCTACTTACAAGGGCTATATTTATATTACCGATTATGCAAACCATCGCATTCAGAAATTTCACGTGATGGATTATTCTCCAAGAGATAAGGTGTATGATTCTCAATTTATTCCACTAATCTTTAATAATATCACAAGCATCGAGAGTGCATGGTACCGGACAGAAGATAAAATGGGGTGGACATCAAATTCCTCCATGTACTTCAATGGAACAGTTTTTATCAATTCCACCATTGCTCAATTTAATAGGACTCGGAATCACGTTCAACTTTTTTACATTGATACTTTTGGAATTGAACGCCATATCGATACTTGGTTTAGCACGCCATCAAACAATTTAACATTAATTCCGGAACAATTATCTACTAATGCAGAAATTACTTGGAGCATACCTAGCTCGGATTTATACATTAGAGAAAACGGTCAAGAGAATATCGTATGGCACGGAAAAGGGGACGAGAATAATTTCGATATTTTTTTCACCCAAAATTCCCTCGGTTCATTTTCAACACCAACAAATATCTCAAATAGTGAAACATATAACGATTTTTTTCCGCACATTGCAAGTGATGATCAAAACAACATAACTCATATCATTTGGGGTGGGTACGATACCGACTCGGAAATTTTATATTGTAATGATTCGGGTGGACAATTCAACACTCCAGTAAATATTTCAGCTAATAGTTATTGGGATAGCGAACCAGACATTGTTGTTGATAGTACAGGGGTAGTTCACATTACTTGGACTCATGACGAAAATGGATATTCGAATATCAGATATGCTAATGATTCTACCGGTCAATTTGAAGATTTTTTCAATATAACTGAGAATGATAATGTATCTAGCCATTCCAACATAGTAATCAATTCAGAGGATGTGATATTCGTATTTTACGATGATAATTCGACGGGTGTTTCTGAGATTTATGTGAAAAACAATTCTCTAGGAGAATTTGGAGAGGCGTTTCAAATCACTTCCAATTCGATACACAATACATTCCCTAATGCTTATATTGATGATGCAGACGTTATCCATCTCACATGGCGTGGTTACGATGGCAACGACGGTGAGATTTTCTATACGAATAGCTCAAGCAATTTTAAGACCGTTATTAACGTGAGTGCTAATGATTTCTCTGATGAATACCCTAATATTGTATCCGATGCCCAAAACGTAACACATATCGTCTGGACAAATGAATACGGAGATCTAATTTATTGTAATATAACAAGTTCCAGTTCTAAGCAGTTTGTATTAAATTCAAGTACAGGATATAAACGAAACGCGAAAATAGCGCGAAATACAAATGATATGATTTCTCTAATCTGGGAAGGCAATCAAACAGGTACATTTGAAATATATCGCGCAAATCTCCTCAATCCAACAGGATTTTTAAGCCCTCTAAATACCACATATGACCATAACTTGATTCCCGTAATTTTCAAAAATGTAACGAATTTTAATTCCTGTTGGTTCCGGATCAAAAACTCTGCAGCTTCCTATTGGTCGACGAATACAACTCTTGCGTTTAATGGAACCCATTATATTAATAGTTCGATTGTAGAGTGGCCATTTGGTTCCTCAGTCATCCAGATTTTTGCCAATGATTCAGATAATACGATTTTTCTTTTAAATGAAATCGAATTAGAGGTGACTCCAAATTTATTTAATACGGGGAATTTTTACGAACGTTGGATTCAAGAGGCTGATAACACTTGGGGGACGAGTGCGTATGATTTTCTATATGATGCAGATTATGCAAATGACACAATTTATTGTTGTGGTTATGAAAATTCATCAGGTCTACATGATGCATTTTTGGTTAAATTTGATCTAAATGGGTCTGAGATTTGGAATATTTCATATGGTGACCCCACGTTAAATGATCTCGGGACTGCCATTGCAATATCAAGTGATGGTGAGTTCATTTACTTAACGGGTTATGATTGGATTGAAACAACTTCGAGGGTGTTTCTCGTTAAATTTGATAAGGATGGGAATCAAATATGGAATGTAACATGGGATAAACCTGAATTGGATGAAGCATATGATGTTGTAGTTACGCCAAGCAACGATATCGTTTATATCGCTGGGGTTTGCAGGGTCCTTACCACGTATTCAGGGTTTATTGCCAAATTCAATTCAACCTCTGGAGAAGAACTATGGAATCGAACCTTCGATACTCCAGCAGACGATCTTTTTACTAGTATAGAGTACTTGAATGACACACTAATTGCGGTTGGACCCGTAAATAGCAACGGTTGGAATGGCTTCTTGGTCAAATACAATGCAACAAATGGGGATCAAATCTGGAATACGACTTGGGTCACAATTTTTGAGGAATATAATGGTGAAGATTTACTCCTAATCGATGATGAAGAGTTTTATAATATAGGAGGAACCATAGATTCTTGGCTATTAAACTATAATTATTCAACGGGACAACAAAGATGGAATAGGTCGTGGGGAGGTGTTCTTGTTGATTTCCCTATCGGGATTACAAAAATGAATTCGCAATTATGTATTGTAGGTCGTACTTCAAGTTTCGGGACCAATACAATGGATGGATTTCTGCTCATCTTAGATGAATATCACGAGACCGATGAATTCATGGTTTGGTTAGGTGATGGAGATGATTCATTTAAGCGGGTTATTTCGATCAATGAATCGATTTACATTTTAGGGACTACCTCAAGTCAAGGAGCGGGATCACTGGATTTACTCTACTTGAAATATACCCATGACACTCAAGCTCCCATTATTATTAACGAAACCGTGAATCCATCTTCACCCCAAGAGTATTTACCAAATCAGAATTATACATTTAGTTTAAACATTACCGATAACTTGAACGTAAGTCATGTCCTTTTTGAATGGTTAGGAGAAAATAATACAATAAATTACGATGAGACCAAAGGTTTCGCTTTTAATGTGTCAGACTTAGAAGCTGGTTCATATGATTACCGTTGGTATTTCAGTGATGCCGCAGGTAATTGGAATTCAACTTTGATGAAATCCTATGAAATCCTTAAATCCACGCCTAACCTTACATTATACGTGAACGGTTCGGTTACCAACCGTACTTACTGCTATTTTGATGAAATCAATGTCAC
>JALGVI010000141.1 GCA_029838215.1 Candidatus Helarchaeota archaeon | reverse complement strand
ATGATAAATGTAATGCTAAAGGTGATGAATAAAAGAAGACCCGCTTTTCTTGCATTTTTCTCACGCATCATGTTTCAACTCACGTGATGTTTGTTAATTTATTTCTTTTTGCCAATGCCAATCTTGATGTTGGCTTTTGCCATGACTTGCTTGAACTCGTCAATGATGTTATTTAATTCGTCAATCTTGATGTCACGGCTACTCATGTTGAATCTCATCTTCTCGACTTCTTGTTCTAAATCTTTAACGCGCTGCTCCATCCTGCGGATCTTTCGGTCTTTATCTTTCATTTCCATTTCGATTTCAGAGACTTCATCTAACATGTCCACGCCGCGGGATGCTGTAGCCGCCGGGACACCGCCACCTGATTGAAGTTGAATCAAGAGGTCTCGATTTTTCTTAAAAAGAGCCTGGACTTGAGCCCTGTATTGGTCCACTTGTTGTTTAAAAGAAAACGCATTACGATCTAATATTCGGACATCTTTCTCCAAAGCCCTTACTTTTTCACGTAATCCTTTATTTTCTTCTTGGAGGTCTACAATGATGCCCCTTGCGCTTTTATCTTGGATGCCCGTTCGCAATGTTGTTTCTAAATCTTTAATCTTTCTCGTTCGGTCGTTAATGATCTTGCTTTGTTCTTGAAAATTTACCTGTAAATCCGTAATGCGGGCCTGTAACATGCTAATCTGTTGTTCGAGTTTTTTACGCTCGCTTTCAAATTGCAGGATTTTTCCTTCTCGCAAGTCGACTTCTTTTCGAAGGTTCTGAACCTGTAACTTTAAATCCCTGGCAGGAGATTTTGCAAGTTGATTTATCAATTGCCGATTTTTCATTTCTAATTCTTGAATTTTCATTTCCCTGACGTTGATTTCTTCTTTTAACGCGATGATCTGTTCTTTTACGGCTTCATCTGTCTTGTCTCCAATACCTTCTTCAATTATTTCATTATCCATTTGAATTTGAGTGTGGCGAAGACGGCCACCGCGAAGAAGGCGCCGTTGAAGACGTCTTAACGTGCGTTTTAATTCTTGGTTCTTTCCTTTTAGCTCTAATATTGCATCTCGCTCCTTTGCGATAATTTTCTTCAGATTTATTTCTTTTAGCTTATACTGAAATGCAAGATTGATTTTTTCCTGTTTCTCAACCTTGAGTTTTTCGATCTGGTCCTGCAATGCTGATATACGCCTAGAAGTTTCCTGTATCTTAAGTTCTAAATTCTGCTTTTCTTTGAATAATATCTCTTGCCCTTGAACCTCAAGTTGCTTGATGCGTTCTTCAAGCCGTGGAACTCGCGTTGCATCTTTTTCATATTGAAGTAATTTTTGTTGCAATTGTTGCTTTTCCGAAGCAAGTTCGCTAATTTGTTTTTGAAGTCCATTAGAACCGGTTAATTGCGCAATTTTTATCTCCATGATATTCAGGAGTTTAGAAAGGACTGCTGTTTCCTTGCTTTCCTTCACGTTCGCTGTCATATCTCTTACCTTCTTAACGGTCGCTTCAAAAAGAATTTGAAGACTTACGGATAAAGCGATGAAAAATCCTCTACGCATATTGAACTAATGACATCAATATAAATTTCCTTACAAATATTTATACGTATGGTCTTGAAGTTGCTTTCAGACTGCCGCTCTAAAAGATGACGAAGATCCGTTCTGCAATTAATTTCTTTCATCGAGCATTGGCTTTTTGTCAATGATAATTAAGTTAGTATTCTTGAAAAATTCTTCATCTGTGAACTAATTCGAACACGTTGGCATCTTTTAAAAGAAAAAAATTAAAAAAATGACGTGAAATCTGCACGATGTTTTCTCGTTTTAATAACAAACATGCTTAATCACCATTTCTTGAAATTATTTTTTTTCTTTCAAATCTCACTGGAATTTATGAAAGACTTGCTTCGACTGAAATCTGGAATTTTGGAATGTAGTTTGAATTTTTTCCATACTTCATTTCCATGAAGCAACTTTCCAAATTTTTTGATTGAGCAATTCCACTCCATGATTTGTTGCAGTTGCTTCTTCGGAAATCAAGGGGGGATTTTTCTCTAGTTAATTAAAGAATCTTTTATTCAATGAAAAAAGAATTGCAGAATTTGCTTTTTCAAGTTCGATAATAAATAGATCAATCTTTAAGTTACTTGCAATTATATCATAAAAGAAATAGTCTCTGAAAAACATGAGGAAGGAAAGACATGCCCCTAATTAAATATAGCAATAATTTAACCGATCTGATATTTCAAAGAAATGAGAATGTCAAATATAAAACTGTTAGTACTCATTCTAAAAAATACGGAAAAAGATATCGAACTAACCATTCTGATTTCGTGAAAATCCCTGCTAAATCAACCCATGAGTTTCCAAAAATTGAAACTCGAGATGGTGGAGTTATTTGTACGATCTGGTGCACTTTTTGGGACCTCAAAATCTGGAAATTTCTTCATTATCATCAGCTATACGGCTTGAAGAAGCTATTCATCAACATCTATTTTGACGGCGAAGACGAGCCACGCGTGAGGTCACCGTTGGGTGATTTCTTTGGATGTGGATTCGGATATCGTCCACGATCATCACGTTCGTTATACACGGGAATGACTTCAGGCGGATATTACTGTTTTTTTCCAATGCCTTTTCGTAAAGAGTGCCGGATAACCATTGAAAACACGTCATCACGCTTGAGTTGTCCCGCGTTTTTTGGAGTCGTGTCCTACCAAGAAGCTCCGTTTGATGATTCCATGCTCTATTTTAATGCTAAATATCGGGAAGAAAAGTGTCAAAAGGGCATTCCCTACGTCATTCTGGAAACGCGCGGCGAAGGACATTATGTCGGAACCGTTCTCTCGATGAAAGGCAAAATTTTTGCCTCAATGAAATCCTATGGGATACGAATTCCATCAAGTCTGTGCTTTCTCGAAGGCAACGTTAAATTTTTCATAGATGAAGAAGAAGAACCTTCTTCAGAATGGACGGGCAATGAAGATTATTTCATGGGTGCGTTCTATTACAAGTTTGGTGAATTTTCTCATCTATATCACGGACTCTCACACAAGAGCTGGCGGAAGATCTGTAGTTATCGTTTTCATCCCGAAACTGTCCCCTACAAGAAATCCATCAAGGTTTTGGTCCATCACGGTGAATTTGACGAACAAAAGGCCTTCTATAAATCCGTGGCATTCTGGTACTCCAAAAAATAGTCTTATTTCATTTTTTTACGTGATTTTTTTTGCAAAGGTAATTCCACGCGCGTCAGGAGCATCTAACCACAGGCTCGGACCACCCACGCTCACGACCTTAAAACCGTGTTTTAAGTAAAAAGGAACCGCCTTGTAATTCTTGGTACTCGTTCCCAGATGCACTCCTTTTACTCCACTTTTTTTCACGTGTTCCAAAAATGCATTTATCAATCTTGATCCGATACCCTGACGTTGGTATCCTTCCAGAATGTCTATGTGAAGGTGAGCAGGATATTTTCTCACGATGTCTTCATGTTTCATGTTTCTGGGATTTGGTGGAACTGACAAGCTCTTCACGCCCATGACAATAAAGCCCATTACCGTGAAAAAATCTCGAACATGACGCAAAAACGTGATGAAAAGCAAGTGAAAGAGTATTTTAAATCCCATTTTTTGAAGAAATAACTTCTCTTGCCTGAGTGAATTTAGAGTCCCTAGGGTATAGCCGACAACACGTCCATCAACTTCTGCCACAAAGCAATTTTCAGGTTCGTGATCCACGTAATACAAGCAAAACATCAAACCAAAAAATATTTTATCACTGAAATGATTTCGTTCTTTCCCTTTTACCTCACAGTCATCTCCCATATAACCTGTATGATAACATACATCAATAACTGCATTTCGATCTTTTTTCTCATACTTCCTAATGGTGATCATGACTAATAAGGGGTGATTCAAGCAGTCTTTTATTTTTTTTCGTGGATAATTTAAATTGGAGAAATATCGAGATAACTTGGTAAATGCATCAATTTTTTATTTTTGAGAAACTTGATTAATACGAAAATATTTGTGAGGTGCTTGAATCGAACAATTTAGAGATAATGTGCGAACTTTCTGACTTCTACCTAGAATACCTCAAGCAGAACTCGAATCCTAATCCAAAAAAA
>JALGVI010000067.1 GCA_029838215.1 Candidatus Helarchaeota archaeon | reverse complement strand
AAACGCAAAAGATACCCAAATCAATTGAAGATCGTGACTTGTACGTCGAAGAACACTTCGATTAAAATTTATATTTCTTGATTTTACCTTCAAGGAAAAGCATTGTCGCTTTTAGTGGGTTTACGTGCAGAAATCTTGGCGGATATATGTGAATTTCGCTGGAGTTTTTCGTTGGCAAGTTACCGGGACAATACACGATGGCGTGCCCTACTTTTAATCCCAATAAATCCTTTTTTATATTCGCAGGCACGCTAAGCGTGTCAATATCTGCCTTAGAGCCACGAAAGAGAATCAACGTGTTTGACTGCTCCACCACGTTTGGATTAAGCTTGCGGAGGCTTTGGGATGCTGAGATGATGGATACCATGTATTTCCGTCCTTCCGTGGCAACGATCCTAAATTCCTCATCAACATGCTTGGAAAATGAATTTTCACGTCCAGTAGTTCCGTGAGGATTCGGGATTAATTCGTGTGCCTCATCAATTAACACGACGCTCTGCCTTTTTAGGAAGTCATCTATTCTTCCCTTGTTTGCAGCTTGTGTCTTGAAGCCAATAATCCTTGAAATCAGTTCGAATAATAAAAGCGTGCGGAGTTCTTCGTAACCTTTTATTCGAGGATGTCCGGTTGCGGAACCTCATCAAAAATCCTGCGGGCGAGAAAATTTGCCAACTCACGCAATAAATTTTGAGCACTCGGTCCGCTTGCTCTTATTTCAAGAGTTCCATCGGCTGAAGTCCAATAGCACTGATTTTTTTCCTCTTGCTTCGTCGTTTCGACCCATTGATAGAAATCGTTGAAATCAAATACATCTTTTTTTTCCATGTATAACTTGAATAGTGCCTCGAGGATGTCTTGTGCCTTGTTTGTTAGTTCGGGCAAGTAAAGAGCAAGCTCTTCTCCTGTCTTTATATTCCTAGACTCGATGCCAAAATCGCGCCACGGAAAAACATTCAAGAATCCCTCGAGATCAACAAAGAATGGCTTGTAGAATTCCATGTCTCGAATCATGAGGATGTCTTCAAGCCCCTCAAGACGAAGACCAAGTTCATTCAGTATTATTTTTGCATCCACGTCAATGAAATCCTCGAACATCGGTTTCATGATTTGACAAAGATCTCCTTGCGTGTCGATGACTACAAGGTTTGTTTGCTTGTCTGCCAACTCCAGAATGAGGTTTTTCAATAGTATGGTCTTCCCCTGCCCCGTCAATCCTCCTATGGCAATGTGCTTCCCTAAAAACGAATCCTTCAAGATGTACTTGACCGGCATATCTTGTATCCGCATCATGTCCTCATGCTCACAAATGACACCGAGAGAAATGCCCTCTGAAGGTGACGGCAGACCATAAACCGCTAATATTTCCTCCGTGAGTGCCTGAAACACGGGCGATCCTGGCGTGGGAATGCCCTTTATTCGCCTTATGTCCCGAAGTGATACTCCGTGAGATTTTAAAAGCCGAACTTTTAAAAGTGCCTTTCCTGCTTCTAAATCGGATTTCGATACCCGATAATCCTCTACTATCCCTGAAAGAATCTCGTTTCCTTTTTCTTCGAAAATCAGGAGCGTTTGCTCCAACTCAGGTATGTAATCTTCATTGTCTCGTGAAATCGCAACAAATACGTGATTCACGCCGCGGATAGGGGCAGTAACTGCTCCAATCGGTGACCTTCCTTCAAATCTCTCCGATTTCGTGGTAAATTCCCGCTTTTCGACCCACATTCTTAACTTCTTTAAAGCAATGTTCATGTGGTCAATTATTTCCGTGTTTTCAGGATCTTCCAACTCCAATCGACTCCTTAAATCATTCTAAAATGTAGTTAACTGCCGTCTGAATTTTCCACCAAGATAAGTTGGTGTTTTTATAATTATATTTCCATTTAATTAAATGAGGGGTTGTTAAAAATTTTCGTTTTCATGTCCCTAAATACGAAAAAATAGAGCGGATCATGACATGTCTACGACCGAAAGGAAGGCAATCGAAGAACATTCCTGTTCATTATGCGGTCGCATTATTCGGATCGGCGAAATGTATCGGCTTTCCAATCAAAAAAGAATATGCTGGCGACATTTAGATGATCCGCTTTATAGAAAAGGCATTTCTAAAACCGAACTCGCAAAATGGGAGATTGAACGACAAAACGAACGTCAAAAATGGGACCGCGTGCAAATACGTGATTTTTCCATTTTTGAATCCCGACTGAGCGAGGATGAAGAACGAAAATCAATGATCAAGGAAGAAATGAAAAACATCAAGTATTCCTTGTTTTTTTCACTCGGAATTTTAATTGCAATAAGCATCCTCTTGACGATCTTCTTCACGTTTCTCATCGTGATATTCTTAATAATTGACGTGTCGGCTTGCGTGTGCGGGTATATCTGGTGGCTAAGGAAGAAACGTGAAATCATGAAATTTCTGTTTAAATATTGAAATGATCAATGATTGGTGGTGATTAATGATGCACGGAAGATCCGTGCTATTTCTTACCGAGGACCTCCTGCATAAATGGGGCTTTATGGACGGAAACATTTTAGATGACATCATCAAGGAATGCATTCCCGAATTTAACCGTATCTTAAACGAAGAGATCAAGAATGAGGTTCACTTCAGGGATGCACGTGCATTATATCTGTCTATTAAGTGCTTGGAAATCATCGTCCGGAAATATATCTTGCCCAAAATCCCACACGAAATCGTCCTGCAAATCGTGATAGGGCATAACCCCGTGCGGGTCTTGACTTTTGATGGTGAAAAAGTCGACGATTATCTATATCCTCCTAAATTCAAAATCGAACCTAAATTCATCGAAATACCTTACGAAACCTTGATCGAAGAAATCAAAAGGACTTGGAATGACCCTTGTTATCATGAAGAAATCTGCAAGAAATATCCGGACCCTGCTAAAAAGCTCAAGCCAAAAGAGTCCTGTTAGACTATTTTAGAAGAATAGTAAATCACGATTTAGTTCTGGTGGATGAGACACTACATTCTTTTCATCAAATCACGTACAAGCTCCATGAGTATGGACTGAACTCGTTGTAGTAATCGGTAATATCGGCATGTCCAGAGTCCAACATTGCCTTGTTGATATTTTTATAATGTGTGGCATTATGTTTCAAGTAAATCACGGCAACGTACCTTCCGTATTTGTCCGTTTTATAGATATCATCGATGTCCACAAATACATTTTGTCCGTTCACGAGTGAAGACAAATAATTCTTGGCTTCGGTATAACCCGGTTCGTATGATTCTGGCGTGTCAATGTCCGCTAGTCTGATTCGTCCCAGTCCACTCACGTCAAGCGTGTCGCCATCGACAATATAGGTGACCATCCCACTGGCATCTTTTTCCCACGTGCTTCCAAGTTCTCCAGGATTTTGGTCCCAAGGAACTAAATTAGTCCCAACGTTCATAAAAAGAAAACCGAAGAGAATGATCATCACAAGACTCACGATTACGAGTGGAGTAATCCAATGAGACTGACCCCGTGATTTAGAACTCCAATAAGATTTTTTCCATTTTCTACGTGATCGACTATAATACTTTTTTTTCTTTAGTTGCAGGGAACTGATTACATCTTTGACCTGAATGGGTTCAATGGTGTTTAAAGACCCGTAAAGTCCCAAATTTAATTGCAATTCGCCAAAATACTTATCAACGTAGCCGTTTTTGATTTCAATTTCGCTATTTACTTTAACCTTATCGATCTCGTTGTCCCATAAAACCAATTTGATCTTGCCTGAGTGATCTCCAACAAGAAAATCTGAAACACGGTGTTTCATTCCATCTTTTCTCGTTATCACTTCTCTCTCATGAATTTTCTCAAGTACTTTCACTCTAAGGAACACGTTTCTTGATCCTGAAATTAAATCCCGAACTGTGTCCATTAATATCTCCATCTTCATTTTGAGCGATCAGGTTAATCATCAGAATTATCTTCATCTATTAGCGTTATCTTGTATTTTTAAAGTCAACTTTTTAATTTTCATTTTTCCCCTCAATATTTTTATCGTGTAATAATTATGAATAAAAGCTATCTCAATCTGTGGAATGTTTTTTTATGAAAAGCATTTTAAATATACGAAGATGAAGTCGTACAAGAATTTTTTGTGAGCTTACATGTCGGATGATTTTGATCTAAATACATCATGGGATGTCGTGATTTGTGGTGCAGGAGCGGCAGGATGCGCATTTGCCATTTCTCTTGATTCAAAACTTTCCGTTCTAGTCCTTGAGAAAAACAGACGAACTGAAATGGGACATGACTGGGTGGATGCCGTGCAAATCAAGCTACTTGATGGTTCTCCCCTTTTGAAGTACATCAACAGTATTGGAGGTGCCCATCCTGTCGTTTTTTATAGTCCTAATGGTAAGCATGAAATGCGTGCTTCTCTTGCGAGCGGAACTCGTGATGTGGATCGCAAGGATCTTGCCAAAAATCTCGTTTCTGCAGTGGAGAAAGCTAAAAATATCACCATCATCTTTGAAGCCGTTGTAACGAATCCAATCGTAAAATCTGGAAAAATCGAAGGCATCGAGTTTAGGAAGGATGACAAGGAATTCAAGGTTTCTTCCCGATTATTGGTCGATTGCACGGGTTTTTCCGCAATTTTGAGGAAAAAATTAGCCAAAGATTTTGGTTTTTTGGAACAAACTCCTCCCGAAGACACTTTCGTGACAAAGAAGAAATATATTAAGAATTTCATGCTTGAAAGCCAGAGAGAATATAAGATTTATTTCGGACGACACGGTGGAATCCAGTGGATCTCCAGCTTATCGGACGATTACGTGGAATTATTTGCCGGAGTTATTGCCAATTCCTCTACTTTTACTCCAAGTCAATTAATAACTGAGCTTGAAGACGAACTCGCTGAAAGATACGGGAACCGTGTTGATTTCACTCCAACCAGAGCTGAAGGCGGGGCACCGATTCCAACAAGACGATGCGTGGACAAATTTTGTGAAGATGGTTTCTTGCTTATTGGAGATTCGGCTTGCCAAGCTGAGCCAATAACGGGCTCTGGTGTCGCTAGTGGAATGCTAGGTGCCGAAATTGCCGCGGATGTCGTGAATGACATATTCCGAAAGAAAAAAGCGCTGACAAAAAAAGAACTATGGCGATATGCAAAAACGTGGATTGATAAAATCGGTGGCGAGTATGCCAGTACTGACTTGCTTCGTAGATTCCTGCTCGGACTGACGGAGGATGATATTGATTTTATTTTTGGCAATCGCATCATGGTTGAGACCGATCTTGCAAGCGTGTTGCGGGGAGAACCGGTAAAGATCGGTTTCATCAGTCTTCTCACGAGACTCATTCGCGGCATAAAACGTTTGGATCTCCTCCTTCAGATCAATCAGGCATTATCTCGTTCAAAAACCGTTAAATCCTTGTATTTGAATTATCCTTCTGAATATGATGAAGATGAGTTTAATGCTTGGGTGAAAAAAACCCATCGAATCTTCATAAAATACCGGTAAAATAAAATTCACGTGATTGCGAGCAGAAAAACACGGAGAATACAATTTTGGTGTCGAAAACTGCTTTAACATTTTATGGTGGCATCGGCTGTATTGGCGGGAATAAGATTTTATTACGTGACAGAGATGCCAAGATCTTCCTTGATTTTGGAGAACCATTCAATTTCGGTGAGAAGTATTTCTCTCGCTGGCTTTGGCCTAGGGAATCTCGCTTTGGTCTGAAGGATTATTTTGTCTTGAATCTCATTGAACCATTAATGGGGTTATATTCTGAAAAAATGCTCGAACACGTTGACTTGCCATATACCGAGCCCGAATATCAGGGCATTTTCATCTCCCATATCCACTCTGATCACAATCGGCATTTACGCTTTGTTGATGAAAAGATACCCGTTTACTTTGGTCAAACAACCTTGAGAATGTTGGAATCCTGGCAACTCACGAGTAGGTTTTCGGTTGGTGAACATGAATTCAGGACTTTTCGAACGGGCGATCGCATCAAGATCGATGATTTAGAAATTGAACCGATCCACGTGGATCATTCGACACCGGCTGCATATGGGTTTCTCATTCATTCCAGCGAAGGCGCTATTGCTTACACCGGCGACCTAAGGCGGCACGGTCCGATGTCTCACCTGACTGAAGATTTCATAAATGCCGTTAAAGAAGCAAGACCATCCGTGCTGATTTGTGAAGGAACGAGAGTCGCTCCGAAAGAAAGGCGTCAAAACCTCACGGAAAAGCAGGTATATCAGACGTGTGTAGATATTGTATCTAGAACAAAAAACCTCGTGGTCACGACATTTTATGGACGTGATGTTGATAGAATGAAGACTTTTTATAAAATTGCAAAGAAGACGAATCGGAGGTTCATCGTGTCTTCGCGCATCGCCCATTTATTAAATGCACTTCTTCCAGATCCAGGGATCGAAGTTCCTGATCCCATCCGTGATGAAAGTATCGGCATCTATTGTCGCGTGTTAAAAAGACGATATGTTTGGGAAAAAGAATTACTCGAGCACGCAATCGATGCCCAATACATTCGCGAAAACCAAAAGAATATCATATTAGTGCTGGACTTCTCCCAATTTGCCGAATTGATTGACATAATGCCCGCGGAAGGCAGCAGTTTCATTCATTCCATGAGCGAACCGTTCGAAGAAGATGACATCGAAGACGAAATCAAGCATAACTGGTGCGAACGCTTTAATCTGGAGTTTCACCAAGCACACGCTTCTGGACATTGTAGCAAGGACGAGATCTTTAAGTTAATCAAGGAAATAAATCCAAAGAAAGTCATTCCCATACATACAGAGCATCCAAGATTGTTCAAGGTGAAATTTGACAATGCTCTGATACCTGCAAGTAGACAACAAATCCTGCTCTAAATAGGAATGAGAAGAAAAAAAAAAATCAAGAATTTACCTGCTGGTGCGAAACTTCCAATTTCGGAGGCGTGATTATCGAGTTCAACACGGGACAGTGCTTTTCCATTTTTTCTATGAGCTCGTTAATTTTTTCAGGAGGATCCGGGCTCTTTATCTTTATTTTTATCGTGATTTTTTCGAATCCTGGCTTTGCATCGGTCGTCCCAAGCATTCCATTCACGTCCAACTTTCCTTTAACCGTGATGTCAAGGCTTTCAATTTTCACGTCTAACTGGCTGGCCCAAAACGTGCAGGTCGCAATCTCGCACCCACCAATGGCGGCTAGAAACGTGCCTGCTGGACTCGGTCCCGCATCAGTTCCTCCGATCATTTGACCTTCATCAAAAATGAGTTTATGATTACCTACTTTTGCCTTTGCCTTGAAATTACCCTCCCAAATAACTCTAACTCGATTTGTTACCTTTCCAACCTTTGGATTTTGCTTGATTGCTTCTATTAATTTATCAATGATTTTTTTTGAAATCTTTATCAGCTCCTGTTATTGCAATGTCATATCTGACGATCTTTAAGCATTATCTTCATTAATAGGATTTACTTAAGAGAATCGGATTATTGGCATGTAGAAATTTTTCCTTTCTATTAACGGAGGTTGTCGAATTTGGACGCCTATGAAACCGAAACCGAAATGAAACACGATGCAAGAATCGAAATGGAAGAGAACATGATATTTAAGTGCAATTTTGACTTGAAAAAATTTAAATCTTTATTAATTGATGAGCAAAATAATGATCCAAATGACATGGTTGGTCCAGATCCGGCAAGATTATTAATGGCTGCTGTTGCAGGATGTTTATCCGCAAGTTTCGTTTATTGTATGAATAAAAAAAATCTTGAACTTGATGAGTTTACTGCCAATACGGAGATCATAAAGATTAAAAATGAAAATGGGCTTTGGAGAGTCAAGGAAATAAATGTCGAATTAATTCCGAAGTCGGATAATGAAAAAATCCAGAAAAGAATAAAACAATGTAGCAAGATTTTTGAAAAAACGTGTGTCATTACTCCATCTGTCCGTGAAGGAATCACGATTAATGTTAATGTTAATCCATGACTGAATAATTCATTAAAACTTGCCGTGGTATAATCATGACGCTTAAAAAAGAAATTCTATTCGAAAAAAGCTTCAATTCTTGTACTGAATGTCGTGCTTGCGAAAAAACATGCTCTATTTTTCAAGCATTAAAGAATTATTCTCCTCTTGACAAATTAAAAGCTGCAAAAAGGATTTTTGAAAGCGATGAAAAACCGTCAAACTGGGAAGAAGTTTTCTTATGCACCAAATGTGAAGCGTGCCAAGAGGTTTGTCCTGAAGGTGTTCCGATCATTGACATAATTGATAAAGCAAGAGGGACTTGTGTTGAAAAGTGGGGCATTCAATATCCCCGACAGGAAAGTCTGATAAAGAATATTTTAGATCACGGAAATCCATTTGGAATCAAATCTTCGCGCACGGCTTGGCTCGAAGAACGCCTCCCCAAGTCTTCTAAAACACTTTTTCATGTCGGTTGCATGATTTCATATTATTTTTCGAGCGTGGGTTCAAGCCTCGTGAAACTCTTGAAAAAGTTAAATGTTGACTTCACGATTGCAGAAGATGAGTTCTGTTGCGGTTTTTTCGTTTTTAATACAGGAGATCACGAGACAGCTAAAAAAATCATTGAAAAAAATAACTTGAAATTTGAAAAATATGATAAAATCATCACTGCCTGCACGGGATGTTATTATTTCTTAAAACAAAAGTATCCTATAAAAGATAAAGTTGTCCACGTGTCTGAAGTCATTTGGGAACATCTGAAAGATAAATCCTTAAAGGAACACGCACTTTCTGGCTCAGACGTGACATATCATGATTCATGTCATGTTGTTCGTCCATTCGGTTTGATTGAAACTCCGCGAAAAATATTGAAAAAGATGCAATATAATATCGTGGAACCAACTTATTCTAAAGGTGAAACGATGTGTTGTGGTGCTGATGGAGGGATGAGGATCATTAACCCGTCTCTCGCATTAGAAATTGCGGCATGGCGTTTAGACGAAATCAATTCTATTGCTAATGTCGTGTTTACTGCTTGTCCTTTTTGCATCCATCATTTTCGTGAAGTGGTCAATAAGAAGACAATGCCTTTAGAAGTCAAGGATCTTTACATTGAATTGGAAAAGTTGCTTTAATGTAAGAAAAAGAAGGGTTGTAACGTGTCAGAAGAATGTCAGCGTTGTGAGATTTGTGTAGAGCACTGTCCAATCATGGAGATTGATGATTCTTTCAAGATTTTTGATGTTTTTTTTGAAGATGAACCCGAAATCTGGAAATGTTGTTCCTGTTTTTTATGCGAATCCGTGTGTCCATATAATCTCAGCGTTCGAGATGCCCTATTTGAGAAGCGACGTTTAAAGCCACTAATAAATCTCCCTAAACGCATTCAAAAATATCATGAAAACATCCTTGAGCAAGGATTTGCTTTTCCCATTGATGATTTGAATCAGGAACGATTGAAACGAATGGATTTACCTGAAATCAACTTATCTAAGATCCGCACTAGTATAAAAAAGATCTTGTCCCACTTGAATGAAGAAGGAGATTGATTTGGTACTAGCTATTTATCCCGGATGCTTTGTTTATTACCGATTTCCTGAATACGAAAAATCAACGGCTTTAATTCTGGATAGTCTAGGCGTTGAATATCGCTTTATTGATGACTTTGCTTGTTGTGGGTCTCAGATCGAAGAGTCGAATGATGAATTACTCTTCTATTTATTATCAGCACGAAATTTAGCAATTGCTGAACGTGAAGGTGTAACCGAAATCATCACGCTATGTGGAAGCTGCACCTATAGCCTAAAAAAGGCTCAGGTCGCAATGTTGGAACGAAATTTCCGCAATAAAATTAATGAATACTTGCAAAAAGACGAGTTACAATATAATGGGACCGTCAAGATTTCTCACATCATTGCATTTCTTCACGAAACAAAACAATTTAACTCATTGAAAAAAAATATTTCCACTCCGTTTCCTGCGAGAGTGAGCCTGCACGTGCCTTGCATGGTATTTCGTCCCGTGGGAATATCTCGGATGAACTTTGACCCTGCAAAGACCTTAAGGGATCTCTTGGAGCCTTGCGGAATGCATGTCATTGAACATCAATACACCAACCGCTGTTGTGGAGGAACGATGCTTGCATTCAATGAAAGCGTTGGAAAAGAATTGGCAAAAAAGCGTTATTTAGAACTGGAAAAACTTGATATTGACTTCATTTTGACAGCATGTCCGAATTGTCAGAATACTTATGGAATTTATCCTGCGGTTTTGGATTTTGAGCTCGTGCCATCGTTCTTTTTCACGCAGGCCATTGCTCTTGCTCTGGGATGTTCTCCAAAAAAGGTGGGTCTTCTTCAACACCATCGGAAAAAGCAGATTTTAAAGAAATTGATAAGTATCATGCAAGAATGAGTCATTCGCGTTGAATGCCAAATTCCTGCTCGAATTTTTCATGATCAACAGGTGTTTTTATCGGGTATTCTCTATTTAGACAAGCGAGACATAATTCATTTTTTGCCTTGCCACAACATTTCACGAGATCATCAATTGTTTGATAAACAAGGCTGTCTGCTTGAATGAACTTGCATATTTCGTTCACGTTACTTTTCATTCGTCCTGCAATGAGCTCTTTTCTCGTTGGAAAATCAATGCCCATGAAACACCCCGATACAATTGGTGGACAAGATATACGCACGTGGATCTTGCGAGCTCCGTAGGATTTAAGCAATCGCACGATACGACGTAATGTAGTCCCTCTTACTATCGAATCATCAATCAACACGATGTCTTTATCCATGACAACGCTTTTTATCGGGTTCATTTTTTTTCTTACTGAATCCTCACGTCGTGTCTGTGAAGGCATTATGAACGTTCGATGCACGTAGCGATTCCTGATCAATCCTTCACGAAACGGAATTCCTGATTCTTCTGCAAAGCCTATTGCCGCGGCTCGCCCTGAATCCGGAACGGCAACTACCGCATCGGCTTTAACATTATTATGTCGTGCTAGGGCACGCCCTAACTCTACCCTGACATTATATACCGACTTTTTTCCAATGATCGAATCGGGTCGTGAGAAATACACGTATTCAAACATGCAAAATGCTTTTCTAGGTTTTGTTCTGACATATTCTGATGTCAAGCCGTCTTCATATATTCGCAAGATCTCTCCAGGTCTTATATCCCTAATAATAATGCCCTCAAGTGCATCAATGGCAACACTTTCAGAAGCAGCAATAAATATTTCAGGATCATTTAATTGACCAATTGTATAAGGTTTAAAGCCTAATGGGTCCCGAATAGCGTAAATTTCATTCCTTCTATTCATTATTGCCAATGAGTAAGAACCATCAAGTAAATCCAGACAATTTCGTAACGCCTCTGGATAATCATCGCCTTGCTCTTTTAATTGTTCTAATATTACGTGGGCAATTACTTCTGTATCTGTTGATGTCGTGAATTCATGACCCTGTTTTTTCAATTGTCTTCGCAATGACAAAAAATTCGTGAGCGTGCCATTGAATGCCAAGGCGAATTTACTCTCGCCTGATTCATAATCATACAAAAATGGCTGAGCATTATCTAAAGAAGAAGTTGCAGTTGTTGAATAACGCACGTGACCAACGGACACGTGTCCAAAAATTCCCTGCAAGATCTTTCTCGAAAAAACGTGCGTGACCAATCCCATATTTTTATAACCGTTTATGCGGTGCATTGAATCCGCATATGCATAAATACCTGCACTTTCTTGTCCTCGATGTTGTAATGATAGGAGAGCGTCATATGTCAATTGAGATACTTGAATGCTCGAATCTTTGGAGAATATTCCAACGATACCGCAGGCTTCTCGTATTCCTTTTCCAAATGGATTTTGATTTAAAGAATATTTTTTCAAATCATGCACCTGTCATGTAATTTGGGATGGTTCCTCTCCATATTTCCTCCATTTTTTGAACATCACAATGGAAAGAACCAAAATCCAAAATTTTATCCACTGTAACTTCTCCTATTTGAGCGTGAAAAATGCCTGCTTCTTCAAGGATTTTTTTAACTCTTGCGAGATTTTGGGGCGTGCATGTCAAAATGTAACGCCCGTGGGATTCTGAAAACAATAACTCATCCCATTGTAATGAATTTTTTATCTGCGAAAGATCGATGCTTGCTCCCAAAAAACCCTTGATGCTCATTTTTGCCAGCGTGATGGCTAATCCTCCTCGTGAACAGTCATCAACCGCAGAAATTAATTGTTTTCGCACGAGTTCTAGAATCGCGTTCATTGCTCTTTTTTCATTTTCAAGGTCAACTTTCGGGACCGAACCACCTTCAAATCCATGAAAGAATGAGTAATATTCCGATCCCCCTAATTCTGCTAGGGTTTTTCCAACGATAAGGATGACATTTCCAGGAGACTTAAAGCCAGAAATGATTTTTCGAGAAATATTTTCAATTAATCCGCATAATAGAAGTTCAGGAACGGGTTTTATTGCAATTCCCGTTACATTATCTTCATTATAAAAACTTACATTTCCACCAATGCAGGGAATATCCATGAACTTGCCAAAATCTGCAAGCCCATTGATTGTTTCCTTAAATTGCCAGAAGATTTCGGGATTCTCGGGATTGCCAAAATTGAGACAATCGACCATCCCAATCGGTTCGGCTCCTATGATCACTAAATTTCGACACGCCTCTGCAAAGGCTCCCATTGCCCCTTGATATGGATTTAAATAACTGTGCTTGGCGTTTGCCGAACAGGTGATTCCGATTCCTTTTGACCCATTCAAGATTCGCAATGCTGCTGAACCCGTTTCACCCGGTTTTATAACCGTCCGCACGCCTACTTCATGATCGTATTGCTCGATCACCCATTGCATGTCTGCAATATTTGGACTTGCTAATAACTTGTAGATGATTCCATCAAAATTTTTCGTTATATTTTGGGGCAATTCTTGCGGTAGCTCATCCAAGTATTTCGGTTTTTTCGCAGGTCTCTTATAAACTGGTGGGTCTTCAAAGATTTTAATGGGAAGATCAACGACTTTTTCGCCCTTGTAATTCACGATGATTCTTTGAGTGCTTGTTGTTTTTCCAACAATAGCATAAGGAAGTTCGTAATCCTCGAAAATATCCGTGATCGATTCGACGTGTTCAGGAGAAACAACGAACATCATTCGTTCTTGGGATTCTGAAAGCATTATTTCATAAGGAATCATTCCCTTTTCTCGTAAGGGCATCTCATCCAGATTAATCTCAACGCCCGTGCCACCTGAACCAGCAAGTTCCGTGCAAACACAAGTGAAGCCACCTCCTCCCAAGTCCTTCAATCCTTTTATGTAACCCGTCTTCAGAGCATCCAATGTTGCATCAATTATCAATTTTTTTGTAAACGGATCTCCCACCTGAACGGCTGGTCGATCCTCTTCTGATTCTTCCGTGAGCACCCTTGAAGCAAAGGTCACTCCGCCCAATCCATCCCGACCTGTACTTCCACCCATTAGTATCAAATAATCGCCGGGATCGGTTGCAACTGAAGGTGCTTGCTCAATATCTGCATGAGTTGCAATGCCAACGCAACCAACATTTACCAAGCAGTTAGATTCAAAACTTGGATCAAATTCCACCTCGCCTGCCACGGTTGGAACCCCTATGCAATTACCGTAATCTGCAATTCCCTTCACGACATATTTGAATAACCAGCGAGAATGTCCACTTTTCAAAGAACCAAATCGCAGTGGATCAATCAAGGCTATTGGACGGGCACCCATGCATAAAATATCTCGGATTATTCCTCCAATTCCCGTTGCCGCACCGTTATATGGTTCTATGGCGGATGGATGATTATGACTTTCAATTTTAAAAACAAGGGCTAATCCATCTCCGATGTCTAATACTCCAGCATCTTGACCTGGACCAACGAGCACTCGAGAACCTTTAGTATGGAGGCGTTTCAATTCTGGACGTGAACTCTTGTACGAACAATGTTCCGACCACATGATATCTATCATGCCAATTTCAGTCATGTTGGGTTTTCGCTTCAAATCTTTTTCGATACGATGAACTTCATCCTCTGTAAGGTCGATTTTCACTCCATCATACATCATGGATGAACACCAAAATTTGCGATAACCTCATTTAAATAAAAAACACGAAGACCAAATAATCTTTTTTAGACACGAACATGCATGTCACGAAAAAAGCAAAGAATTTTGTCGCGCACTTTCCTGTAAAACCCGGAATTGGAAAGAATTAAAATAATAAAAAGAAACTCAATTATTGTAAAATTTTCAAGCTCCATTTTTTCAAGTGACTCGAAATGCCTTACAAGATCACGAAAAATGACCTATTCATGATAGTATTAATAGTCATAGTTCATTTATCCATTCAAATTTGGCATGTCGGGATTGAATTCTATAAAGATGCTAACGCCATAATGCTATGGTTTGCTGAAGGCAATTGGAACTATTTCATTTACAGTCTTGAGTGGCAATTTTACCGTCCAATTCCCTTGCAAATCATGTACTTCATTTATTTGGTTTGGGCATGGAACCCCGTGCCATATCACCTGCTCGGAATGGTTCTTTGCGTCGCGAATTGTCTGTTAGTATATGTTATCTCCCTTGAAGCCTTCAAGAATCGCTTTGTTGCAAGCATTGCTGCCATTATACTGATGTTGGCTTCTGGTTTTTATTATCAAATTCTATTTTGGGTTCCCTGCATTTTTTATTGGTTTTATGCTTTCTTCCTCCTTCTTGCAATATATTCGTTCATTAAATTTCATTTTTCTGAAACAAAGCGGTGGTATTGGTTTGCTCTAATGGCCATTTTTTCAACTCTATCCCTGCTCTCAAATGAAGCCGCCATCTTTTCCGTCGTGGCTTTTCCGCTATTCGAGCTGATCGATGGCAATCTCAAGGATTTTTTTAAGAAAAAAATGTGGAAATATTTGGCATTCGTTCCAATGATTGTGATTTTTCTATGGTCCCACTACTATACTTCTCAGCAACCTCAATATGATTGGTATCATCTACCTATTTCCATTGGTATCTCCATTGCATACCTGCCCTGCTTTTTAGTCGTATATTATTATTCTCGAAAGCAATCCTCTTTGAATAAATTTTTCATCACGCTTGCCTTTTTTTCCATCTTTGCCTTCATATTAAAATGGCATCCCCGAACCATTTACTTGCCCATCATTGCTTATTGTTTCTTATTCGTCGGTCTTTTAATCAAGCCAAAATATCCTGACATCCTCACCTTTTTCAAGAAGGACGTGTTCACGAAGAAATTCTCAAAATTAAAAATCCGGGTTGCATCTGGTGTTTCCATTTTCTCAACAATATCAATCATGATTTTAGTCATAAATGGATTTCTTCTGGGCTGTTTGGGTCTTCTCGTCGGAAACATTTCAAATCAAGTAATTCAACAAGTCGATGATCCATCCTCCCATACGATATATATTTTAAACGCACCTCCATTGCGAACATTATACATGACAATTAGTGAAGGTGATATAAATAAAGCGTTAGAAGTCAAGACCGGCTTGGATTATAACATCTCAAATATTTACGTTCACGTGAACCCTCCAGTATCGTGGCGAAACGTGGGATTTATCTCAATCGACGAATATAACGATTTATCCAGTAATTCAAGTAATATCATTTTTCTTTGCAATCCCATTACATTCGCTCTCACTAACGTCAGTGGAATTCCCTATCATCTGATATTTTAATTCATTATTTAATAACAAGATAAAAGAAACCAAAATAAATGAAATTTAAATAAGAAAATCAAACTTCTCTTCATCAAGAGTGAATCAGTATGGCACTAAAAATAAGCAAATCAACTCTTCTCATCATCACGATCGTGGTTTTGGTCAATATTCTAATTGTAATTTGGCAGCTTCCCATCGATCTTTTTAGGGATGCAGGCGAGTTCCTGATTTGGTTTATGACTGGCTCGAAAAACCTGAATTTTTTCATATTTAGTGATGATTGGCAATTTTATCGTCCAGTAACGCTTCAACTAATGTATTTCATGTATTTAGTTTGGGGATGGAATCCCGTTCCATATCATCTCGTCACGATCGTTTTCGGCATTTTCAACGGATTGTTAGTTTACGCTGTAGGACTAAAAGCATTAAAAAATGAATACTTGGCAGGGCTTGCTGTCTTGCTCTTTTTGTTGGCTTCTGGAATATATTATCAAGTATATTATTGGGTTGCCTGTTTTTTCTA
>JALGVI010000066.1 GCA_029838215.1 Candidatus Helarchaeota archaeon | reverse complement strand
GGAACGAAGAAGTATTTTCGTTTTACGGAGAGAATCGTGCCTGCAATTCCGAGTATTTGAAAGATGACAGGGATTTTAAGCTCTTGATTTCCGTTTTTCTTGCGAATGTATCGAAGGGTTACCAATGAAGCTCTGACGTGATTTACGGAGTGAAGGCTACACCGCAATACACCTTTCTTTAAAACAGGGTCATAATGAATGAGCCATAGTCCGGCTTTACTAGAACCGTATTCTCCGAAAAGAGTAGTGAATTGTCTCCAAACGGTATTTATGATATCATTCTTGGTAATTACATGATCATTTAGGATGATTTCAAATACGATGTATCGCTGTTTCTCTCTTTTCACTTGTATTTCATCCTTATATAATTTCAATACCATTTGATATCATGTTCGGGTCTTTTCGTGCTTCGACTTTTTGCAAGCAGGCAAGAGGAAATTCAGAAACACCTTTAACGACATTTTCAAGTGGAAAGTCGACCAATGTCAGGAGTGAAACCATGTCTTTAGGAGCTCGTAATTCGTAGAGATCGTGGGCATTGCTGCTCACGACAAAGGGGCACCTTGCACGAACCAGATTCTTAACGCTCTTGTCAAGATTGCGAAGTATTCGGGATCGCAATCGCCCTGTCTTCGTTATCAGGGATCGAATTTGTATCTCGATGGGCTTATCATGCCTGCGAAGCAGTTTCGCCGACTCATAGGAAAGGAAAAAAGGAGATAATAAGTCTTCAAGCATTAGAAGATCGATCCTGGAGTCCTGTATCGCAAAATTCAGGACTGATTTATTCTTACTGCGCACGGCAATTAAATCGTATTTTTTGCGGTGTTTTTTTAATAGAACTTTTAATGCATCAATGGACTCCACGCGGATGTTAAACCTTGTATGAAAATTAATATTCGTGGGGATTTTCTCAAGTTCTTCAAATAGGGGAATCAGGCTCTTTTTTTCCTTGACAATGGCTATTCTTGAATATTTGAATTTTTCAAGCAGTTGAATGACTTTAATCGGACCTTCGCGGTTTTGGAATAGTCGCTGGTGAACGTGAAGATCGCAATACACTTTCATGACGATTGCCCTCATTTTTTCTAGCCAAAGCAAATTCCTTGTAAGTAAAATAAATCGAAAGTTTCATTTATTGATTTCGATATTTATGAAAAATTTTGAAAGGAAGAAAATGAACGATCACGTTAGATCGTCTCAAACATGAAAAACTCATCTTAAAGACGTGAAGATAAAAATGCGAATTTGGTCTGATTTCTTATTTCTTTCACGATAAGATGGGAGTGATGTTGGTGGAGAACGCTCTATTTTCCTCTTCGGTCATGAGAGCGTATTGAAGGACGTATTTTTTCGGTACCGATTCCCTTGTTACGGAGTCCTCTTGATTTTTTACCTGCGGATGTCAAACCACGATGAACGCGACCCCGGTTTGTGGGTTCCGAGATCCAGTTGATTTTTGGGTCTGCTTTAATGACAGGATGAGATCTATCAACGAGGATCACCTCAAAATATTCGTGGCTTCCGTCAGACCATACCCAATATGAGTTTAGCACTTCCATGTTTGGATATTTTCGGGCAACTCGTTCTTCTGCGATCCATTGAAGCGATTTTTTAGCCGTATATTTCACGTGACCCATCTTGCGAGGCTTGCGTCCCATTTTTGGATATGGCTTGCGGCGCTTGCCCTTACGAATTCGAGTTCGGGCAACGATATAACCCTGTTTTGCTTTATATCCCAAGGAACGTGCCCTGTTAAGTCGTGTTGGGCGAGGGATTCTAACAGTAGTCGGTTGTTTCCGCCAAATAATCAGGCGATGCCATTGGAGCTCTTTAACGTAGCTCTTTTCGGGTTGCTTCCATGCATCTCCAATGTACTTGTATGCTGATTTCATGAGATCCGATCCTTCATTGATCAAGAATTTAACTCGTTACGAATGAAGAAAAAATCAACTATAAGGATTTTTCGTGTTTTTGTTCACCGGAACAAGTTAGAATTAGAGATCATAAAACATATTTAAATTTTCTTAATTTGAAGAACGAAATAATATCAGGGATTTTTGTTAAAGAATATTTCATGCTTGGAGAGAAATGAGACAACTGCTAGATGGGTAATCAGTTACATCCGTGAATGTCGTGAGTAGGGCAGGGTCGAACCAGTTCCAATGAATAAAAAGTTGAGAAGAACGGAACGTGGTATCGGTCAAGCCGCATGACTGAAAAATTGGAGTCCCACAAAATATTAAAAATAAATTTAAATTCGTAAAAAACATAACCTAGATCCCTAATCTAATCAGATGTTCTGAAATTTATAGGTGAGAAAAAATGGTTAGTGTTACGATTGGGGACGCCACTTACGACGTTCCAGATAATTTGAAATACAACAAATCCCATCAATGGGTAGATCCAAGCAACATGAAAGTTGGCATTACCGATTATGCACAAAAAGCCTTAAAAGAGTTAGTGTTGGTTGACTTCATGCTTGGTACTGGCGATAGCGTGGAAGCCGCAGCAGATGCAGAACCTTCTGTTGAACCATTCGCTTCCGTTGAATCTACTAAAGCTGTTAGTGATATCTATTCGCCCGTTGCGGGAACAATTAAAGAAACAAACAGCGCAGTTGAAGACGATCCTACATTAATTAATTCGTCTCCGACTGGTGATGGCTGGTTAATCGTAGTAGAGCCCTCCAACAAGGATGGAGACCTTGGAAATCTGCTTGATGCAAACGCCTATGCGGATTTCATTAAATCCTTGTAAAGGGCCACTCTTTTTTCTTTTTCTACTTATTTTAGAAACTTTCATTACTTGAGCAAGTACTAAAGTTTATTAGTAAAATTCATGAGAATTCATTCAATTCTATTGAAATTTAAAAAGAGGAAGCGATTTCCTTTGGATATTGAACCTTTAAGCACCACTCTCGTGGGATCATTTCCTTTAACGAATACACGAGAAAATGTCGAGAAGGCATTTCAATTTGCAATTGATGTAGGAATCACGTATCCTTGTTATCCGCAACTAGACGACATGAACCTTCAGTTTCTCAGACCATTGAGCAAGGAGATCCCCGAACTTTCCGTCCAAAATGATGGCGTGGTCCTGACGGATGATGTAAGGCTTCCCAATGCGGCAGTCGGTTTGGAATTCGCGAGGATCGTCAGGGATTACTTGGATAAAAATAAAATGAAGAACATTCAACCCAAGGCATGCCTGACAGGACCGTTCACGATGACATCAAGCATCATTCTTGTGGGTGAAGTTGGTAAAGGATTGACATCTCCCGTGTACAAGGAGCCGCGGGCATTACTTCATGCAGGGCTCGTAGAAAAATTCGCGCACCTGATCAAGTTCATTGCAAGTGAAGTTTCGAATCTGGGTTTTAAAATCGTGAGCATTGACGAACCGATTTTGGGGCTTTTAATAGGTCGCAAGAAACCCTTGCATCATGACGAAGACTTCATTATCGAAATGCTGAACATTGCTTTTTCCGGTGTAAAAGAGACCTCTTCCACGCACGTCTGTGGAAATGTTCCTCCGAAATTAATTGAATTGTTACTGGAATCAGAATGCAGGATATTAGACCACGAATTTGTCGGCTCCCCATCGAATTTTAAGAGATTTAATAAGGAACAACTTGAGAAATACGACAAATTTCTGGCAATGGGAAGCATTTTGACAAAAGTGATCAGAAAAAGTGATGATATTTCAGCCCATGTCGAAACTGTTGATACCATCAGGCACCACATCTCGAGGGGAATCGAGCAATTCGGCAAGGACAGGTTATTGATCAAGCCGGATTGTGGGTTTGGACCCCTGAAAGGCACGTTTGGTGAAGAAATGGGTTACAAGATCACTCAAAAAAAATTGCAAAACATGGTAGCCGCAGTCAAGCTGCTAAAATGAGGAATAAAAATTAGGTCAGAAAAGTAATTAACTAGTGAGCATTTATTAAATAAGACTCGTGATCTTTGATCGAGACTTGAAAATCAAATTGTAGAATTTTGGAGAGAAACAACTTGCAGGATTTCAAGGATTTCTTTAAGGATTTATCGCATAATCGGTTTCTGAAGATTTGCACGATCGGATTAATTGCACACGTCGTGCTATCAATCGTTCTCTATGTTTTTATTATCACCATCTTGCTTGGCATTCCTGTAAACGGGTTTGCATACACGATAGTATCGTTCTTGACGGCGATTTTTTATGTTCTTTTTGCAAGTGGGATCTTACTCCTTCATGAATATTTTGAAGACAGGGTCATCATTTACGCGGGGATTCTAAACGTCTTATTGTCATTCATATACGTGGTTAATGGAGAACCCGCCATTTTTGGCATTCCACACTTCACGATGTTGACGCTCACGTATTCCATTTTTAGAATCATTCAAATTTTTCTACTATTCGTTACTTCGGGATTTAATTGTTATATTTTCTTGAGATTGGCACAAACCGAGGAGATTCGGCTTTTCAAACTAACTTTTTACGGGTGGATATTGACCACGTTTTTCTGGCTTGCTGCCTTAATAGGAATCTGGGAAGTCTATCTACCTACCTTGATAATTGCCAAGATCATCACGATCCCGTCCTTAATTGTCATATCGGTTAGGTACAAAATACCATCCAGGGAGATAGAAGAAGAAATTGATGAAAAATGAGGGCTTGCCTTGTTAGTTGGCATTGTTGGAAAACCAAATTGTGGTAAAACAACATTCTTGAATGCAGCTTGTCTGACGACGGCTAAAGTTGGGGATTATCCTTTCACCACGATTGAGCCAAACCCGGGCACGGCTTACGTGCGCGTGAAATGTGCTTGCAAGGATTTAAACGTCACGGATAATCCTAAAAATTCCATTTGTCTTGACGGAATACGACTCATTCCCATCGAGCTCCTTGATGTGGCAGGACTTGTCCCGGGTGCATGGGAGGGTAAAGGATTGGGAAATAAATTCTTGGATGATTTAAGGCGGGCTGACGTGCTCATTCACGTGGTTGATGCCTCGGGTTCGACAAATGCAGAGGGACAACCCGTGGAAGCAGGAAGTTGGGACCCCATTGAAGACGTGAAGTTCCTCGAGCACGAAATAATAATGTGGTTCGTTCAAATCTTGCAAAGAGACTGGAAGAAATTCACGAGAAAGATCGAGCAGGAAAAACTGAAAATCACCGATGCATTGGCAGAAAGACTCTCAGGACTAGGGATCACGCGAGTGCACGTCATGAAGGCACAGAAAAATGCCAAAATTGATGGAGAACGACCTTCGAAATGGAGTGAGGAGGACTTAGTTGCCTTTGCAACGGAACTGAGGAAAATCGCCAAACCAATGATAATTCTCGCAAATAAGGCGGATGCAAAAACATCCGAACAAAATATCAAGCGATTACAAGATTTCTCGCAGGAGCCAGTCATTCCCGCTTGCACGCTCGGAGAATTTTTTCTACGACAATTTGCCGAGCAAAAGAAAATAGAATACCAACCGGGAGCCAGTTCATTCAAGATCTTGGATGAAAGCGCATTCAGTGCAAAAGAGAAGGGCATTCTTGAGAATTTGCAAGCACTCATCAATAAGTTTGGGTCCACGGGAGTTCAGGCAGCACTAGATACTGCCGTTTTTGACATATTAAAGATGATTCCGGTATTTCCCGTGCATGACGTGTCAACCCTTGCTGATAAGGATGGAAATGTTCTTCCCGACGCATATCTGATCCCGGAAGGAACGACAATTCGACAGTTTGCAGGAAAAATTCACACGGACTTTGCAAAGACCTTCATTCACGGCATTGATGCTCGCACGAAGAAAAGAATCGGCGAAGATCACGTTTTAAAATCCTGCGATGTCGTGAAAATCGTAAGTGCAAAATAAATGAGTTGATTAGATGGTACCAGTCAAGTTTGGCATAATAGGTTGTGGGATGGCCGCACGGTTTCACCTGATGGCATTTAAAAAAGTTCCTGATGCAAAGGTGAAGTTCGTAGCAGCACATGACATCAATGAAAAAGCCGTGAAACGCTTTGCACGAGCTCACAAGTTGGAGCCACACGTCAAGTTAGAGGACATGCTACAAAGTGATATCGATGCCGTGCTCATATCGGTTCCCCATTACTTGCACGAATCGATCACGGTTGCCGCTGCAAAAGCGGGAAAGCACGTTCTTTGTGAAAAGCCAATGGCTTCAACACTTGAAGGGTGTGATGAAATGATCTCCGCCACTAAAAAGGCAGGTGTGAAGTTCATGATCGCAGAAAATCATCGCTTCCTTCCAGCTCACGTGTACATGAAAGAGTTAATAGATAAAGATTTCATTGGCGAGATCTTTCTCGCTCGCACGTATGAAGGTGCGTTCGATGAACCTGAAAACTTTCTAAATCCCGATATTTGGAATTTCACTTATGAAAAGGGTGGTGGAGGCGTGGCCATGGACCAAGGCGTTCACAAATTCGGGCTCCTGAATTGGTTCCTTGGTGAAATAGACCTTGCACAATGCTGGCTCGGAAAGTCATATGATTCACCGCCAAATAAAGGAGAAGACAATGCAATGATGTTCGTGCGTTATAAATGCGGTGCAATGGCTGAAATAACAGTTTCATCGACATCGATTCACCCGCCAATGAATAGCACAGAATTGCACGGAACGAAAGGATCTTTGTTTGAAGATCATTCCTTGGATGAGCCCGTGAGGGTTTTTTCTTCACATCCCGAAGCAGAAAAGAAAGGCCAATACTATAGACCTTCAATTCAACACGCACCATTTCCAAAATATTACATTATTTCGGCATTTCACGAAGATGCCCACTTTGCCGAATGCATTTTGAATGATAAAGAACCCGAGTTTACACCCGAGCAAGCCAAAGAAGCCGTTGCAGGTGTTTTACTTTGTTATCTTTCAGCCAAGAATGGAAGACCCACTAAGATGGATGAACTCAAAAAATTGGCAAAAACAGAAGGCACGAAAGAAATCTTGAAAGGATTGCCAGACGTGACTCAACAAAATCATGAGAAATTGAAATGGACTTGGGCGTGAGATGGTTTTTTTTCAACATCTCGGAAAATGCTTCTCGTAATAACCGGGTTCTTTTTTAGAGCCAAAAGATCTCAATCCTTCAGAATCTAATTGCACCAAGAATCGTGCTGCCTGTGCTTCCGTGATTTTGCCTCGTTTCAATTGAAACTCTATGACTTCCCTTGCTTGTTCAACAGTTTCGCATCGTCTAATGAATGAAATCGTATCAGGATTTCGAAGTTCATCTGCCTTGTTCTCTGCCAGTTTTGGATCTTGCCGAATGGCATCAATTTGTAATTCTTCGTGGTCTTCTTTTGTCAATTCACGTATCAAGTTCGGAAAGTGTCGTGCTACAACATCCTCCATGTCTAAACCTGCTTGAATCTCCTTGATGATTTGCTTGACTTTCTCTGATTCTTTATCATTCATTTGTTCATGATCTCCAGAAATCACTGATCAGTGAATCCCATTTTTCACCTATTGAATTTGTGGTCGAAAAAAGATACTTGCTTCTAGATTGATTTTTATAATTGATGATTGGATTTCAGGGTGCAGTCGAGTTACGGATCATGTCTTCAAAATTTAAAAAAATCCCGTGAGTGATTCAACAATGAAACAAGGTAAATGGGCAAGTTATGGTCTGATCATCTTTTTTATCGTGTTAATGAACTTGATCATGCTCGAGTTCGCATTTTACGAAGCAATTTTCCCACAAATCCAAGCCAGATATGCATTGCCACCGGATTTTGGAGAATTAATGCTGGGAGTCATTCTTTTTGGAGGATATATTGTCATTGGCGGTACGGGACTACTTTTTGGTTATTTGGCAGACAAGTACAATCGAATACTTTTAACTGCCATTGGAATGGGAGCCTGGGCGGGATTGAACATTGCCATTTTCCTATCCCCACACTGGTTGCCATACATGGTCTTTAGAATCATGTTGGGCATGGGACAAGGGGCGATCATGCCGATAGGATATAGCCTGCTAATGGATGTCATAAAATTTAAGAACAGGTCAAAGGCATTTGCCGTGATTCTATTGTTGCAGGGAATAGGGCCGGTTTTTGGCATTGTCTTTGGACTGGCACTTGGCGACGTTTGGCAATTCGTATATTTATTCTTCGGTTTTTCGGCACTGGGATTCGGGCTGTGTTGCCTGTTTATCAAAGAACCGAAAAGAGCAGCAACGGAAGAACAATTTGCGGAGTTAATCGAGAAGGGAATGAGTTATTCTTACAGGATCAAGAAGGAAGATCTCAAGTACATAATCGAACGTCCTACTAATTTCTGGCTGATCGTGAATTTCGTGGACACGATCGTGCCGGGGCTTCTTGTCGGTTGGTTACTTTATTATCTTGAGATTTTTGCATTTCGCGTGGCGTGGGGCTGGGGTGTTGGTTTCATCTCGGACTTGGGATTGGCTTACGTCATCGGCACTGCTGCTGCGTCATTAATAATTGCTGCCGCACTCGCATTCATTGGTACCTTTTATTTTGCCTACCTTGGAGATAAGAAAGCAGGAGAAGGTGGGGGAATTCGAGCAAAAATTGCCACTTATTGTTCAATTCTGACGATTCCATTCATTACCATTGCATTCTTGCCATTTATTCCATTTCTTTCCATACCGTTTGGAATTCTCATGGGTTTGGCTCTTTTTTTCGAACAGGGAATTGGGGCTAATTGGTTCGCCACGATAATGGATATTAACCTCCCAGAAAATCGCGGAACGATGATTGCTCTTGCCTTGCTGGCGGACACCATCGGAAGAGGCGTGGGCGGCTTGATCGGCGGTTTCTTTAACTATGAAGTCTGGGGAATCGTGCTACTGGTCGTGAACATCATCAATGCAATACTCTGGTTGCCCGTTCTCAAGTATATTCGGGGAGACCTGAAGAAGATCGGGAAACTTCAAGAAGAAAGAGCCATGGAGATGAAAAGCAGACAGGCGGCTTAAGTTGACAAGAGATTGCCATCGAGGTCATATCTAAATTCTTTCAATCCGAGCTGTTCCGGCGTGGGATGATATTGCATTTCATCGGGCATGACGGCAAACCCATTAAACAAGAGATGGAAAAGTTTTTTCACGAGTTTCGGCATGCGAACGGGATTTTTGTGCTTCAGAAATCGCTGCACGCCCAAGACTCGGAAGGCTTCGGCGAAAACGGCATGTGGAGCAAAACAACCAAAAAGAAACTTCACGAACCAAGAAAAACCAACTGAAAATGGGCGAGAAAAACCCTGGGAAACGTGTTTCTTAAGTGCTTCACGTGCTATTTTACCGTGCCGAGCAGGAACGTAATAGTTCGGCATGTACGTGTAGTATAAAAGATAAATCGGCTGTTTTTTCAACCTACACCAAACGTAATAGACGTTTTTCGCCAGATTAATGTGGTCCACGTGTCTGTCAACAGAATAAAAAGGGTCTGGGGCAAAAATCACGTCGGGCTTGACCTTTAGAATGAATTCCTCGACCATTTTTATCGACTCTTTATCGAATCGAGAATATCCATCGATGAATCCCATCCAATATAGTTTTTTCACGCCTACGAGTCGCGTGGACTCCTTCAGTTCTCTTCGCCGAATTCGTGATAGACGTTCTCCTTTGAAATCGTCTCGAGAAATCCCATATTCTCCACCCGTGAAACAAGCCATCATGACATCATGACCCTTTTTAATCAAATCTATTTCCGTACAGGCACAGATAAACTCCACGTCGTCTGGATGCGGTGCAAAAAACAAGACTCTCATGATGATCTACAACAAATTCTCTTCTTATTAATGGTGCTTTATTATTTTAAAGCTCATTTTCATGGATTTAAACTTTTTGTCAATTAAACGTGCATTTTGAACCTAAATTCTTTCAATCCTAGCTCTTCCGGTGTCGGAAGATATAATTCTTCTTCAGGCATGAATTTTAACGCGGCATTCTTGAAGAGCCAGTTGATAAAACGTTTTACCAAAGGAGGTGGTCTTACAGGATTTTGATAGCCTTTCATTTGCTCCACTCCTAAAATCCTGAAGGTTTCCGGAAAAATTGCATGCGGAGTGAAGAATCCGAAAATAAATCTTACCAGCCAACTAGCTTTGAGAAATAATGGATTTGAAAATCCTTGAGAAATGTGTTTCTTAAATGCTTCTTTTGCCTGTTCACAATACTTCGATTTCACGTAATAATTTGGACGATAAGTATAATATAATAAACATGGCGGCTTCTTTTTCAAGCGAGCCCAGACATGGCATACCGTCTTGCCCAAATTTATGTGGTCCACGTGGTTGTCTATTGAATATATCGGATCGGGTGCAAATATCACGTCAGGATTGATTCGCAATAGAAAATCTCGTATTTTTTTTACCGAACCGACATCAAATCGTGAGTAGCCGTCAATATACCCCAACCAATAGAGTTCATGGATGCCCACGACTCTTGCGGCTTCACGCATCTCCCACCGGCGAATTCGTGAAATACGTTCTCCTTTAAATTCATTGTCACTTGTCCCATATTCGTCAGCCGTGAAACACGCCTCGATAACTTCATGGCCTTTTTTCACGAGCTGGACTTCGGTACTTGCCATGGCAAACTCGATGTCATCGGGATGCGGCGAAAAAAAAAGGATTCTCATGATTCTTCTCTCATTGCATGATCCATCGAACGATTCAAGATAATAAATCTTCACAAGTGATTTATGACTTCATCAAATAAAGTCGTTACATTAATGCCTTTTAAAGCAGATGTTTCCACGTAGTCGAGCTTATGTTTTTTAACATACTCTTGGACCTCGTCAGGATTCACGGCCCGTTTTTCCTTGAGGTCTATTTTATTGCCGATAATTATGATCGGTACCTTGAGCAACTTGCGTTTTTTGATTTCTTCCATCCAGACTGTCTGAAGCTCGTGATAGGAAAGAGGATTCGTGATATCATATAGGAGAAAGATGATGTTGGTTTCCTTGAATAGCCTGTCATAAAACTTGCTGAAAAGGAGCTGACCTCCCATATCCCAAATCGTGAGATGAATTGATCTCGAGCCATCCTTGATCAATTTACTTCTAATATCGAAGCCCAACGTGGGCTTATATTCAACAGAAGTCGCCTTCCCAAAATATGCATTCAATAACGTCGTCTTACCTACGGAGTGGCTCCCGATTATGATTAATTTATATGATTTCAAGCTTCTCCCCACGACAACGGTTCTTGGTTTGATCCTAACAGTTGATTAAAACTTATTCTCTAAATAAATAATTCCAGATTCATAAGATTTATCCTTCTCAAGATAAAGGATAATTAATCATGAAAATCGTCATGGCTTATCACACTCAAACAGGCAATACAAAAAAAATCGCAGAAACCATGAAAGATGCACTTGAAGAGGAAGACGTGACAATTTCATCGATTTCAGAAGTTGATCCTTCCAGCCTAAAATCGTACGATTTGGCATTTCTGGGAACGGGGATTTATGGAGGTCTTCCCGGAAAGACTCTTAAAAAATTGCTGCGAGATGCCTCGGAAATTCCACCAAAAATCGTGCTTTTTTACACGCATGCCACTGCAGATCCGAAGATCTATAAGAAATTCTTGAAACGAATAAGGAAAAGAATTAATGAGGCGGGTTCGATGATCTTGGATGAATTCGAATGTTTGGGAGACGATCCGAGATTAACTTTGGATGAAAAACTTGAACGCGTGAAAGATCTCCCGCCAGACAAACAGAAGGCGGCAGAGGAAGCAGTAAAAAATTTGATCGGACATCCAAACACGGAAGACTTGGAAAGTGCAAGATATTTCGTTAAATCCATTATTAAAAGAATCAAAACAGGAAAACTATAAGTCCGAATGACGTGCGACATGGAAATTTAGACTCGTAAATCAGTCATGAATTTCATGCTTATTCTTTAAACTTTCTTCAAGAGACTTATGACGTGCTGATTTACTTCCTTTAAAACATTCTGGGGTAGAAGCACGCGCTCCCCAACATTGTCGTGCATTTCGATTAGGTCTTCATTCGAGCAAAACATTGCTTCGCTAATTTCAGAACCGAATTCCCTCGGAGGCAGGATGGCAACAGGAAGAACCATGTCCTTTTTAACATTGGATAAATTTGTCACGATGTTGAGAATGCGTTTTCCATCACCAACACGACAGATCCTCAAATTTTCTTTTTTATTCAAGATCGTGGTGGAAATTATCTTGACGGCAATTATATCAATGGCTTTTTCAGGAGAAATTTCATCCCCAAGCTTTAATCGCTTTCTAAACCCTAGCAATATGCCGAAAATGAAGCGTAACTCAGCCATCATTAACCTGTTCTTCTCAATCTCGCGCTCATTTTTCAAGATTGCACTCCAAAATTGATTTGCCATGAGATCGAACTCCTTCACGATCGGATCATCTACGAGAGCCATTGGTGCTTGATAGCTGAATTTAATCTTTTTTATGGCAGAATTAAGCCGTCTGATCGCTTCAAGCGTTTTTTCCTTGCTTGCAGGGAGTTTATACCGTTTTTGAATCGTCAGGTCCTTTAAATCGTTAAGCACGCTTTCAACCAGCAAGATCCTTGCATCTTTACTAATATCCATTGTCAAGGGAATCACTTATTCTTCATTTTTTAACATCATTTATGGCTTTTTTGGAGTTCCCCCTAACAAGTAGTTCACGAGTTCAAGTTGAAAAAAAAGGAGTTTCATTGAACAGATGTTTTGCAAATCCCCGATAATCTCCAGCATATTTAGAAGCACGTGTTTCAAAAAGTAATTAAGAAAACAAGAAAAAATGATAAGACTAATGCAGTTAACCACATTTTTTTCACGAATTGCTTCAAATTGTTTCTTCGAACAGGATGTATTCGGACTGAGAATCAAGAACTTTTAATTCCATCAAGGAATAGAACTTCCGTCTTTTGTCTTCGAAATTTTCAATGAATCGTTTTAAGTATTCCTGCGAAGCATGAAAAAGAAAGACGTTTGAGGGCTTTAGATGGCGGAATGTTTCGTGTATTTGAATTTTTCCAGCATGTAGGCAGAAATCAGGGGAAGTTTTTGAGCCATCCCAGCCGAAGATCTTGCATTTAACAACATTATCATTTCCATTCCCGAAGACACGATCCGTCCACACGGATTTTAGGGCTTCATTTCGGATCGGACCGGTGATTATGAGAAAAGCGCTCGGATCTTCGAAGATCCGCTTCAACGTATCGTTTGGCGGATTTTCGTATCGATTGGAATTATAGAAGATTATGGGAGGATCGCTTTTGGAGTGGTCATCAAACTTGAATTTTTCAAAGTCTTGGCGAATTATGGAAATAAATGGGTCGTGGAATCGGGATATTTGTTGTGAAATGCTTTCGGACAGGTCTTCATGGCGATATCGTAGGATTTTCATTATTTCAAGAGTGTGTTCATCCAGATAGATTCTCCATTTTTTCTTCTTGCTGCTGAAAAAATAGAAAAACTTGATGTAAAGGATTAGCAACCAGCTTCCGGGATCACCCAATACCAAAACGGGAGCTCCCGCCTCGAGTGCCTTGAATGCTTCTTCACAGGCTTTATCAAGCAGGAATTTTTGAGATTCCAAAAACCAATTGCAGAATTGCCCTTCGATTATCAGGCTATCCAGGGTTCCATTCAAGTTTTGAATGCAACTCCAGCCACTCCGAACGGGTTGAAGTTCGTAAAGTGAGAAGTCGCCCGTGTATAAAATGTCGTGATAGGGGGTCGTGACATGCAGCATTGCCGCCCCTGGATAATGCCCTGCCTTGAAGATTTGAAGAACGATGTCTTCGTTTATGCTAAAAAAATCGTTAAAATATAGCGGATATGCGTTTTTTTCCAAATATGATTCGATCTTGATGTTTTTTCGCTCAAAATACGAAATGAGGTCCAAGGTGGTGTGAGATAGAATTATCGGGATGTTAGTTCGCAGCGAAACTACATCCATTAAAGAATTAAAATGATCTCTGTGAGCATGACTGATAAATATGAGATCGGGTTGATCCCTTGCACACCATTTCTCAGGTCCGTTTAGATCCAAGCAACAATCAAGTAGAATTTTAAAATTATCATTGAAAATCAGGAGAATGGCAATTCCACTTTTCGTGGAGAGCCGACGCAATGAGATCTTTTTCACGTCAAATTCAGGAAAGTCAAGCTCGTGAAAGTATCGTCCCGTGAGCCACCTGTCATTATTTTTTGATATTTGGCTTTCTCCCAAAAATCGTCCCGTGACGAGCGGATACCAACCGATTTCTTGAAAAATTTGGTTTCTTTGCCCCCATAGTTTCGGTGCCCATGCACAATGGATTGCAATTATTTGGTCATTCTTGAAAATGGAAAAACCGGTGATAGAACGGCGTTCTTTTTCAGGAATTGACTCGTCTTGTAGGAAATAATCCAGTGCTTTCGAAATTTCATAGATTGGCTTATCAGCAGGTCTTGAACTATTCTTTGCTTCGTAATAACTCTTCGACCGATGAATGATCTTCTCGTGTTCCAAAACGGGTATGCCTTTATGGCTCCACTCCTTCTTCTGCGACATGCGACTCACTTCTTACTTGAACTATTGATCAGCTCGTTGAAACAAGAGCTTGGCTTCTCTTAAAAAAATGATCCAAGAGGCAATTTAACGTGCTTTTTTAAAATGGTGAAAAAAAGGACAGTTTTTACTGAATTTTCAAGCAAATATTCCTCGCTTTATGAGTGCTCTTCAGTTTTTAGAAATATTTGCGAACAGGACATGTGAAAAATGCTTGAACCCGAATTTCGTTGATTCCAAGATTTAACTCCATAATGGAAAAACATATAATCTGGTGAATAATCAAACATTTGGTGAGCATCATGGCGAACACAGTAAAAGTGGACAAACAAGGTAGAATATTGGTTCCTGCAGAGATCCGCCGAAAGATGGGTCTTAATTCGGACAGCGAAGTTCAATTGAAAATAATCGGCAATGAACTCGTGATTCGTAAGATCAGCTCGGACTTGCGGGCAGATGTTGAACGTTGGAAGCAAGATCTCCTGAAATTTCCAGTTCATATTGATGTTGTACCTGAAGGAAAGGAAACAGACGATAAATGGATTGGTAAAAATTATGCAGAACGAAAGCTGGGGATCCGTTGAAGGTATTGTTGACGTCGGACCGATAGTTGTTGCTCATTGCGAAAACCCTTGCAAAACTCAAATGATAGAATTTTTGGCAGATGTTTTATGCGGATCGCGACGTGTAATTCTTCCGGTGTCCTGTTTTCTTGGTGCATATCACGTGATGACACGATATCTCCGAATCACAAAGCAAGATGCAATGACGGCTTTAGAAAAAACTCTTCAGTTAAATTCACCGGCTTTCTATGAGGAAATTACTCGTTCTAGTGCAATACAAGCAATTAAGCTTGCAGGTGTTTATAATATACAAAGTTGGGATGGCTATCTTTTAAATTTAGCACAAAGTTTTGGTACCCGAATTATATTCACGCTCGATCTGAGTCTTGGACGAGCAGAGGGTTTTTCGCCCGTTCTTCCGTTATCGAAAAAAGAAATCAAAAAATATCATGAATGGGTTCGCCTGAAACGATCCAAATAGTCTGTTCTTGAAAAACTAGCTTTCATTAGTTCGTGCAATTA
>JALGVI010000065.1 GCA_029838215.1 Candidatus Helarchaeota archaeon | reverse complement strand
AAAAAATTGAACTTTTATCCAATTTTGATCCGATTCGACTCAAGTCATCTTTCAAAACCGATAAAAAAACACGCTACAGACTTTTTTTTTAAGCTTAGATACAAAGATAACCCTACTGGAAAAGAATTAATCACCGAATACATGAAAAAAAGATGAAAGATCGAATTCTTTCATTTTTACATTTGGAGTTCATGAAGAAAATGACTGAATCATTAAATAAACCTCAAATCACTATCAATGAAAATCTTCACCATGCCGAAGAGAAGATTGCGGCAAAAATTGAATTTTTAAAAAATGATCGTAACTTTTTAAACAAGATCCACGACCGGCAGTTTGGTTGCATCACGAAAACGTGGAAAGACATGGCAAAAATCGCCCTTACCAAGGTTTGTTGTTGCGGGCTAGGCGCTTTGGGCATCACGTCCGAGAATTTCGTCAGGCAATACGGAGCACGTACGGAATCCATCGGCGTGTCTAAAGCAACGTATACAAGAGTTTTATTACAACAATTGGGACTTGCACGAGTTCGAGCCATCCACGCTGAAGTAAGTCCGGACAATGTTGATGATCTGATCAAGGATGCCAACTTGGTGATCCATACGATTGATGGCATTAAAGGTGCAATAGCCCTGGCAGAAGCCTGTCGGCGAAAGGGCATCCTCGCCATTGAAGGGTGGGGCCTAATGTTCAATAATGCCATCGTGCATCATCCTGACGGTCCCACGTGGACAGAAGCCTATGGAGTAACTGATTTTCTCAAGGATAAGGACGTTGCGGACCTTACTCGAGATGAAGAACTCCAAATCACTGGACGTGTTCTTTCCAAACTATCGCGAATACCGGGACTTGCAAAGCGATATGATGAGAAAAGTATTGAACTCATGAAAAAAACACAGATGACAGGACGGACATCCGTCTTCATATGGGGCACGGCACACCAACTACTTTCTGAAGCTGTAAAGAACGTGCTAGGGTTTGGTGTCCGGTCAAAGGCTCCAATAATGCACCTCTATGATCCATTCACGTTGCAAGGATTTCGCTATGATTTAATGCGAGAACAAATCATTCCCTGACACGTAAAGGAGACTCGATAAATGAAACAAATCTCACAATCTTCTTTTGAACAGATGGAAATTCAAACAGTGGTGGATCAAATCGAGCTTTGTCAAGAAATCTATGAATGCCAGATCAATTCTCTCAATTTCCGACAAGACATGAAAATATTGGATTTTGCTTGTGGCCCAGGAATTTCTACAAAACAAATTGCTTCAAAAATGATGCCCACGAAGATCCATGCATTTGATATAAATCCCGAAATGATAAAACACGCCCGCCAGCACGTCAAGCCACTAAAGAATGTTGAATTCTCGGTGCAGGACGGCAAGCACACGAATTTCCCTTCAGATTATTTTGATGTAATCTACGTGCGAAATTTCTTTGCCATCATTCAGTCATCACCCTCTTCCTACTTGAAGGAAATTGGGCGGATATTGAAAAATGACGGCACTTTGGTTCTTGTTGAATCAAATAATTACGGATACAACATCTATCCGCTTTCAAGATGGGTTGAATCTCGACGGTGTCTACTCCGAGAAATTCCATATAATTTTGAAATCGCAGGTAACTTGCCATTCCATCTTAGTGAAGATGGCTTCCGAGTGAAATCCTTAAAAGTTCATTGTTTTTCTGAAGTTGGACCTGCATCACCTGCTTTTAGAGAGCAATGGGAACGTTTCTACGAAAGATTGGCGTTCAAGGCACCAGAATTCTTTGGGTCCATTCAGGAATTTGAACGTGACAAACGTGCCTTCTTCGAATGGTGTGACAACCCTGATCGTCTATATTATGAACCAATTCTCTTAATACAAGCTCAAAAAATTAAATAGAGCATGAAAATTGAGGTGAAAACAAAATGTCTTATTTAAAAATAAACCAACTAAAGAATGAGTCCCGCAACGTGAACGTTCAGTGCAAAATCTTGAAAAAGATAACCGATCGCAAAGTTGTCGTTAAAAAAGACAATTCAGAACATCGTGTTTGCACGTTTGAAGCGGCGGACGAAACAGGAACAATTAATTTACAATTGTGGGATGAACAAGCCGAAGAAATTCAAGTTGGAAACGAATACGACGTTAAAAACGGATATTTAAATCAGTATAAAGGAGAACTTTTCCTGAATGTCGGTAGATTCGGCTATATCTCCAAAACAACATCTCAGAATTCTAAATTGTTAGACTCTTTGCCCTCCATCATAAAAATCGCAGATCTGGCAACATTGAGGCAACGATTTAACCTGACGTTGCTCGTCAAAATTGTTGAAACTCCTCCATCTCGTTCTGTATTGGTCAAGCGAGACAATACCAAGCATCTGGTAATGAACGCACTTGTTGGAGATGAAACGGGCTGCATCCTTCTCTCGCTATGGGATGACCAAATTAGTAAAGTTCAAAAGGGTTTTTCCTATTTCCTTGAAAATGCATATCTTTCGACTTTTCATGAGACGCTACAGCTTAACATCAGCCGTAAAGGTTCTATAAAACCTGCAGAAAAAAGTTTTTCAGTCAATTTAGCTTATAATCTTTCGGAAGTACCCAAAAAATAGTGTGAAAAACTTCACAACTTCTTCTATTTTATTCCTAATTTTTGCATTCCTTGATGGAAGTTACAAGGCCAAAATTCGCTTACAACTTGAATGCTTGAAAATTCATATGGAAGGTTATTTGTTGCTGCAAGCGTGTAAAATTGGTCGGAATGAAATGTTCTCAAGTCGATAAAGATTTCTTCGGATGACGTGTATGCTTCAGCACAAAAACAGTTTTGCAATACTCTTGAAATAACTTTCTTGGGAGATTCGGAAGTTCTTTTTATGCGCAAGAAATAGCGCGCTACTCCATGTAAGTCGATAAATTCTTCAACAACTCGGCCTTCCTTTAATCTTGCAAATAAAGGTGACAAGGAAAGCCTGTATTCAATGGAGCCTTTAGTTTTATTCAGTACTTCATCCAGTTCTTTTGCCAATGCTTTGGACAATTGTAGTGTTCCCGATGCTTTGAATTGTGTCATGTTTATTTCTCGCGGTGAATCCGAAGCCCATAATCCGAGATCTCGTAATAATTCAATTTCTGGTTTCTCAAGTTGTGAAGGCTCGTAATATATTCGACTCCACTTACCGTCGCGCAGAAATACCATTGGAATGACGGGAATCAATGAAACCTGAGACCGGAACTCCTGAGTCAATATTTTTCGAAGCTCTGTTATAACTCTCTTATCATTTGGAAGAAAGAATTCATTCAAATAAACAGGATATAGACCAACGCGTCTAATCAAAAAAGGACTGGGGATGATTTGTGGTTTGTCAATAAAATAAAAATATCGCTGAAGTCCAAAAACTTCTCCGTTAAATGCGAGCTCATATTTAAAAAGATCACGATTAAGAAGCGTCCGGAACATTTCATTAAGGCTTAAAGCATCTAATTCGTAGCTCTCAAGTAAATGTTCAAAACTGGTCCCTTCTAAAAACCCTAAAGATTCACGCGTGAAATAGGCAGGCTTTTTAATGACGAATTTTATGTATTCCATTTCAAGATCGGTCAGGTTCATTATTTTTCGTCCTGAGAATTTATTCTTATTAAAATCTTATTTTATAATCATCACGCCAATAACCCTGTTCGATGTCCCATTGATTTGAATTACCCATTCCATAATGTTGGGAAATGGGTTTATTTTCGAACCAGAAATTTAACTCAGGATAATATTCTGGAAGCGTGCTCTTGTAAAATTTCCCCCATTGAAGAGTCATTCCTCTTGGTGCGAAAAAAAAGCAATAACAGCGTGTGGACTTCTTTCCCTTAGCCACAACGTAAAATTTTGTAGGAATGTATTTCGTGATTTGGTATAAAAAATCCAAGTGCCATTCCTGGTCACCTTCAATATATATGTGTCCGCTTTCAAAGGTTTGAAGTTTCTGAATCAAAGGTAAGATTCCGTAAGGCGCGCTACGCCTCAAATCTTCATCCATTTGATAGAATTTTCGAACCGATAAACCAAGGTTCTCTCTTAGTCGAGTATCTGGACCCATTTGGAAAAAACTTGTTCGGTAAAAGTAGAGATTAATGTAGTCACGATCCAGCATGGGAGATGCATTAATTCTCGGAGTAATTAATTTCCGATGTGAACTTTCAATTTTTGATTCTGCCTTCATTAAAGCTCCATGTAGCAACTCGGAATTCATTTTCCAACCTTGCAATGCCATGTCATACATTTCAAGCGAATGAAAAGGCAGGATAATGTAACTCAACTCAAAAACATCTTTAATTGAACTTCTTTTACGGAATTCCTTGAGTAACATGCCAACATGACGATTTGGAGGACTGAATTGAAGTTCATTTTGATCCATTAAGACGTTATGTGGAAGATTTATGTGAAAATTTGATAAAACACCAAGTTCTTCAAATTGCACGATTAGAGTTTTACGATCTATTACTTGTAATGGGATCAGGTAAAAATAAATTATGCCAAAATATCTTTGAATTTTTTTAAGTCTGGGAATGAAACTTTCTGGTTTTGCATCGGACGCAAAAGAAACATTGATTTCCTTTGCAATTGTATCTAATATGTCTCGAATTTTCTCGGCGTTAAATATTGAGCGAGGTGTTTTATAGTAGGACAAGCTATCTCTTGTAGTTTGAGGAAAATATTCCGATAATTTCTTGAAAAATATGAGATCCAGAGGTGTGAAATTGAGACGCTTGATAGAAGCCGATATGAGGATTATGGGATTTGAAATCGTAATAAAGTCTTCGTGGTTGATTTTTTTTACGAAGACCTGCAATTTCATTAGGAAATGAGATAGGACATCGGGTGGCTGGACAAGTAACCATAGAAATGTCCAGGGATGTATTATTCCCTGGCGCGTGTAATACCTTCCGTCTTCTTCGGTAAGATGCCACCAATATTTATATTTACGCGTGATTTCTGACGAGAAAAGTTTGAGTTCTCCTTCATCCCAAACGCGAAAATTCGTTTCTTCAACAATTTTTTGTCGAAATTCGTTTTTCAGGTCTCCAGATGCCAAATATCCCAAAATTAATAGTGCCAAAACGTGTTTTAGATCATATGGGAGAGGTCCTTCCATGCGTTCGGGCAAATAATGTTCTTTTATTACTTCCAGAAGTTCTTCGGGCGATTTTGTTCCGTCCTCTTGATATGAGATCGCCTTTAAAGGTGTGAGATTTAAAACATCATCTAATACTTTCTCAAGCTCTTGTGCGTTTTGAGGAAAAATTACTCGTGAAGTTGAGACCGGCTTCGAGCGTTTTACTCGTAAATTTTGCGACCGCCCCAAAGCAAGTTTTTTCATTCGACTTTCTTGCTTTTTCTGTAATTGAATTGCATCTTTTTGCCAATCCTTTTGGGCGCTTCTAACACGTTGCCAAAAATTTTTAGCATCCATTAAGAAACCTCAAGTCAGCTCCTGCCAATCACATCAATGTATCGCTTTGCTTTAATTAAGTTTTGGAGAATTATTATTCATCATGAAATTGCTACTCGTCATTTCACTTTCTTTTATCTATTTCGTTTTCCTTTCATGCATTATGGTGTTTTTATATGTCCTTTTTTTCCCCTAAATTAGAAAAGAAATAAGTCTTTGCATTCATTCATCTCTCATTTCTTCTTGCTTATCATGAAAAAAAAGATACCGGTCTATATGTTAACGAATGGGCGATTTATTCAACCGAATCCTCCGTTTGATTCCGGTCCGGTATGACTGCCAGCGGTACAAGTCGTACGCCCGAAAAAATTGCAGCCATGATGAATATGACAATTAATGGGAAGAATCCGGAGATGAAAATTGCAACGACCTGTCCCAGGTTTGCAACGGCTAAAAATACCGCGATCATCGTTGCACCGATCTTGGGATTTGAAAGGTCCAAATAAAGAGCCATGTAAGCCATGGTATACAGGGCAGAACCCACGGCTGAAATTATCGACGTGACGTAAAATATTGGAAATGACAAAAGTCCCAGAGGCAGGAGCGTTGCCCATATGAGTTCGGGAACGAAAAATGACGCGGCGGTCACGAATAAAACGATCTTGTTTTTTATTTTTTTCATGAAAAAATATCCGAAAATCATTCCACCGATGGCTCCGAACATTATTGTTAGATTTATCAGGGCCAAATCCCCTAATGTCAGACCGTATGCGATGAACACGAACCGTTCTAACGTGAATTCAAACAATCCCTTATCAAATAACAGGAAAAAGGCAAGTATTAAGGCGAAGATAACAGGAGTCTTGCGAAACTCTGTCTTGACGGCTTGTAAGTTGAATGCCGGCACGACATCAAGCCCGAGTTCGTCTTCACGAAAAATTTGGACGAAAAATAAGCCGAGTAAAGATAACATTCCCGTGATAATGAAACCCAGCGGGTAACTGATCATGAAAATCGGTGTCAGGAAAATCGTGGGTATCATTCCTCCTGCGGTCGTGCCGAGAAACATCAGAACGGATATTTTTATAGATGATTTTTGCTGCTTGTACATCGTTCCAATTGCATCCACGCCAACATCCATCAACGTGATGCCGAGGCTTTGCAAGAACCAAATAATTACAAAAACAACCAAGACCCAGATAAAAGCATTCGGAAAGACGATCAATTGCGGTAGAAAAAATAATGAGACGAAAACTGCATTCAAGATCGTTCCGATGAGAATGTAAGGTCGTCTCCGACCCGACAATCCCGGTATTTTAAACCTGTCCATGAACGGTCCCAAGAAGACCTTCAGGACCATCGGCAGTAGACTCACGCTCCCGAGAATGCCGATGATAATGGGATTGATCAATAAAACGTTATTCAGGTAATAGGAAAGAATTGTTAACGTGACGTATCCTACCATTGCTTCAACAAAATATATACCAAAAAATAAATAACCTGCTCGAGAACTCTTCATTTTTTTACCTCAAAGGCATGTTTTTATCCGCATCTCGCATTTTAAATTTTAACTTCAAGGAAGACAATAAGTGTCATCAAAATTGAATTTAAAACACGATTAAATCTTCTGCTATATAAAATAATACCTTGAGGAATTAATCTTGATTTAATTCATCAAGATTCAATCCAAATAAACTTGATAATTCATTTAATACGGGTACTAGATTTTCTCGATAGGCATCTATTTCGTGTAATATTGAAGAAATATAAATCAAAGCCTCTCGATATGCTTGTTTTAAACTTGAAAGTGTTTGAGATCGTTCCAAGTTCTTCATCAGAACATAAAAGAATTCAATTAGGTACTTGTTCCTGCACCCTAATTTTAGCTCTTTGATGTAGCATCGAATTTGTCTCTGAATCATCCTTTTTTGACGAATGGTAACGTGGAGTTCATATTTTTTTAATGAAATTCTTCGACCCCGATGATGTTTTTGATTGATGTCTTTCACTTTCGTTTCATTTATCCAATTTAATAACAATTCACCCAAGCAAGTAATCGAATATTGTCCTCTTCGTCCTGCCCTTTTCTCAACGTGTCCGTAATCTTTCAATCGGCGTAATTTTTGTGCTAAAATCTTAGAATTTAAATTCAATTCTTTTTTTAATTCCGTGAAACTGCATTGCTTTTTTTTCAATTCTTCTAAAATTTCCCTGATATTATTTTGTTGTCCAATGATCTTATCGACAATGGTCAAAATTGTTTCTGAGTTATGATTGTTAATCCATTTATCCAGTTCTTTTTCAAGAATTTCTTGAGGAAGGAATTCTGGATTTGGGCTAATATGTCTTCCAACGGTCATTTTCTATACTCCGCAGTTACTTTAAGCACAGGAATTTAGCGTATTTTTCTAAATAAGGGGAAAAAACTGATTAATCACTCATTTTGATTTGTTGTAAAACGGCATCTCTAATTCGGCTTCCATAGCGCGTGAGAACCGCTTTACTCGTATCAATGTCATGATTGGGTGCAAGCCACGTGAGAATTAAATGATCGATTCGTTCGTTTCCCACACGTTGCCAACCCGGAAAATAACCCGTGGCGATAAAACCAAGTTGGGCAGCAATGGCCTGATATTCCGGTTGAGTTACAGGCATGTATATTTCAAAATATTGCACGTCGGCTTTTCGAAAGAACGAGATGGCCTCATTCAATAAATATCTAAATTCGCTCGGATCTTGCACCTGAAAATAGGCATCCTCCGCGACCTTGGTATTCGTGTTTATTTTAAACTGCAGGAATGAACGCGGCATTATTTTGAAATTCACGTGGATGTACCCACTGGAGTCCTTGCGCGCCTCAAACATGTCATTGTAAGTGTCCATTTTAGATGAAACAGGGATATCCATGTATTTCGCAGTTTCTAATCTGAAAAATCGTCGAATAACTTCATACATTGACTTGAAAGTGGGATGTATTTGTGGATTTTGTCTCCTAGATCGCAGAATGTCTGCTGACATCATGGCAAGTAAGATATCCGTCTCTCTCTCATTATAGTATAGGTCCTTATTGATAAAAAATCCAATGGGCTTGCATCCATTATTTTCCGAGATCTTTTGTATTTTGACATGAGCAGTCCGCCCTTCCGTGAAGTAAATCTTGATAAAATCACGAGAATGAAATATGATCTTTTCGTATGCCTTTCCGAGGAGTGCACTCCCAAGACCGTATCCCATGTAGTCGGGGTGAATTAGACCTCCCCGTCCATATGCTCGTTGATGATAAAGATTCATCTGAAATAGAGTCGTCCCTACTACCTTGCCTGTCGAATGATCGACTATTGTGAAAAACACATTGTCAGGATGATTCATCTGTTGGATGAGCCATTTATGGTCAAAAACTTCATGATATGGGTAAGTCCCTTCGTAAATGATTTCGTAAAGTTTCATCACTTCTCTTGCCTCTTTGGGTCGAGCAGGATGGAGTTCCAAGGTCGTGGTATCCGAACCACGTGAACATTCACGAACCAATTTCGTGGGACAACAAGCTCGCAACCGCGCCCGTAATTCCGAAAAGTCCGGTAAAGAAAGCGGTTCGATATTTTGTTGAAAAATATTAACCTGAGGTAATATCGATTGATACATTCCAATACACGCTCCAAATATCTCCCATCGGGAGAAAAAATTGATTCACTAAAATGGAAATCAACTAATTGGATCTTGGCATGCAGGGTAATGTGAATTGTCAAGCTTTGAAAAAAGGTATGAATGGATTTCGATTGAGGTTACGGGGGTTATTTTTCAAGTGGTTTGTAAAAAAAAGGATTAAAAGAGAAAAAATTTCCGCAACTTAGATTATATCAACCAACAAAATTTTCCCGAGAATTTAAGACATGAATTGAGGCGGATGTCGTGTTTTAAAAGATTGTCATTTTAAGATATCCTGTACCAATTTTTCCATTTCTTTAATGGGTTGAGAAAGTAAACTCGAATATTCATCACTAATTTCTATCAAAATTTTTCTCATATAGTTCCAATCACGAAATTTTTCCAATTCTTCGCTATTCGCCACGAAGATCTTTTCCCCTATCCTTACAAAACTCTCGTATAGGTCTTTGGTGAAACGTGCCAATGATTTAATATTATTCATTTTGGTTTTGGAATAGCTTGCGTCTTCGGCAGTAGGCTTCGGTTCCTTTTTTGAAGGGATCTGTCTTTCAAACACTTCTTTAGATGTCCACTCATCAAAATGATATTTCACATTGAGATTTTTTAATAATTCTGCAATGTATCGAATAATTAGTTTGCTGTTAGAGTGGATAACAGGCGAGTTTTTTGCTATTAGAATGTATTCAACTGGCTTATCTCGGATGTATTTTCTAATTCGATTTCTAATGCGACGCTCATCTCCTTTTTCCTCCCCTAAGAAGTATAATTGGATGCTATAATAAGGGTGGACGTTGTCGGACATTTAAATTTCCTCCTATTTTTGTCGGAATGGGGTGTAAGATTTTCCCATGTAAGTATTACTTCGTACCATTTTCTAACTTTTAGATGAACAATTACTTATATATATCATCCCTCTATCATACCATAATAACAACATAAATATCCGCGTAAAGGAATAATTCTGAAAAAAAGGCGTTCTTTGTTGATTTTTTCATCCGTAAAAGACATGACTTTTTTTAGTGAGATTTTACGGATAGATGAACTCTCTCAAAAGAGAAGCTAAAAAAAATGGCATCAGAACGGTTGAATCGAGCTTGACAACATTCTAATGTTTTTTTTCCCTGTTCTTATCTGAAATTAACTAATGGGTTCTGATGCTGAGAGCATGAAGAAATCATTAGAAGGTGTTTAGAGCCGATCTTCAACGGTAATAAAAAGGGTAGTGGATAGTACATTAATTCATTGCCAATATTGATAACCAAGTGCATAAGGTTTCAGATAAGGGAGCGATTCATTGAAGATTAATTGGAATTTTATAGAAACCATGAAAAATCAGCGTGGACTGATTGTTTATAATAAAAAGGTTCAGGCGTTTCTGAAAAGATCTTTAAATCTAAAGGGGAATGAAAAAATTCTTGACGTGGGATGCGGGATTGGGACCATCCCCCATTTATTGAACATGTCATATAAGAATAATCGTAATCACGACAACAAACTCGAAATTTTCGGTATCGATATAAGCAAGGAATTAATTTCATGGGGGGAAAAGCATTGGGGGAAAGCCAGAAATATCCATTTGTCGGTAGGAGATGCTCATGATCTTGCTTTTGCAGACGAAACGTTTGATGTCGTCATTTCTTTTGGGTTACTTGAATGGGTTACGAACCCTGATTCAATCTTAAAAGAAATGATCCGTGTCATCAAACCAAACGGTCTCCTTGCTGTCTTGGCAATCGAACTCGGCGGTTTTGTCGAAAAACCTCGACCAAAATACATCGAAGCACTATATAATGATTACATAAATGGACTCAAACAAGTAGGATATCCCATTAAACACGTGAAAGAATACCTCGGAGATCTATATACAAAAAACGGATTAATCCCCACGTTCGATGAATTCGTTCTCGAAACCAGAGAGAAAATCACTGCCAAGCAAATATCCCTATGGAAGAGCTTTCCATCTGAAGAATATGAAAAAAATATCAAGAAGATGATGGAATTTTATTTTCAATTTCTGCAATTGACCGGATGGACATTGGATCGATTTTGGAAAGTTGTCATGGAAAATCTTTCACTAGAAAAGAGCATAGAATTTTTCAGCTCAAAAATCGGTCAGGAATTAGTGCGCCGAACACCATTAACGCTCGTTAAATCAAGAAAGACTCTGAACTAAGTTTACTCATCTTTTAATATTCTTTAAAGATCTTGATATTAAAGATTTGAGAATTTGAAAGGAAATGGAAAATTTTTAAAAATCTTGAAATGAGTTATCATCTAGCTCAAATTCATTCTAAATACTTGTAATTGAGATGATTTCATGGCAAATCACATGATACTTCTAGACGTTGGCGGAATGGGCATGCTTCGCAAGTTGGTGTGGCGAAATCGAGAAAGATACATAAGAGATGTTAATCGTGCGGTTTTTCTAATCTCAGATTATCATCAAGCAATATGGCTTTGGGAAGGCTCAAACATCTCCGCTAAGACACGAGTGCAGGCTCCTAGAGCTGCTGAAAAAATAATGGCACAGGGATATAAATTGGAGGGCGAGGTCATTGGAACGAACTGCAAGCAAGTCATAGTAATTGATCAAGCAATAATGGGTGGAAATTCTCCTGATGCCCAGAAAATGCAAGCTGCCTATCAACAACTCTTTCAAATCATCCAGTCTCTTGAAGTCGTTCCGCATGAAAATAGCGATTATATCGTGACACCGACTTCAACTGCGGCAGCGTCCGCAGGGACTCAGGAAGAAAAACAAGATCCTAGAAATGAAAACTTGGCGGGAATTCTTTTATCTTGTATTCTTCAACAATACAAGGAAGCATTCGTCGCTCGAACAAATCAAGGAGTATATCAGGTCGAAACCTCTGCAGGTGCCAAATTTAATTTCGTCTTCCAGAACTTCCAACTTAAATACATGCCAAATTCTCACCAGATCCCTGAATCCGTAATGCAGATCTTCCAGCAATTGACTCAACCAAAATAAAGAACATGAGAAGGAAAAATTCATGAAAAAAACAACAGGAAATCTTAACCAATGGTCAGTGGATTTGAAAGAATTCGATTTTAAAGAATACATGAAAAAAATAGATCCCGAACTTATGAAATCCATGATGAAGATAATGAATCGAGTATAAAAAGGAAGACGTTTATGCAAGAAAACATTGAAAGATTCTCCTGAAATTGAAACCCCTGCAAAGACTCCGCTCAATGACGAATTTTGGGATGAATTCGCCTTCAATTAAAATGGATTAAAAACCAAGGATTATTCTGTAAGTATTTTCTTCATTGACACGTAGATTGATGTTCATGAGCAAGAGAAATGCCATTTTATATTTGGTTGCTTCAGCTTTAATATGGGGGACGTCATTCCCGTTCACCAGATTTGCCTTGCTTTTTTATGATTTTTTCTCGTTCCTATTTCTCCGAAATATATTCGCCATGATGTCCACCGCTTCTCTTTTTCTCGTGATGAATAGGCACGATCTCAAGTCCCAATTGATTTACTTGAAGAATCCACATGTCATCTTACTTGGAGTTGTAACGGTTTTCGCAATGATTTTTCAATTTTGGGGACAGAGTCTGACACTTGCAGGCAAATCTGCATTGCTCATCAATACGAACATCATATGGACTGCCATTATTTCTGCTTTCTGGTTTAAAGAACGCCTGACGAAGCGCGGTCTCTTGGGAATGATAGCAGGATTAATGGGTGTTTATTTCCTGACGATTGGATTTAGGTTTTTCATGCTATTTGAAGCAATTACCATTATTTCCTTCTTTGGAGACTTGCTTTGTCTCATTTCGGGAATATTCTGGGCAGGTTATATCGTCCTGAGTAAAAAAATTGTCTCCTTGAAGGAAGAAGGTAAACATTCCGTGGATACGAGCTCTCTGGTCTTTTTTTCGACTTTATACATGTTTATAATTCTTTTAATTCCTTCACTTTTCTTCGTTCGATTTTATAACCCGTTCATCTCCGTGTCCCTAAATGTGTTAATCTATTGGGATGCGTTTTACTTGGGCATATTTTGCAGTTGCATTGCTTATGTTTTTTATTTCAGGTCTTTACGTGATATTTCTGCCACAATTTCTTCTGTTTATTTATTAATTGAAGTGCTGGGCGCCTATATCATTGAATTCTTTATTTTCCTGCAGATTCCGTTATTCGATTCTTTTATTGGCGGAGGTTTGATATGCTTGGCATTGGTTCTCATTTCTGTCAAGGAACAAAAAGAAAATATAGAAGGAAAAACAATGGAAATTAAAAATGGAGTTTTGATCACGTGATATCGTTAACTTTATCCCAAGCTTTTAAGCTTGCGACTCCTTACGTCTATACCTTGGTTACCTCCTTAGACAAGGAAGGGAAGCCAAATGCTTTGGGCGTTTCGTGGGTCACCAGAACGTCTTTCAAGCCCGTATTGATGTTGATTTCGATTGACCATTCCCGTTATTCTCATGAAGGCATTGACTTCCATAAAGAATTTGTGATTAATTATCCCTGTGAAGATCAAATTAAGGGAGCATGGATTTGTGGGACTAAATCCGGACGCAAGATCGATAAGATAAAAAAGGCGGGATTAGAGCTCATTGAATCAAGTGTTGTAAAAGTGCCTACAATTAAGGGTGCCACCGTGGCATTTGAATGTAAGGTTGTCGATCAATTCGAAACGGGGGATCATACTGTTTTCGTTGGTAAAGTCGTTGCAGCACGTGGAGACCCCGAAAAAACAAAACATCTTTATATCTCGGCGAAATTCCGACCATTTGCGTTAGACAATGAGATGGAGTAATCTTAAGAAATGGACGTGTTATAGTTGAAAGATGAAAACTACGTATATCTCTCTCTTGCTCTACTTGTAGGAGCAACTATAGTCATTATCCTTAACCGAATCTTTCATGTTTTTTCCGGTGTTCTTTTTGATGACGTTTTGACAATTCTTGAAGTATTTTTTCTGCTATCCTTTACCATTATTCACGGCAAATTGACTTTGGGCTGGAAAAACCTGGCGATCTTTAGCACGTTTGGCATCATATTCACGTTTATTCTGGAGACTGCAGGAATATTTGGCTTGATACCTGGTGTCCTGTGGGAATATCATGGATTGAAAATCTTTCCATTTGAAATTGTCCCGATCATAGTTCCCTTCACGTGGTTCATTTATTTCTATTGCTGTTTTTTGATGGCTCACATCATGGTGGGGAGCATTTCAACTGAAGCTATCGACGAACAATCGATTTCAGTTTTGAACGTGGCGAAGGTTTTCATGATTGCCATAATCGGTGGTGCTTCAATGATGTATTGGGATTTTCTAAACGATCCGGTAATGGTAGCAAGAGGCAACTGGTCGTGGCCATTTGGGGGTGAATACTTCGGCATTCCTCTGGGAAATTATTTCGGCTGGTTTAGCGTCCCATTTTTAGTATTCGTGATCATTGGATTGCTTCTGATGTTTAAGAAAGAAAACGTGATGTTTGTAAAATTTAAAGATGATGAAGTGTCTCCTTATACCTTGCTTGGAATCATCCCATACTTGCTTGCGTTCATTTTTCAATCGATTGATGCTCTCATTTACAATGTTCTCTACGGGAGTTTTTTCGCCTTCTATACGATGATGCCGATGTTTTGCTTGGCGGTCTATCAATTTTTCAGAAAAAAGGAAAATATTTGATGATAGAAAAGTGAATGCTCAATCCCAAATCTAATCTAGAGGTCGCAATAGCTATAACCGCAGTTTGAGCATGCATGACATTTGTGGTGAAGTTCCATCTCATGGTGACAGTTAGGACAGGTTTCTTTTTCAGACGTGACAGATGTTGCCTGCGCGTTTCCAAAGGATAGGACTTGATCTTCCCTGCTCCCATATCTATAAATTGTTATTCCCTTGCAACCTAGCTCATGTGCAAGCAAAATGGCATCGCGAATGTCATTGATGGTTGCATTCTTGGAAAAATTTATCGTTTTTGAAACGGAATTATCGACGAACTCTTGAAATGCTGCTTGAATCCGCACGTGGTATTCCGGTTCGATGTCCAGAGCCGTAACGAATACTTTTTTGACATGATCAGGAATGTCCGCTAATTGTTGGAGTGACCCCTGATTGATTATTTCTTGAACGAGCTCTTCGGAATAGATGTTTTCCTGCCTGCAAATTTCTTCAAACACGGGATTGATTTCATGAAAAACTCGATCCATTATCTTTCGACTATAAGCGAGTGCAAAAACAGGTTCAATTCCGCTCGAACATCCTGCGATCAGGCTAATGGTGCCCGTGGGAGCGATGCTTGTTACGGTTGCATTTCTCAATTTAATGCCCTGTTCGGGGTATATGCTTTTTTCATAATTAGGAAACGTTCCCCGACTTTCAGCAAGTTCTTCTGATGCAGAGCGAGCCTCCTGCTGAACGAATTGCATCAACTTTCGTGCCAACTCTACTGCAACGGACGAATTGTAAGGAATTCTCAACTTATAGAGTGCATCTGCGAATCCCATGATTCCCAATCCGATCTTGCGATTTGCTTTTGTCATTTTTTCGATATCTGGAAATGGAAATTTTGAAGCATCAATGACATCATCCAGAAAGCGGACGGCAAGTTTTACGACTTTCGAAAGGTCTTGCCAATCAATTTCATCATTTTTTATGAATTTTGAGATGTTTATGGAACCCAAATTACAGGATTCTCCCGGTAACAAAGGAACCTCGCCACATGGATTAGTGCTTTCAATCTGACCTAGTGCAGGTGTCGGATTTTTACGATTGATCGTATCAAGGAAGATAAAGCCGGGATCACCAGTGTTCCATGCCATGTTAATGAGGAGATCGAATACTTTTTCCGCTTCTAGTTGCTTTACGACTTGGTTATTTCGTGGATTTATCAAGTCATACTTGGTTTTTTTCGCCACGGCATTCATGAATTCGTCCGTGATACCAACAGAAAGGTTAAAATTACGAAGTTTATTTAAGTCCGATTTCACAAGGATGAAGTCGATGATGTCGGGATGGTGAACGTTCAAGATTCCCATGTTGGCACCGCGACGCTTCCCTCCTTGTTTGATGACATCGGTCGTTTTATCGAAAACTTCCATGAAACTTAT
>JALGVI010000064.1 GCA_029838215.1 Candidatus Helarchaeota archaeon | reverse complement strand
GGAATCAATGTCGAGATAGTCAAAGGCGAACCTGTCCTTGATCCATGCCGTCAACTCGGCTTTTGAAACGTTGCCGTCTTCGATCAGCCTGTCGATCACCATCTTCTTGATGGGATCTAAAAGGACCAGCGCCAGCCTCTGTTCCATGCTCATCTTCGGGTAGTTGGCAATGTTGCTGAAGTACACGGGCAGGAATGAACGGTAGCGGCGCCCTTTAATGCTCGCCATTATCTGTCGCACGACGTCGGAGAGAATGTCTTCGTATCGTTCGGGAAGCTCATCGGTGGAAAGCATCACGCACACGTAGTACTCGGTCTCGGTTCCCGTGTAGTAACTGGCAAGATTCAACTCGCCTATGCTGATGGCAAGGAAGCCCGGCTCTTCTTCGAATTCGTGGTTCGTGTAGATCTGCTTCGTGGTCACGTCGTCTATTTCGAGGCTCTCGGGGTATTGCGCCTCGACGCGCATCCCGTATTTTTTATCCCATTTCATGACTGCCATTCCATAAATCGTCATTCATTTCACCTCAAAAAGTTAGGAATTTGAGGAATATTGCTTCCTCAGGTTCTCGATGGTCTTTCGTTGCTCTTCTGGAGAGAGGATGGAAATGCTATCTTTCAGCAGGTTCTTGTCTTCATCGGAAAGACCTTTAATTTCGTTCAATGCTTTATCTATTTCTTCCATGGTCATTGGTGCAATTTCGGGTTTTTGCATTTCTTCTTTTGGTGTCTCTACGGCTTTTTCTTCGACCTGTGGTGTTACAACCTTGACTTTTCTCTTCTTTATCTCGTCCAGTTTCTTCTTTTGACTCTTGAAGTCAAGCTGTTTGAGTTGCTGTACTAACTCTTGTCGGTCTTCCAGCTTCAAGCCAGGTATTGTTTTCAGTTCTGCTTTAATTTCGCGCACGCTCATGGGTGGAATTGCTTTCTTTCGTTTCTTTCGGAGTTTTTCAACAGCAAAACCAGCTTGATCTAAAATTCGAATCCTGTCTTCCGCAGGAATCAATTCGACTTTCCAGAGATAATTATCAGCGTCCATTATTTTCATAGATTTCAACTTGTTGTAGAGATCTTCTGCCTCATCATATGTGTGTTCTTCGGCTTTTATCTCGGAGATGAGTTCTCGGAATGCTACAATTTCTGGTTTTTCTTCCTTGATCAGGCCAACCGTCGTCAGGATTTGACGCCTTGCATCGGGTGGAATCATCATTGTGCTTTCAAGATATGAATCTGCCTGAGTGAGACCCATATTTTGTAGATCGTCCATTAATTGCTTTGCTTCAGCCGTGGTAACCCGCATTCGCTTGATGTCACTCAATTGTCTTGCAAGTTCAACGATTTCATTGGACACCATTTCAGGAGCCTTCAGGTTGAGGTATGCCCACTCTTCCTTGAACTCATCCATGAAAAGCTTACTTCGATCCCGTACTACTTTAGATGGCTTGATTTCTTTGCCTTTCCGGATGGATTTCCTAGTCTTGATCATTTGCTTGACGACGTATGGTGTCATCATCCATTTGACTTGACGATAAGTCACAAATCCTGCGATGGCCGCAACACCAATCATTGATACGATAAATACAGGATGTGACCAGATTGGATAGATCGTTATCTGAACCGTAATGCTTTGAGTGTTATAGTTTGATCCCGCATCTCCTGTTAGAATTATGTTAAATGAACCAAAGCCAACCAAAGCAGACAGTAAATTCATGTCAAAATTGCCATTGACACACGGAATTGATCCCGCCGATACGACAGTGCCAGTATCTTTACTTTGAATCACGTAATTAATGGTTCCCGTTAGTGGTTCACCCCACTCGTTATAGAACGTTCCGGAAAAGATAATTTGTTGGAATAATTGATATATTGTCGGACCACTGAGAGGAGCATTCCAAGAAATATCCCCTAATTCGGTATTGGCAGGTGTACAATTGAAGCGCCATGTTACACTAGTTACATTTCGATAGGAAACGGGATCGGTATCGTTTGCCCAAACCTCAAAGTAATATGGAACTGAAGATACATCAACGCTAGCACTCAGATTCATTAAGTAGATACCCGAGATGCTCGTTTCTGAAATTGGCGCAGACCAGTTATTCCAGACAGAACCACCAGTTATTGATTTGATTTCAAGATTAAGTGCCACAGCAGTTTCATCAATATACTTGAAGTATATGAGCTCCAGTTCTCTGTACCTTAGTATTTCATCGTAGTTATAAGTTTGCGTGAAGAAATCGTTATTTTCGGCGTTTGGTAACCAGACAATGCTAGTATTATGCTTGAATAAGAAAATGGATACGTTAAGTTCTCCAACTCTATAGTTTGTCTTGTTTAATCTCACCCGTAAAGTTACGTTCTTGTAACCAGTATCATTCCAGGGAAGCTTAACATGATCTGTCGTGTCTACCGTGTCGGTATAAATTCTTATTATCTGAGGAGTTCCAGGTTCATAACGTGCTTTTGCAAGTTGCCACTCTTCCAATTGGCCTGAGCTATTGTAGAAGTAAAGGCTCCAAGATTCAGCGTAAGAGATCGGATCTCCAGAAGAATATCCTACACCGCTTTCTGTAAAAGTATAGTTAAGTTTCATGTTGAAATAGAAGTTAGTTCCAGGAATGCCGAACGGCACGTATGGAGAACCTCCAGTTGAAACAACACCTTGATACGAAATATCTTGGAACTCGAGAGTCGTATTTATTCGGTGAATCTTAATTTCAAAAGTGACGCTCGAATAGTTATATTCAGTTTCGAATATGCCTTCTTCACTCATGAACCATAGATTGATCGTTAGATTGTAACGTCCATCTCCATTAGGTCCTCCGTTCACCAAGTCAATATACGGATAATAATTATGCATTAGACTTGTCTTGATCTCAAAATTATAGACACCTGTATAGTTTGATTGATACGCCGAGCCGCTCATTTCATTGTAAAGATTGTGCACGTAGTACAGACCCTCAAGTGATGATAAGCCATTTATACCAAATAGTCCATCGCACGTAATATTTGCAAATGCTGCAAGCGGAACTCCTGTCTGGTTTCTTTTTCCAGGAACCTGCAATAATGAATGATTCATGTCAAACCAGAATACGGAGACGTTGAAATCTTCACCATAGGTGATATTTCCGTCAAATGGAGCATCAAAAACACCGTCTCCCGGTCGATTGGGAACGATATTTTCTCCTGCAATCTGATAATCGGGATCCATTGTTGCACCTGTTGTATGTAATCGAATTCGGATTTTGATTGTTGCACTTACTTCAGCATGTTCTTCCACCATGGTATTTCCTCGAAGGTGCGTTCCGTTGACCCTGAAGAGCATGTAAAGTCCGTCATGGAATGGCAAAGATTCGTTGCAATAAAGAGTTATGACATACTTACCGTCGCCGATAAAGTTCACTGTGAAATTTCCGTGCCAGTTTAAGTCTTTCATTCCCCATACGGAATAATCCGTATCATCAGGACTAACGCCTTCACTATATTCACCAGTATAATAGTCATAATAGAAGAATTGTATGTTTTCATATCTTGGATCGCTTGTATTTGACGCAATGTAGCCGGGTGCAGCAGCATCCAAATCAGTAAATCGCACGGTCATGTTGAAATATTTTGTTCCATTTCTCCAATCTGAGTGTTCATAATCTCGGTCTAACTCATCTGTCCTCACGACAAATGCACTTGAACTGATGAGATTAAGATTTGTCAATATATCTCTGATATATAACGTGACATAACTTGTCGCATCAGATACTTCGGTTTTATTTGCTTGAATTGTAATGCTCCATTGAGTATTATTACACCACGTCGTGTCGAATGTTATATTATATTTTGGAGTCGAACCGTCCAAGAATTCAACGATCGTGACGTTATTATCAACACTCCAATTCCAATGGGCGAGATATGCTTCCAATGTTGGAAATCCGTACTTTACATGTACTGCTTCACCATCCTCAAGGATTTCAGTGACGGTTATGTTGACATCAGCACCAGATATTGCAACATTACCTGCTTCTACATTTTGATATTCCGCCAGAATGGTGGCATTTGTACCCCACGGAACATACACACCTGGCACGTATTCCATTACCAAAACCGTGACGGGTTTCCTGAATGATACCAAAATTTGAAACGTCTGATTTTTGTGTGGTTCATCAGGGTCGGTAGAGTTAAACAGGGTTATGTTGAATCGATATAGCTCGTTATTATTTGCAACGGTCGTATTCAGGCTTATCTTAAAAGTGCCATTGGTAGAAGTGTATTGTTGCACGAAATTGGAGCCGTCCCAACCTAAGACTTGGTAATTTGATGGATCTGCATAAATGCCATCAGCCGTGACGTTGATATTTGAATCGTTGATTGCGGGATGAGCAGCGTCATCGATGTTAATAAAAGTTATTGTGAAATTTATGGGTGCACCCCAAGGCCAACCCGAAAAAGACTCGGTTTCAGTAGCTCCCGCAGTATCATTTCCGATAAAAACTGTCCTGTAAGTTTCGATTTGTCTACAAGTTATGGAGATATTCAGTGTTTGATTGGAGTAATAGGGAGATGTGCCAGTCCAATTCAATCCGACGATGAGTTGATGTGCAGATAATCGATCTTGCGTGATGAATTCGTTTGTAACAACACGAATCGTGCGCGAATCCACTTCATAGACACCGGGCTGTCCAAAGAAATCGAATTGGGTAGAAGAGTCCATAATTGATTTCATGCTCTCAACGGGATCATCTAAATCATAATAATTGAGAGAAATTTGGAGTTCTTCGCCGTAATATGGGGTTCCATATGGATCATGAGTTAAAAGCGTAGATCTTTGTCTGGTGGTAATTGTTGTGTTCGCCGTCGCATTTTGATATTCTTCATGAGTACCAATGTAATTCAAACGTGCTTGAAAAGCGAAATCTCCAATGCCGCTCAATTCGCTCGTATTCACAGTCAGCAGGTACGAGCCATTTGTTTCACCATATGTCCACCAAGCTTTTCCAGCAGCCAACCAATCTTCAGAATTTAGAACAAAAGCTAATGTAAAGTTAATCGGATTCGTGACATTAATGCCTTCGTTTGTATCAAGATCCAACCATTCTAGCTCAACCGTTGCGTTGTTTCCAAATGCGATGATGGGAGGTCGTGAAGCAGATAAATACGTGTAATGTTCTCTAACCGTAATTTGAATGATTCGAGTAGCGGTTGCGTGGTTTTCAACAGTTACTGTAATGTTTAGATAATGGACACCGACTTCAAGATTATCGGTTTGAATGAACGTGATGTTGTTATAATTATCCACAAAAGACGAATCTAAATAGGAAGTCATGTTCGTTCCGTTTACGTATATTGTTACGGTTGGTTCGGTATAGAGATTAACGATGCTTCCATTATCAATATTAGTAAACCTGATTTGGAATCCTTCAATATTGTCACCGTAGGGAATGCTTCCATATGGAATGTATGAAAGCTCGCTTGTAATGTATCTGACGTTTATAGTAGTGGGAACAGTTGCATTGCTATAATGAGGATTACCGGTCCAATTAGCGTAAATTCGAATGTTCATTGCGCCAGCTTCAGTCCAGTACCCCGTGTTTATTGAAACATTATATGATGCAGAGTCAGGAAGCCACTCGATGAGATAGTCTGTACCATTGACACCTTGCATTCCAGCTTCAGAAACGTTCAAGTCTATGAAGATGTTCAAAGCACCCCAAAGAGATGAATTTATGAGTTGTCCGGCATCAATATCCTTGTAATAAATGCTAAATATACTCCAATCACCAATTCCAACAATTGGAGGTGCGTCATTATATAATTGGGTATATCTTGCACGGGTGGAGACTGTTGTATTCAAAGAAGAATTTTGATATTCAAGGTGAGTCCCGATATAATTCAAGCGCACTTCAAAGTTGGTATCTCCAACTCCGCTTAACTGACTCGTATTAACCGTAATGTAGTAATAGCCATTAGAGGAACCATATGTCCACCACGCCTTCTGAGGATCATCAAGCCAATCACTTGCACCAAGCATTAGAGAAAGGTCAATATCTGTTGGATCTGTCACGTTGATTCCGACGTTATAATCCAAATCTTGCCAAAATAGTTCTATGACAGCTTGATCGCTGTATGCAGTTAAAGGAGGTCTTGTTACTGCCAAGTAAGTATAATGTTCTCGGATTGTAATGGGGATCAGACGGGAAGCAGTTTGGAAATTGTCGATTACAATAGTTATATTAAGAGTGTATTCTCCAATTTCCAGATTATCCGTTTGAATGAAAGTGATGTTGTTATAATTGTCTACGAATGACCCGTCCAAATATGACGTGATGTCATATTCCGTGCCATTATTTAGTAATATGCGGGCAGAAGGTTCATTATTGAGATTTACAGGCTGTCCGGTATCAAGATTCGTGAACCTTATTTTAAATCCATGGATATTATCACCATACGGAATGCTATCATATGGGACGTAGGAGAAATCACTTGCTATAGCGCGCACGTTCAGGGTAATTGCAACAGTCGCATTATCATAATGAGGACTTCCTGTCCAATTCGCAAAGACACGAATGTCTTTTGTCCCCGTCTCACTCCAGTAACTCGTGTTTATTGAAATTTCATATGCTGCAAGAGATGGAATCCAAGTTATTGTATAATCAGTTCCTGCAACACCTTGCATTCCAGAAGCAGAGTCGTTTAAATCTATGACGATATTGAAAGACCCACCAAGAGAAGAATTGACATAGACATCACCATCAATATCCTTGTAATAAATGTTAAACGTTGTAGTATCACCGATTCCAACAATAGGTGGTGCGGTATAGCTTAGCTGTGTATAACGCTCTCGTGTAGAAACAGTCGTGTTTAACGTTGCATTATCATATTCATAATGAGTTCCTATAAAGTTCAAGTTTACTTGGAAGTTGGCATCACCGAAAGTACTGAATTGACTCGTATTTACTGTGATGTAATAATAGCCATTAGAAGACCCATATTCCCACCAGGCTTTTTGAGGATCGTTCAACCAGTCTTCAGCACCATAATATAATTCTAAATCGAGATCACTTTGAGTTGTAACGTTAATACCTGCACCATTATCGAGGTCTTCCCAGAATAATTCAATCTGTGCATTTTCGCCGAATGCAGTTAACGGAGGTCGAGATACAGATAGATGAGTATAATGTGCTCGAATCGTTATTGGAATTTGTCTAGAAGCAACCATGTAATTATCTACAATGATTGTTATGTTCAGAAAGTGGTCTCCGATTTCTAGATTATCCGTTTGAATGAAAGTGATGTTATTGTAATCATTCACGAAGGAAGAATCAAGAAAAGAAGTGATGTCATATTCAGAGCCGTTATTTAGAATTATTTGGGTAGAAGGTTCATTATTGAGATTTATGGCAATATTATGATCGAGATCCGTGAAACTAATGTAAAAACCATGCATATTTTCACCATAAGGTATGCTACCATATGGGATGTAATAGAATTCGCTTGAAATCGCTCGAACATTGAGACTAATTGGAACCGAAGAATTCTCATAGAATGGGGAACCAGACCAATTGGCATATATTCGAATGGCTTTCACACCCGTATCGCTCCAATAACTCGTATTAATTGAAACGTTATAGGCAGCTTGGTTTGGTAACCAAAATACGAGATAATCAGTTCCATTTACACCTTGAATACCCGCCATCGTATCGTTGAGATCAACCGTGATGTTCAAAGGCGACGGAATTGTAGAATTGATGAAATCACCTGTACTCGTATCTTTATAATACACGTTAAACGATGTCCAATCACCAATACCAACCACGGGAGGTAGGTCATAGAAAAGTTGTGTATATCGTTCCCGCGTAGAAACGGTAGTATTCATTGTTGCATTTTGATATTCGGCGTTGGGACCGTAAAAAGACACGATCACCTGAAAGTTATAGTCGCCATAAGTGCTGAATTGACTCGTATTGACGGTAATGTAGTACATTCCATCACTCGGACCGTATTCCCACCATGCTTTCTGAGAGTCGTTAAGCCAGTCTTCGGAATCCAAAATCATTTCAAACTTGATATAAAATGGATTAGTGACGTTGATTCCAACATTATAGTCGAGATCCGTCCACGTAACTTCGCACGTAGCATTATCGCTAAAGGGAGTCGTTGGAGGTCTTGATACTGAAAGGAACGTGTAGTGTTGACGAATAGTAATTGGAATCAACCGTTCTGCTGTAACGTAGTTATCAACCGTTATCGTGATATTAAGTGTATAATCACCAATCAACAAGGTATCGGTCTGTATGTAGGTTATGTTATTGTATTGATTTTCAAAGGATGAGTCCATGTAGGAAGTAATATCGTATTCCGTGCCGTTGTTTAGATATATCCGAGCAGATGGTTCATTATTGAGATCAATTGGTTGTCCATTGTCCAGGTTCGTAAATCTTATTTTTAAGCCATAAATGTTTTCATGATATGGGATGCTTCCATAAGGAATGTATGAAAGTTCACTTGCAATTTCGCGGATGTTTACATTTACTTGAACCGTGGCATTGTCATAATAGGGGGTCCCCGTCCAATTTGCATAAATTATGACCGGGAACGTTCCTGAACCGCCATAATAATCAGAATCAATGGAGACATTGTAAGCTGCAAGAGCGGGCAACCATTGGACGGTATAATCGACACCCAAGGTTCCTTGCATTCCCGATTGGGATGTATTTAGATCAATAAGGATGTTTAATTGACCACCTAATGAGTTGTTTATGTAAACATCTTCATCAATGTCTCTATAATAGATGTTAAATGAGCACCATTCGCCAACTCCGACAATGGGAGGGGCCTCATAGATCAATTGCGTATAACGTTCCCGGGTGGATACTGTCGTGTTTAAAGTTGAATTTTCATACTCGAGATTCGTTCCTATATAATTTAAAACTACTTGAAAATTGGCATCGCCATATTCAGAGAGTTGACTTGTATTAACTGTAATGGAATACTGACCGTCAGATGAACCGTATTCCCACCAGGCTTTTTGAGGATCGTCTAACCAATCTTCAGCACCTAATATGAAGGAGAGATCAAGATCGTTCGAATCCGTAACATTAATTCCAACATTATAATCAAGATCCTCCCAATATAACTCAACGGTTGCATTTTCACCATATGCAGTTAAAGGAGGTCTCGTGACAGCAAGATAAGTATAATGAGCTCGGATCGTTATTGGAATTTCTCTCGATGCAGTTGTATAATTGTCGATGACTATTGTAATGTTCAGTGTATGTTCGCCTATGGCTAGATTGTCGGTTTGAATGTAAGTAATGTTATTGTATTGGTTGTCGAATGAGGAATCGAGTGTTGACGTGATGTCATATTCGGTTCCATTATTCAGAAGAACCTGAGCCGTTGGTTTTGTTGCCAAATTGATGGGTGTTCCGCTATCCAGATCAGTAAAGCGAATCTTAAAACCATGCATGTTTTCGCCAAATGGAATACTTCCATATGGTACATACGTGAACTCGCTTGAGATCTCGCGAACGTTGAAACTAATTGGAACTGATACGTTATCATAAAATGGTGTTCCTGACCAGTTCGCAAAGATACGAATATCCTTTATCCCGGGTTGACTCCAGTATCCGGTATCAATTGAGATGTTATAAGCAGCCTGATCAGGTAACCACGCAACAATATAATCCGTGCCCGAAACGCCCTGCATTCCTGAAGCAGAATCATTAAGGTCGACAATAATATTTACGGGAGTGGGAATTGTATCGTTGATATAGTCACCAGTAGCAGTATCCTTATAATAAATGTTAAAAATGCTCCAATCACCAATTCCTACAATTGGTGGAAGGTCATAGTAGATTTGAGTATAGCGTTCTCGTGTTGAAATCGTCGTATTAGAAGTTGCGTTTTGATATTGCATTGGCGTTCCAAGATAATTTAACGTGACCGTAAAATCTTGTTCTCCATAAGAGCCCAACTGACTAGTATTGACGGTAATGTAATAATAACCGTTCGATGAGCCGTACTCCCACCATGCTTTTTGAGGATCATCCAGCCAATCGCTTGCACCCAGTTCAAATGAAAGATCGAAATCAGCAGGATTTGTAACGTTAATACCCGTGTTATAATCAAGATCTTCCCAATATAGCTCCACCGTTGCATTATCACCATATGGTGTCAAATACGGTCTTGAAACAGAAAGATACGTGTAATGAGGACGAATTGTAATGGGAATTAATCGCGTGGCGGTATTATAGTTGTCAACAGTAACGGTAATGTTCAAAATGTGGTTTCCTATCGCCAAATTATCGGTTTGAATGAACGTTATGTTGTTATAATTATCTTCAAATGAAGAGTCTAAATACGACGTGATGTCGTATTCCGTGCCATTGTTTAACAATATGCGGGCGGATGGCTCATTGTTTAGATCAATTGGAACTTGTAGATCAAGGTCCGTAAATCGGATTTTAAAACCGTGCATGTTTTCGCCGTATGGGATGCTGTCATATGGAATATAGGATAATTCACTCGTGGTATTTCGAACTAGAATGTTGAGAGATACGGACTGATTACTATAATAAGGTGCTCCCGACCAATTTGCATGAATTTGCAAATTCTTGATCCCTGCTACGTTCCAATAGCTGGTGTTTATTGAGACATTATAAGCTGCAGAGTTTGGAAGCCATGAAACCAAATAATCAGAACCCTCAGTTCCTTGAATCCCAGCTTCTGTATCATTCATGTCAACTTGAATGTATACGGGAGATGGAATCGAAGCATTGATGAATTCGTCGTTTCTGGTGTCCTTGTAATATACATTAAATGAACTCCAGTCTCCTATACCAACAATGGGTGGTGGATCATAAAAGACTTGAGCATCGATTGGATTTACGTATAATCTAAAGTAGGTTGATTGTGGTTCATACTCGCCTTGAGATATTGAAACATTGATGTAATGGTATCCCACAGATGTATCGGGGAACGGAATGCAACTCGTATTGAACCAGATCTTCAGCTCATCACCTTCCGAAAGGTCTGGCGTGCTGTTCGCATATGCCCAGTTCCAAGTCGTTGAACTATTAACAATTTCCGTCCAAGTGCTTGCACCTTCAGGTCGCCATGACACATTGTAGAAATTACTCGGGTCAAGAACTGAAATTCCGAGTTCATCCGTGTATGAGACATAAAATTCAACGGGTTCATTATAAACCGTTGGACTTGGATTTATTAGACCTATTCGGGATGAAGATTTACGGAGGGCTACAGACACATTTAGAAAAGCCGTTTCATATCCATGTTTAGATGCGTTTACAGCGATTAAATATGTTAAAGAGATGTTAAATCCAGTTGCATTGATGCTGAATACCCACGGATTATTCTGACCACCTGCATAGTCTTCTTCGATGATTGTCGTCCGACCGTTCACCGTACTATTGAGAGTCCAGTCCTCGGTTGGAGATCCTCTTGTATACCAATCGAAGGAAAGAGTCACGTTATCAGTTCCAGTCTCATTCTCTATTGTCACGGCTTCTTTAATGTCAATGTACCAGAAAGTGAGATTGAACTCTTTATTATTGTCAATTGCTATCAACTTGCTGGTGCTACCATCCACATCCAACATTGTATCGGTTTCTCGGAAGCTAAATGTAATGTTCGTGAGATTCTGAGTCACGAAGTCTGTTTTTGAGATCGAAACGTTAAATTTGTATACAGTATTAAACGTGCAGTTTTCGGTATTGATTTCAACCGTGTAACTTCCATCACCTTCATCATGAATGGTAACATTTTTCCCTTCAACAAAGTTTTCATTAAGACTTCCGGTTATTTGAACGGTTGCACCGGGAATGCCAGCTTCACCAGCATCAATGTTTTTATAATAAAACGTTATGTTGAGGGGATTCCTAAATGTCGTGAGACCGATGGGATCATATGTAGCTGCAGTCGTTACCCTTCTTACCGTGTATGGGATTTGTGTTGTATGGTTAAAATGATTTGTCTTATTCACTTCAACTTTTAATAAATACGTGTCGATTGGCCAAGTATTTGTATCGTTCGAAAAAACCGTGATTTTATATCTTAAATCACCCGGTTCGGCATCAACTCGGAAATGAGTAGATTCCGTCATTGGAATGGGATTGGAAACTTCGGTAATATTTGTCAGGTAAATTTCAGCATCTTCTAGAAACATTTCGTCCGTGGCGTTTTTCGCGTAGATATAGAAGCTTCCATCGGTGCCTTTTGGCGTTACGGCAGCCTGTGTCCACCAGATAATTGTTTCTTCCCAAACAACCTTAATCGTGATGTTAAATTGATTGATTTCATAAGGTATGCCATCACCGTAATCAACTTGAATTGTCACTTCGTAATAAAGATAATTTCTGCCTTGATTTGTGTTGATTTCATAATACCAGAGATTCCGTTCAGAATCGGTGGGATCATGCGTGAAAATACCATTATCAGTAGGGTTATAGATATTTTGAATCGAAATTGTAACAGCAGATGCATTTGTGATGGGCTCGCTTAAATTATATCGGTCATATAATCTGAGAGATGCGTTATAATTATTTGTATAATAGACTTCAGCATAGCGAGCATCTCCTAAGACATCGATTGGTGTAATGACGTTATAAATGACATCAACCGTCTGATTAATCGTTAGTGATTTGACTTGTGGTTCAAAATATTTCTTCGTGAAGATTAATTGGACGGTTTGATTTCCACCTTCCATTAGAAGCGTGTTGAACTCAACGGAGTAATTCCCTGTATCATATTCCGTGTTATATGTATAATTTTGAGCGGCTCCATTAGAATCCGTATAATTCAAATACATGTTTCCACCTGATACCTTTTCACTTCCTTCAACAGTAGACCAATTTCCCAAGAATCTCAAGTATTGAGGTTGTAGGAATATGTTTCCATCTAACACGTAATCGGACTGCATTGCTTCAACGTCAACTTGGGACGTCGTGTGAACGTGTACTTGAAAAGTCACGTTTGCAATCCCAACTTTGGTAACGGCAGATCCTGCGATGCTATTATTCCAAGTAACATCATAGCGCATTTTTCCAACGTAACTCAGCGAGCTTGGAATCGTCCAAGAATTATCCGTGAAGTCAGCCGATCCTGCAACCTGAGAATGATTGTGAACAGACTCAATAACTGCGGTATCATTTTCATCATAAATACGCCAAATCATGGAAGAATATGTTCCCAGAGTATTAGGTTCGGTATCAATGTTCATTATTGTATTTTCACTCAAATAATAAATAGAAGAACCGAGACTTGCTTGGTTTATTGTATTATCCGAAAGAAAAGAAATTTGATAAGTTCCAGTTTGAGGCGTTCCGGAAACATAGTTAGTAACACCGGGAAACACGCTTACGCTATTGTTGGTGGCACCATTATCGATCACGTAATAATAATTTGATACATTCGTGCTTAGAGAAAAAGTATCAGCAGGAGAACTCGGTTTGACTAATTTAAACGGAATCCAATCATTTGGCACGGAAATTAAAAATTCATAATCATATAGATTCGCAACATGACTCGAACTCACGGGATTTTCGACCCACCATTGTACTTTAGAGTAGTCAGACCCGTATGGAGCAGTAAAATTGTAATCCAAATATCGGGTTTTTGTCTGGTTCAATTCTAAATAGCAGTTCATTGTCACGGTATATGAAGAATTTGTTGCGAAATTAAACGTCGGACTTGAACTGTAAGAACTGGTGAATGTCACGCTTCCAGAGCCAATACTTCCCGAATAGGAGTGTGGTGTTGCACCATCCATTAATCGCAAATTTACAGTCTCAGGTTTCACGCTTAGAGTTAAATTCAATTCAATATCATCAAAATAATAGTATAATTCAGTATCTTGTGGCAAGTCAACGTATGGAAAATCAATACCAACACGAATCTCAAAATTGCCATCATAACCTGCCAGAATTCTTGAATTTAGCCAATTTTTCATGTCGGATATAGATAGTGTCGTGACATCTTGAAAAGAGCTCACAGTATTGGAATCTAGATTTAATATATCAGTCGTGCCATCAATGACTAATCGCCATTTTTGTGATGCCGTGCCACCAGAATCCACGAGTTGAACAAAAGGATAATAATCTGTTGCACCCGTAAATCTTGCGCCTCTATATTGCATTCCAAAGTCAAGGTCAACAATCTCACGGTTTTGAAGATTTTCACCCGAGGGTCGTTGAGCATATGCAATATTTCCTGCTTCGATATTTTCATCATAATCAATTTGACAAGTGACTTCTCCGGCATAGCCCGTAACAGTTGCACTGCAATCACTCCATAAGACAGATTTTGCATAAGTCAAGTAATCGAGTCCAAATTCGATTTGACATTTAGTATACCCTGTTAAAATTGCAGTAGATATATCAATATATGTATCAAAATCGACCCATGAATCATAACTATTTTGATTATCTTCACTAAATTGTTCGAATACAACAGTAAATAAGTCAGAAGAATCATCACCGGGACCAAATTTTATCCAGAATCTTGCTGAGCCAATACTGGAACAGGACCCGCTAAAAATGCCGCCCCGTGTAAGCTGAATGCGAAGCGAAACAGCATAGTTAATTCGGATTCGGGTTATGTCTAAACTGTCAACGGCTCCAGCCGCAGGATATAAATCTATTATCTGTCGCCACGATGCACCGCCTTCATGTGAAACTTCACCACCAGAACCACTGGCACTAGATTGCCTGTACTGATAAGCACTATCACCATCCGCACCGGCATGACCACTGACGGATGTTGTTGATACCCATGGACTGACGGCATCGCCCCATGTTGATCGCGTCCAATCACCAGTTAGTTCACCACCCGAGCTTTGGAGCTCACCATTGTTATTAGTAAGGCTAATTTGATCGGGAAATTGACCAGAACTACCATTTACAACAATTTCGTATGAACCTGAACTATCCCCCGTTGCATCTACGGTATTGTTATAACGGCTTATAATGTCGTTTTGTGCGTAAGTATTCGGAGGAGTATCCACAAAAGTCCACCCCGAACCACTTGAAGCAAAATTATTATTTGGAATCCATTGACCAGTCTCTCGAACCGTATCAATAGTAGAATGGACCTGTTGTCCGGTCCAACTATCACCTGTATTTACATAAACGGTTGCACTATCAGTTCCAACAGTGATATCGTTTGTTATCGTAGAATTTAAAGCATATTCAGTCAGTTTAATGCCAGAATCAGAACCAGTATAACTATCCATTTCTTCACTCCCTGCTTGTGATTTAGAAAACATTGATAAATCACTTCCAGGAGGAATCGGCGTACCCATGTAGTATGAGTTAAAAATGGGCAGGTTTTGCAAGACAATCGGAATTATTAAAGCAGCAAATGGTCCGATTGTCAAAAAAATAATAAAAAACAACGCAATAGTTTTAATTTTCCATTTTTTCATTTTAAAACCTTCTTGATTCGTGTTGGTTCAAAATTAAACGTGCAAAATTGCACCATCATGAATATTTAAGAAGAATATCTCATTTCACGCGTGATCTTTGCAAAAGAAAAACATCCATTGCAAGGATTTCTGATTTCAAACATTTGGAAGTTGAATATAAAAACAATTAGAAATTTTGGTCGGATATTTTTAGTAAAATGGAAAAAAAATAGAAGAAAAAAAGATATGAAGATTCGTCACGCTGCTTCTTCTTTGGCTTCAAATGCCTTTCGGACCTTCTCAAAGTCGTAGTAGATGTCCTGCAAGATGCGCAGGTGTTCCAGAAGCACGGAATCCGTCTTGGAGCCGTCATAG
>JALGVI010000063.1 GCA_029838215.1 Candidatus Helarchaeota archaeon | reverse complement strand
CCCTACATTTCCAAATGCACCGGTTAACAGTACTTTCAACTTGCATCACGAGTTTCATTCAGTTATTTTATTACAAGAAAATAATGAAAAACAAGTATTATGAATCAAGTGCTTGTCATGACAACCATCTATTACAATAGCTTTATAAATAAAATTGAGAAGTTTTTTTCATGAAATTTATTAGAATGCGATTATCTTCGGATTTTTTAGTTAAAGCAGGATATCCCGATGTATTTAATGAAATAATGTATTTAGAACTATTGAATGCCTTCCAGTATGATCAGAATAGTTTTTTTTCCCTTGATCGAATCGTATTTCGACCCGAATTAATGGACAACTGGGAAGACATAAATTGGTCCGAAAAAATTCAAGACAAACTACAGGTAGATTTCTTTCACCTGTTGAAAAAAGTCGATAATTCAATCCTTTGCATTGTAAAAGTGAGCACGGAAAAAGGCTTTTGGCCAAAGGCATTAATCACTCCAGGACCATGGGCTTTCATCCCACCACTCACCGTGGATTCGGAATCAATAAAGATCAACCTGATCATCGAAGATAATTTAGTATCAAAGTTATATGACACGATTGGGCAATTTACAAAATCATTAGAGGTTTTGGCCATAAATGATGTGGGAAAAGACATTTTACCATCAAATCTTCTTCAACCGAATTTCACGGATCGCCAACGAGAAATTGCCTCGTATGCAGTTCGTCATGGCTATTACGACTCACCTAAAAAAATTCGCACCGAAGCAATAGCGAAACATTTTGGAATTTCAAATTCAGCAATAGGCGAACACTTGCGGAAAGTTGAACGATCAACAATGGAGTTCTTCTTCAGATAGCAAATCTAGATCAATAATTGCGAAAAAAGCAATTTAACAAGAATTAAAATTAAAATCACTAATTTTTTATCAAATAGTTGTTTAAATCGAACCAAGCCATCATATATGAGTTTTCACTAGTTTTTCTTGACTAATTCTAAATGAGGATCGGAGTATCATGTCTCAATTTGATTTGATAATTATTGGTGGAGGTGCCGCAGGATTCTCTGCTGCTATAAAAGCAAACGATTCGATCGCGAAATCATTATTCATTAATAATTCAGATGTTGGAATAGGTGGAACATGTGTTAATGTCGGTTGTCTTCCGACAAAGCATCTATTGCACGTGAGCAAGTTAATTCATGATGCAAGATCAAATGATTTTGGTGGCTTGACGACTTCGGCATCTTTTGATTTTAAAACAATTTTTGAGAAAAAAGATGAGCTCGTAAACGTGTTGCGTGCTGAAAAATATGAGAAAGTGCTTTCGAATTTGAACAATGTTTCTTTCATTAATGGTAATGCTCAATTCATGTCGAAGAACGAAGTTATTGTAAACGGAGAAGTCTACGAAGCGGACAAATTCATAATCGCTACAGGGTCTTCGACGATAATTCCTCCAATTGAAGGAATTGAAAAAATAAATTTCTTGACGAACAAGGAAATATTGAGCCTTAATAAACGTCCCAACTCACTAATAGTTCTGGGAGGTGGACCGCTAGGCGTTGAATTTGCTCAAATGTTCTCGCGATTTGGCACGAAAATATACCTCCTACAACGCGCCGACCGAATAATAACAAGAGCAGAAGATATCCTCACGAAACTTCTGGCAGAATACTTACAAGATGAAGGCATTGAGATTCATACAAATTTAGATGTCAGAAGAATTAAAACAATTGATGGAAAGATAAACGTCGAATTCGAGATTGGAGGACAGACTGAGAGTGTTCAAGGAGAACAGCTTCTGGTTGCAACGGGACGTCGGCCGAACACGGAAAATCTTGGCTTGGAAAACCTTGACTTGCAATTAGGGCGCAAAGGAGAAATCATTGTCAATGAAGAAATGCAGGCAACAAAAAATATTTGGGCCGCAGGCGACGTAGTTGGTGATCCCATGCTTGAAACCGTGGCAGCGCGACAAGGAATGATTGCTGCAAATAATGCCGTTTCTAAAACCAAAATTAAAATGGATTATAGAGTTGTCCCAAATGCGATTTTTACGGATCCTCAACTCGCTCAAGTTGGTCTAACAGATGAAGTGGCAAATAAGCAGGGATATAATTGCAATTGCAGGACGATCCCGATGGAAGTTGTTCCGAAAGCACGTGCGATTCGAGATACCAGAGGGGCAATAAAGATCGTCTCGGACAATAATACACGACAAATCTTGGGGATACACGTATTGGCAGTTGATGCTGCGGATTTGATACATGAGTCCATCATGATCATCAAAAATAACATGACAATTGATGATGTCATTGAAACGATTCACGTGTTTCCGACGTTATCTGAGTCCATCAAGATCGGTGCCCAATCGTTCAGAAGAGATATTACTAAAATGAGCTGTTGCGTCGAGTAATGCTTGTTGCAGTTCTCTTGAGAAGAAAACTTGTATTAAATACTCTCGGAGCCTTGATTACATTGAAATTCTTTGGAAAATTTTTAATCCTACTTTTTTTAGTTTAGTTGATTTGAATTTTTTTAATTCTTGGTGTCCATCTTGCGAATTGGAGTATTTGTTTGCCATTGTGGTCATAATATTGGTGCGGTAGTTGATGTCAAGCGTGTAGTGGAAGAGATCAAAAGGTTACCTGATGTAGAGGTCATAGATAACGAATACATGTGCAGCGAAGTCGGTCTATTATTGCTGAAAAATACAATTCAAGAAAAAAATCTGGACGGTGTTGTAATTGCTGCTTGTTCTCCCAAGATGCACGAACTCCTATTTCAAGATACCGTCAAGCACGCCGGCTTGAACCAATTCATGGTAGAAATTGCGAATATCCGCGAGCAGGATTCATGGGTTCATCGTTCGTCACCAGAAAATGCGACAAAGAAAGCCGTAGATTTAATAAAAATGGCAATTGGAAAGATAAAATGTAAAAGCCCATTGGAAAAAGAGAAATTGCCCGTGAGCCAAGCAGTATTAATCTTGGGAGGTGGTGTAGCGGGCGTTAAAGCGGCATTAAAACTGGCAGATTTAGGAATTAAAGTTTACTTGGTAGAAAGAAATCCTTCCATTGGCGGGCACATGGCAATGTTTGACAAGGTCTTTCCGACTTTAGATTGTGCAATTTGCATCTTATCTCCTTTAATGGTTGAGACTTCAATACATGAAAAAATAGAGTTATTGACGCTTTCAGAATTGCTTGAAGTCAAAGGAATGATCGGTAATTTTACGGTTAAGATATTGAGAAAACCGCGTTTTGTTAACGAAAATTGTAATTCCGGATGCATTGAAGATTGTTCATCGCACTGTCCGATTGATGTTCCTAATGAGTTCAACCAGTTTGGCACCCGCAAGGCAATATATCTTCAATTCCCGCAATCCATTCCTCTTCAAGCAGTAATTGATGAAAACGCCTGTATTGGTTGCAGAAATTGTGAGATCTTTTGTGAACACGATGCCATCAATTATGAAGATAAGGAAAAAATAATCGAATTGAAGGTGGGCGCCATCATTGTTGCCTCAGGATATGAAACATTTGACCCGTCAAAATATGTTGAATATGACGAATTCGGATATGGACGGTATTCAAACGTGATCACGGGGCTTGAAATGGAGAGACTTCTTTCACCTTCAGGTCCCACGAAAGGAGAGTTATTGCGTCCTTCCGATGGAAAGCGCATTGAAAAAGTTGCATTTGTCCAATGTGTTGGTAGCAGGGACAAGCGGATCGAAAGAGAATACTGTTCAAGAGTTTGCTGCATGTATGCGATCAAGCAATCTCGACAAATAAAAGAGCACAATCCTGATGCTGAGGTTAATGTTTGTTTCATTGATATTCGCGCGTTTGGAAAAGGTTATGAAGAATTCTATGTTAAAGCTCAAATGGACCACAATATTAATTTTATTAGGGGAAGAGTATCCGAAATATTGGAAGACCCCGTGACAAAGAATCTTACTTTGAGAACTGAAGATAGCATGCTTGGAAAAATAATGGAATTGGATGCAGATTTAGTCGTACTTTCTGTTGGACTTGGACCAGACTCTGGACTTGCAGATCTCATTAAGAAATTACACCTTCCGGTTAGTCCAGATGGTTTCTTGATGGAAGCCCATCCAAAACTCCGTCCTGCGGAGTCTCTAATTCCGGGTATCTTTCTCGCAGGATGTGTTCAGGGACCAAAAGACATTCAAGACTCCGTGGCACATGCATCTCTGGCCGCTATTGAAGCCGCTGCCATTGCAATCAAGAAAGAGATAGAAGTAGCACCCATTGCTCCGGTTGTTGATAGAGATAAATGCCTGCGATGCAAGCTTTGTATTAGCTTGTGTGATTCCAACGCCATTGAATTCAGGGAAAATGAGATATACGTGAATAAAGCATCTTGTATTGGATGTGGGGTCTGTACTGCTGGGTGTCCGTCAGGTGCACTTTCCCAACCTCAATTTACCCAAGAACAGATAATGGCTGAGCTTGATGCCCTCGAGGAAAAAACAGAATATCCTTTTATAATAGGATTCTTCTGCAACTGGTGTTCTTATGCTGCCGCAGACTTGGCAGGGGCATCAAGAATTGAATATCCAACTAACATCAGAATCATCCGAGTACCATGTACTGGTGCGGTTAGTCCCCTTTATATCCTGCATGCATTTGAGAAAGGTGCGGATGGCGTGCTCGTATCGGGTTGCTATGAACAAACATGTCACTATAGAACCGGATTCACCCACATGCTTCAACGCGAAAAAGGACTTAGAGAAATTTTGTCCGAAATTGGCATTAGCCCGCAACGTCTTCGTGTTGAAAGCGCATCGGCAGCAGAAGGTCTTAAAATCAAGCAAATTATAGAAGATTTTACAGAAGAATTGTTGGAAATTGGTCCCATTGGAAGTGAATTTAAAAAAGAGGAGAGTTAAAACATGACTGAAAAAGAAATATCAGTAGAGTTTGACATGCCTGATGAAAACACCACTTCTCTAATCTGGAAATCTGAGAAGGACGAAAAAACGCTCTTATTCGAAAATAATAAATGCATTGGTTGTGGGATCTGTAACGCAATTTGCCCAACCCAAGCAATCGAAATGGGTCCCATAGGATCTGTCGTGTCTGGTCTACTCGAAGCACCTTTCCAACTTTTTGACCCGGAACGTTGCATTTTTTGTGGTTTGTGTGCAGCTCTTTGCCTGACAAATGCAATTACATTCAAATTCAACGAAACTTCTGTCATGGACATGGACGATTATTTGAAATTAAAACGCAAGTACGATTCAGACGAAAAACACAAGATCCTCATTCCTCCAGAACTAAAAGACATCAAAAATTATGATTCTCCCATTCAGGGAAAGCTAATTTTTCACGACATGGAAAAATGCGACCCCGTTGGTTGTGTCGTTTGTTATAAAATCTGTCCTACAGATGCACTTTCATCTCCAAAAATGTCTAAAGATAAAATCGTTCTTGACGAACCACGCTGCATATATTGTGGAGCATGTGCCGTTGGATGTCCCGAAAAATTAATCGAAGTCCGACGAAAAACAATCAAGTTCAAGAAGGAAATTGAAGCTCCGTGGACACGTTCTTGGCTCCAAGCCATCGAAAAGATAACCGGAATGACATTTCCACCCCTTGAGATTAGAGATATTCCCCAGCAAATTGAAGAAATCACCAAAAAAATCTTTGAAACACAAGCAATTCCTCACGTGGATCCTGAAGCATTAAAAGAACTAAAAGACCGACTGCAATTTGCCAAAAAAGACCTTCATACCATCAAGACCCGGTTCTGGCTCGAAGGTCGAACGAAACGTAAAGTAAAATACCAGTATAAATGATTTTCACGTGATTTTTAGCTTCGGATCAAAAAATGGACTCCTTTTCTTCTTTTCTTTCGGATTCCTTATTTAATGGAAACAAACGAAAGTCAGAAATATTTATTTTTTCAATAATTTCATGATCTCTCAAACTTAAACATAAAAATTCTTAATTGAATCTTAATAAAAAAGAAAAAGAGACGGAATTTCATGCCTCTCCTTTCTGAAATAAACTGGTCTTATTATGCAAAGTATCCTTTTGTTGCGAGTGCAAGAGAAATAATAGTCGAGCATAATTTCACGCTTTTTAACATTCTAAATGACGTTCCTGAAGTCTTGGAAAATGTTGAAAAAAATTTGGACCTTATTCTAGAAGATATTGACAGTTTTGCATCAAAGGAGCTCGGGAAAGGAGCCACGGAATTCCTTAGTTATTCCGTTCAAAATGCCCTGGTTTCATTCATTAATGATAAATGGTTTATCCAAAGATATGCTGAAGCCTTCGCTAAACGAACCCGAATGTCAATAAAAAAAGAAAAGGACTCAAAAATCATCGAACTCATAGCGGAATTAGGCGCAAAAATCGAACCTGAAGATACCGAACCGACTACCTGGAAAATGAAAGTAATCGATTACTTGAAATATTTATCCGAGATTAGAATACCGCTTAAAGATGTAAAATTAAAGCATAACATGGAAAAGAAGTGGAAGTTAGTCAACCGAAGAGTTGGAGATGGTTATGTCCGTAATTTAGATGGACGAGAATTACATCAAATATTTGAAGAAGTGTTGAGAAAATGGATTACAAAACGGATTTCACGCATAATTGGGGAAATGGAAGAAACCGATCTCCCTAAACTATTGATAGAAAAAGGGCTGGAATTCAAGGCGAAAATAAACGATTTCAAGAAAGAGCGAAAAATCGGCGAATATTATACAGGAAATGTATATAACGAAGCATTTCCAGGTTGCATCAATAAATTATATAATGATATTTTGGCTGGAAGAAATCTTTCAAACGATGAGCGCCTCGTCATAGAATTTTTTCTTCTAAGCATTGGTTTCAAGAAGGATGAACTCCTAAAATTGTTTGCACATTCTCCTGACTTTAAAGCCGATAAGTCAGAATATTTCATAGAACACGCCTTGAAAAAGGAATATTACAGTTTTGGATGCAAGAGCTTGAGAACTAAGGGCTTTTGTTATATTTCTCCCAGCGTGGACCTTTATAATTGGTGTTCAGAGGGAAAGATAAAAAATCCCGTAAATTTTTTTAGAAGGATGGTTTGGATGCTTGAAAAGATAATCTTTCCTCATTTCATTTCAATTCTTCTTCAATTCTTCTTCTATCCATTTTTTCCCATTCGAAAAGCGGCACCTCCGCTTGTAAAGTATTTGAAAATGACGAGGGGGAAACAGAAATCGAAGAAAACAGGGAAGTAAAATTTTTAAAAACTAGGTTTAAAGAATATTACTTGAATGAAGGCAAGCGTCTTACGGGTCTCGATCATATTGGAAACAGGGAATTTGGATTTTTTTATTGGGACAAGATGGGGATGATGCAAAGACATCTGAGTTTTCTATCCGTTGTCGAACTTCAGAATTTTCTGATTGAAAGAGCACCTCAGCATGCTTATGTTTCTGCGGCTTATTACCATAGTCCAAGTGCGTCTAGCATGGATGAAAAAGATAGCTATGCTTGCAATTTCATCATTGACATTGATGCAGATCATCTTCCATTGACTTGTCAAAAAGATCATGATACTTATAAGTGCAAGGAATGTGGTAGTAAGGGGAAAGGTGCTCCACCCGCGAGATGTAAGTGTGGAAGCACGCGTTTTGATTCGAAGAACTGGATATGTGATAATTGTCTTGACGTTGCGAAATCCGAGACACAACGCGTGATTGAGGATTTTTTGATTCCCGATTTTGGCTTGAGTAAATCTGACATGCTCGTCAAGTTTAGTGGAAATAGGGGTTATCACATAGAAGTAATGGCTGAAGATTATAAATATTTGGAGCAGAGAGAACGCCAAGAAATAGTAGATTATTTACTTGGAATTGATTTAAACCTAGATCAAGCTTTATTTATCAAAAAAGACCTCACAAAATATGGCTGGCAAAGACGAATGCATGCTGCTTTTCTTGATTTATTTCAAAACATCAGCATGGAAAAATTGGGAAAATTTAGCATTCAAAAACCCGTTAAAAACAAGTTAATTAACTACTCGACAACTTTCTTACAAGGTCTTTCCAAAAATCCTTCAAAATTAAAATCAGTATCAGGGATCTCGCAAAAAACCTGGTCGATATTATCAAATAAATTAGTTTCTGAGATAAATGCAAAAATAGATGCTCCTGTCTCCTTTGATATAAAACGGTTATTGCGCTTGCCATCGTCTCTTCATGGAAAGACTGGTCTTATAGCCATCCCGGTTTCATTAGATTTTTTAGATCGATTTGATCCCTTAAAAGATGCCATTGCTTTTAAAAGGGGAGAAATTTATTTAGTGATGAGAAAGTGTCCTGAATTTCGCATGATGGATTGTATTTACGGTCCATATGAAGGTGGCGAAAAAGTGAACTTACCAATGGCGGCTGCAGTATTCGCCCTATCAAAGCGTATTGCCGAACTCCCCAAAAGAAAACAGTTGAAGTGAAATGCGCGAAAAGCTCTATAAAACGTGGTTCTCTGAACGAGAAACAAAAAAGCTAAAAAAACTTGATCCTGCTCTTTTCAGCAAGGTACAAGAATATATTTCAAATCTGGAGAATTTAAAGAAAAATCTTGAAAAAGATGACAATCAAACTCGAGAACTCGTCGAAACCGAAATTAACAACATCTCGGAAATGTTGGAAGATTTAAAAAAGTGTCGCAAGGAGAAAATAGTTCAATTTGTCTTTGAAGGGGAACCCGTGGATAAAGTCATCTTGACTCGGGAAGAATTGGCTTTTTTTGAAGCATTACAGGCACCTTTGGAAAAAAAAGAAGATGAACAAAAGCAAATTCCTGTGGAGAAAATTTCAACTTCGGATTCAGTCGTGGAACGATCCCAATCCGTGCCACTAACTTTAGTCAGAATCACACAGGATGCTCCTGCCAGCATGGGATCTGATCTTCTCTCATACGGTCCGTTCAAGAAAGAAGATATTATTTATCTTCCTTCAGATAATGCCAAGATCAAAATTCAAAACAACGCGGCTAAAGAAATCACGATCTCTAAAAAATAAACCGCTCCTGAGAATCATGCATGACAACGACGAAAAGAAAAAACCAATAAAAAAATTAAAAAGTTTAAAAAGCTCCTAAAGGATAAGATCATGAAATCGTCATTTATATCCTTTAACATGAATGACGGAATTTGAGAAATCCTAAATTGGACTTTCTTACATGAAGCTTTTAAATTCAAGTCTTGATTCAGTTAAAAAGAAGGCATTATCATGAAGATGCATAAAGAAATGAATAAATTCTGCCCTCGATGCAATGCATATACGATCCACACAGTTTCACTTTACAAGAAAGGTAAGGACAATCCCATGCGGCAAGGTGCTCGGCGTTATACTCGGAAGAAGAAGGGATATGGTAGTCAGCCAAAGCCCATTCAAAAGAAATTCTCAAAGAATACGAAAAAGATCGTGCCAAGAATTAAGTGCAAGCAATGTTCCTACATGAGACACATGCCTTCTAAGCGACTGAAAAAAATAGAAATTATTTAAAATCGCAGGAATGATGCTCATGGAATTCGGTGAACGGTTGATCCCTAAACCCAAATCTAGATTTTTAAAAGTGAAATGTCTTGAATGTGGCAATGAACAAATAATATTCGGGTGTGCTTCTACTCACGTGAAATGCCTCGTGTGTGATAAGGTACTTGCCCAACCTTGTGGTTCAAAGGCAAAGATTCGGACTCAAATTGAGAAAGTTTTGACCTAAACAACGTGATAAAATGCCAAAAAAAGGAAGGAAAACAAAAAAAGTCATAACGGCCAAACCAACCAAGCCTGCAAAAGAAACAAAGAAAAAAACCGCTAAGAAAAAGAAAAAAACCTCCAAAAAAAAGAAGAGCCCTGAAGTAAAAAAGGAAGAATCAACTGAACCCGCTGAAGAAGTCAAAGAAGGACTTAAGGAAGAACCCGAAGAAACACCCGAGAAACAACGTTCTGAAAATGTCCGTATTGAAGAGATCCTTCAAACACCCATCATACCTACTAAAAATTTGCCTGATGTAGGGGAACTTGTTATTGGAACCGTAACTAAAGTTGAACGACACGGTGCCTATGTCAGACTTGAGGAATATCGCGGAAATGAAGGTCTCATGGAAGGACTCATTCACGTTAGCGAAGTTTCGGGATCTTGGGTTCGTAATATTAAACGATATATTCGTGCCAAGCAAAAGGTAGTAGCAAAAGTTCTTCGGATCAATCGGAAGAGAGGACATATTGATTTATCATTACGTCGGGTCGGTCAAGACCTAAAACGTGAGAAAATTCATGAATGGAAGATTCGCCAGCGGGAAAATAATACGCTTGCACTAGTTTTAAAAGAATGCCTGGAATCGGGAATAAATGTTACCGCCGAAGACATATATGAAAATGTTGCCAAGAAAATGCAAGCTAAATTTTCAAAAATTATGACCGCATTTGAAGAAATTCGGGATAATGGTGAACCGGTATTGAAAAAGCTGGGCATTCCTAAAGAATATCATAAAGCCTTGTTGAAAGTGTCTCAAACATTTTCCGAAACAGCTAAAATCAAACTTTCCGGGTTGTTAACTCTCCGTTCCTATGAGAATGAAGGAGTCATGATCATCAGAAATGCTTTGGAAAAAGCCGAGAAACATAAATTAAAAGAAGACGTGGATGTTTCAATTTATACGATTGGAGCTCCCCAATACAGAATTGATGTCAAGGCACGCGATTATAAGATTGCGAGAGAAGCCTTGAATGAACTCAGCGCACAAGCAATGAAATACTTGCGTGAACAAAAAGGCGAAGCTCATTTTGAAATTTTAAAAGAATAAAAAAAGAGATTTTTTTTATACCTACGTGACCGTGACGTAATATTCGTGTTGTAGGTTATCCGACGTATATACGATGACGTGAAGGACTTTTCCAACAGTAGCCTTAAAGAAATCTCCCGAGAACGAGAACACTTCAGATGGTGTAATTTGATATCCTATGACTCCGGAGTCTAGGTTCTGTACAGTAATGTAATCCGTTCCCGTGTCAGTATCATTGTATTTGATATCCGTTATCGTCAATGTTTTATTACCATAGTTTACAACCGTGAAATTTATCTCATTATTTAATTTATCAGTCGTCACATTTCGCAACGTTATGTTGTAATCATTCGTGAGAATCGTCAAGTCTAATATCGAGCTGATAATTGTTGTTGAATAGTTAGCTGACACGTTAATCCTGCTGATAAGAAGGCTATCATTAAAGACCAATTCATAACCATAATCATTTATCGAATCGTTTATGAATTGAAGAGATTCGTACGGTTGCAGGGTGAGGCTTGCATTCTCGTCTGTTGTGTTAAAGGTAAAATCGACCCAAGTAGGCGAGAAGTATATGAAGAAAGTTCGATTCATTGTAATATTGACGGATCCTGTATTCTTTACAGTTAGGAATATCGTATCGTTCCCAGTTCCGGGTCCCGTATTGGTATTGTTATCGTAAGCCAGAGAATGTGGATACCCCGTGCTGAAACTAAAGTTTGCGCTTTTGGAAAGCGTCAAGAGATCCTCAACAAGATATTCTAGAATATCCGGTGTTGCAGTATAATTCACGCTAATATTAAACGTGAAAAGTTCACCAAAACTATTATTTAGAAAGCTTGACGTGACGTTTATCAAGATGTGCTCACCCACGGTAATATTTGCGTTACCTTCGATGTAAGTTATATTTGCCGTGGCATTTTCTGTTCCGCCAGTAGAGTTCTTGATGAAAATGTCATAAATGGTAACGTTTTGCGCTCCTACATTTTCAATTCGAATTGTGGCATTTCCATCATCATAAGAATGAATTTGGGTGACATTTATCGATACCGCCCATGTCAAATAATCGCTCACATTCGCACCTTCATACGTAGTGATATTACATTGAAGGACCACACTAGGATTGGGTGCAGATGATAAGGTGAAATTATAAGTTTGATTTTGACTGGGTTGTAAGAAATAATCAGAGGGAGTGAAGTCGGTAATTGTTTCTGTATTGACCTTGAATTCTTTAATTAACAACGCATTTGTCCCTGTATTATTCACGTTTACAAAAGCTGTTCCATTTTGATAAACGATCGAGTCAATGATTTCCAAGCTTCCAGTCGGTTTCACGATTGGAGACGTTGAATTCTCGGGACCTTCAAACACGCGTGCTTTTACTGTGACTTGATCTGAAAAATTAAAATTGTAATTTGAAACAAGAGCAGTAAAATTCTTAGATTCATTGGGATCAAGAGTGAAATTACCATTAGGAGCCAATATTGTAGCAATATCATGGTTATCTACCCAAATATCACTTAATTCTACAGAGTACTGTCCCGTATTTGTCACATTAACAATTAATGTTTCGTTTGAATATGCATCATCCGTAACATTAATACTATAACCCGGTGCCAAATCTACTGTTTTATAATAAGGTAAGTTAGAATCAGAATGCAAGGTTTCATCGGTTTCTATGTTAATTCTACAGGTTTCGGTCCAATTTAAGTTGAGTTCATTAATACCGTCTCTAAAATCAATTGCAAAATATTGTCCTGCACCTGGTACCAAAGATAGTCCTGATTCACCCGGATTTGGTGTTGCATAGTAATTAAAATATGGAGTGTTTAGATATAATTTTCTAATCGTCACATCTGTTATTCCCGTATTGTTTACCGTGAAAAAGACTGATTCATTAGCATATGCAAGTGGATTGAAGATGGTCAGACAACTTCCATTTGCCACCACCATTTTATTATTAAAGAAACTTGTCTGATTTTCGGCACTCGCCTGTAATGTAACATTAAATATTTCACCAGGACTTAAGTCAAGTGATTTCGATGCAAGCGACGTACTTGGGATGATAATGGTATCTGACTGAGATGTATTAAGAATAACTCGGGTTCCAAGACTCTCACTTGCTAAATAATAATCATAATTGGACTCCGTGTTGGAGAATTCGTATGTTGTTATGCCATTGGAAAGCTGAATCGTGTCTATTTTAATATAATCCGACCCGTTATTCTCAATTTTAATGTGGATCGTATCGTTACTATACAGATAGGAATTTGATTCATCAATTGAAAATGAGTAAACTGGTGCCTCTGTAACAACATCTGATGCCGTAGCAGTGAATCTATTCGATGTCACCTCTGGATCATAAATATCCAATGAAATTTCAACATTAGCATCCTTGGTCAAATTCGCTCCATAAGCTCTGATGACTGCAGTCTCCCCAGGAGCAAGTTGTCCAGTTCCTTGAAGGAGGTCGTATTTATACTCCGTGCCTTCAATTTTAAGCGCATCTAACGTGCAATTTCGATCACCAATATTCTTGACGTTAATGATCGAAATCCCACTATCATAGACTATTGAATCCGTGATATTTATCCGAAGACCCGCCTTTATATAATCAACATAGTATACTTTTACCAAATGATTACTTGAAGCGAATGCAGTCTTAAAATAGGTAGGCTCCTGAAGAATATACGATTCAGGAATGTCAATACCGTACCCAGAAAATAGATTTCCTTGGTTACTTCCCAGTCGTTCTGGTGTTTCTATCGTTTGTGACCAAGGATCTCCATCTGAATCCGTCCCCGAATGTAATTGTGTCAGGTAACTTCCTATCAGAAAATTGTATTTTCGAACAGTTGCATCATTATCCTTATAAGCTGCTTTATAATAAGGCTCATTTGCGGTTAACATCTTGAAAAGCAGGCTATTCAAGAAGGATTTATTTGCAGACGCTCCAGTTGCAGTTTCAACCCAATAATCTGAAATGTCGTAGGAGTAAGTGACTTCATTCAGGATGGTATTTTCATATCCTATTTTTACCATCCAAACCCATTTACCTTCATCGCCACCAAGACCCGTATAATAGCCCCAGTATACCAAGATATGGGTTGTTCCCAAGATTTTACAAATATCTACGGCTTCCATTTCATCTGTGGCCATCATTAAACGACCAATCATTCCGATCTGCGTGGAATTCTTGGTACCATTGTCTGCACTCGAGGTTGCATTACCTGCACTGGTAATCCAATATCCGTAGTCCCACCAAGATGTTACCACGGATCCTGATGCTAATGACGCGTGCATCCAAGACCATGTTTCTTCCCAATCATGAAATTTCGTTTGCTCTTCAAGGCCACCCGGAATCATTACAGATGACGATAATTGATACGCTGCTGTATAGATACCGTGAGTGACTGTCAAGAATGTAAGAAATGATACGATTGCCACGATTCCAACACTAGTTTCACGCGAAACAATCTTGGAAAAACGCTTTCGACGGCGAGAAGTTACAAACTTTTTCTGAAAGATATCAGAGTAGGGACCGATTAGTCTGGTTATTCCGTAACTCCCGACTAGTGAAGCCGCAGGAGCCAAAATAAGCAATAAACGAATGAGTGATCCCGCAAAGTAAACTGTCGTAACTGCAAATAAAATGATCAAAACATCTTCTTCATGAAGACGTCGAAAATGGAAAAATAGACCTATTGGCATAAAAAGTATCAAAATATGCAGGTTATAATAATAGACTCCCCACGGTGAAGGTAGATTTTCACCAACGGATTGAATGATGAAATTCGCCGAAAACGGGTTTAGAACGGCTACTAATTTACTTGAGATTTCTTCAATGCCGAGGAGTGCAAAAATATCCTCAATGGTTATTTGAAAAAAGGCTAGTACGGTAAGGACAATTATAATTCCAAATAAAAGAAGAATCATTGATGAAAATATGAGTTTTTTCCACGGAATATTACGTTCTTTCAGAAACGCCTGTTTTTTTAACCTATTATAGGCTTCAAAGAGAAATAGGACTCCTATCATGCCTGTAGCGACCACCACCTCAAAAGAAGTGATTACAAGCGCACCGTTTGTAGGAATTCTGGATCCTATAAAAATACCGACTCCAATCGTGATGGTATAACTAACAAGTAGACGTGTTGAATATTTCTTCATTAGCACCATTACTAGTGCGGCAAGAGGTAAAAGATCAACGATATAAGCCCAAGCCCCCCAAGAGCACATCAATCCGCCAACACCCAGTCCCGCTATAAATGCCATAAAAGAAGAATCTTCTTTAATCGACCTAATGAAGCAATACAAGATTAGAATGATCAAAAAGATACCGATTGTTTCATTATCAAAAAATCCTGCGACGGTGCGCTGCACGTATGCAGGAACGATAGCAAGAAATAATGCCGCCAACAGGCCTGTCTTTTTATTGTGAATGATTTTTCCTAGAAAATACATTAAGAACGTTGCGGCGGCACCCATAAAAGCCGGAAAAATCACGCATGATTCATATACACTAATGTGAATTCCAAATAATTGAAACGTGAGGTAGAATATCGTTGCCGAAAAGGGCAATCCACAGTATAACTTGTAGACTTTATATCCCCACGGATACCACCGCATTGGATCAACGTACGTGAAATAAGCGGCAAAACCGTGTTCTAAAATGTATTCCGTTGCAGAGTATTGGATCCACGGATCGAATGCTTTCAAAACAGGATAATTGAAAAAAATGGGAAAAATTCTTATCCAAAATGCACCGATGACGATTAACATGAGCGCAAGATATAACACGATGCTTTCTTTTGGAAGTGTTAGACTTGGCTTCTTAAAAATCTTACCAAATACGTTCTTAATTTTTCGTGAAATACTCGTCATGCGGTTTTGACTTCCATTCTCATTCCGATAATAAGGCTTTTACTGAATTTTCATTGAAATCCACGTATGCACAAAATCCAAGCAGTGAGTTTGATTAAGTCACGTAACTAATCACGAATTAAAACATTTTTAAAAAATTTTTAAATTTATGGTATTATCCTTTTCAACAAACATGACGGATAAAAAATCGCATGTTGCTTAGAACGTGTCAAACGTAAAAAAAACACGCGAGGTT
>JALGVI010000012.1 GCA_029838215.1 Candidatus Helarchaeota archaeon | reverse complement strand
GGCGGGACTGCCATTAAAATGGTTCAAATGGTATTAGGGGCTTTAAGCATTACCAATCCTTTTGACATCCTTTATTTGATCCTACTCGAAATCGTATTTATCAGCTTAATTGCACCAACGGCTTTTCTCTGGAGCAATTTATTTTTCATGGAATACATGATGACGGCGGGGATAACTCAAGCAAGTTATATTCCCATAGTAGTCTGTTCTACGATCACTTGGATTTCTACAGGTATTGTCGTTGGAATCTTATCAAAGGAATGGTTCGGCGCCCTCGAAACTGCTGCAATAACCGGAATAATGGTGTATTTCTTTGACGTTGTTTTGGTAATGCTTGTCATCATCACAAAGGGTCTTCTTTTCACAGGGCCACTGCTATATGGGGGACTATATATCGCCGCGGCTGCAATTCTCTTAATGGCATTGCCAAATTTAATACTTCTAACAATCTCGGGAACGGCTGGCGGAGTTGCTTGGCAATTAATTAATAAAATAAGAGAGAGACGAGATCTTTACTAAAAAAGCACCATGTGGTGTTTATTTTTCTTCTTTTTTTCTTTTAGGGATTGACTAAATAAAAAAATATTATTATTAACATGAAAAAAACAATGAATCCTGCTCCAACAAAAGAGCCAATGACGTAAAAATCCTTCGTATAGCGAATGATGCCTAAAACCAAGAAGACCACGCCGACCCAATAGAGGAAGAAGAAAAATTGAGGGAAGACTAGAATACGCTCACCACTACCTACAAAAATTGGTGGGCTACCAATCCACTGTCCTTCGAATGTAAATGGAAAAAAACCATATATTGATGATAGTACTAAATACGAGACGACGAGACCAAACACCAAGAAAAAGAACATTGCAAGCGAATCCGTGTGTTTCTCTGCATCTTTACCGTCAGGAATCTCGACACTTACTTCCGAAAAATCGACATCTTCATCAAGATCATTTATATCTTTCTCGATATCGTCTTTTTTTACTTGAGAATTTTCTTCACGATCTTCCATGGAAGGCACTTTGATTAACGGGTTCATTTTCAAGAGGAAATAAGTCTAAATCACATATGGCAAAAAATAATATATCGTTCTTTTGGTTAATTCCTTTTTTCCAAATTTTCCTCGAATCTTTTTTATAAAATTACTCAAAATTTGTTCTCATAAAAATAAAATTGGTGCGATAAATGACAAACCAAGAGCAAGGAAAGAAACTTGCGGCGAGACGTTCCATTGACTTGCTTCACGATTCTGATAGAATTATCGGGGTAGGGTCAGGCTCAACCGTTAGATATGCCATTGGCTTTTTGAAAGAACGCATGAAACGCGATGGTCTTGACATTCGGGCAATACCGACTTCATATGAGACTAGATTTCTCTTAATTGAAAATGGCATTCCCATCACGACATTGGCAGAACATCCAATTGTGGATGTGGCAATTGATGGCGCAGATGAAGTTGATCCGAACTTGAACCTGATCAAAGGCGGAGGGGCGGCATTAACCTTGGAGAAAATCGTAGATTTTGCGGCAAGACGCCTCATTATCATTGTTGATCCTTCCAAATTGGTCAAGACTCTAGGAGAGCGATTTGCCTTACCCATTGCTATCATTCCCGAAGCCCACGAAACAGTCTTGCGAGCTATCAAGGAAAAATACACGCAAGATGTTAAAATTCGTTTGGCTTCAAGAAAGTTGGGACCTGTTGTTACGGACAATGGAAATTTCATCATTGATGCCAAATTCAATGCCATATCTAATCCCGAAACACTGGAACGCGATTTAAATCTCATCCCAGGTGTCGTTGAAAATGGATTATTCCTTGACATGACAGACGTTGTCTTGATCGGAAAGGAGAATTCCGTTGAACAAAGAGTAAAAGATAAAAAAAGCGGACAAGTTACTATTACGGACTCGTAGCCTAGCCTGGATAGGGCACAAGCCTCCTAACATGCCATGACATTGGAGACAGTTTGTAGTCCTGGGTTCAAATCCCAGCGAGTCCGCCACTCTAACTTGACTTTAAAGAATAGAAAAGGGGAAATCACGTTGATAAAATCAGTATTTGTAATCAATGAACACGGTTCATGTATTTACGAACGTCATTACAGCAAGCTCGAAGACGTTGACAGTCAAATTTTTTCCGGTTTCATCACGGCTTTGGGTTCATTTGCTCTTGAAGCCATGGGTGAAGATCTCCAAGCTCTCCAAATGGCAGGAAATCAACAAATGGTCATTCGACGGCACGGCGTGGTACCAATCATTGGAGTTTTTATTGCTGATCGGAGAGATAATCTCACGTTGCTTAATAATCTCTTGCAAGTCATTTTAATTGAATTCTATCATAGTTTTCCAAAAATAAACGATCCCCAGATTAAAAGCATTACAGACAAGGACGAAGATTTTAAAAAGTTCTTGGATAAGACGATTAAAAGTAAAGTTTCAGATCGCTCGCTTTGGTTTTTGGGACCGGCGGCAGGTCTTGTTTTAGCCGTTCTTGCCGTATTTTTCATTTATCAGACAACCATCGGTGTACTTGGAGGAATTCAGACTTTATCGCATATATCAATCCCCGGTTTCATAATAGATTTGACAGATGGCATCGACCCAACGGAATTCATAAACATCCAAACTCTCGTTGCGTGTGGGATCGGTGCCATAATGGTGATGTTATCTACTTCTTTTCTACTTCCGGGTTTCGTATCGGGAGTGATTTCGGGGTCACGACGTAAGGGATTGTGGGGCAGCCTGCTCATTGTCATCGTGACGTTTGTGATCACGTTAATAATTGAAAATGTCAACATATTTCCGTCATACCAGCTAAATATCTTCGTTTTCTTTGTCCTTATGTTGCCATTCGAAGTAGTATCCATAATTCTTACGGGATATTTCGGGGGTTATTTCGCAGAACGACGGCGCTTGTGGCCCTTACCGCATGAAGAGCTCCCTGAAAAAATTGCTTCTCAGATTAGTATTTTCTTTGACAAGCTGTCTGCAGCTATCGAGGATCGTTCAGAACCTACTTATGAAGAGACTTATGACGATGGAGATTATTAATCGCGTGAAAAGAGGCAAAGGATGATGAACGAGGAAAAAGTCGGAACTCAAGATTCCATGACAAAAGAAGATGAATCTTCAAGTAGGAAATACTTGTACTTGACCATCGGCTTAAGCATTGCATCTATTATCGGAATAGTTCTTTACACATCATATTATGCTAATATAATACTTCGGATACTGGCTTGTGTTGTGGTAATCCTGTATATTTCGATATCTCTTGCATTGTCTATCGTCCATTATTCTAACAATAAAATCATGAAATTGTTTAATTCCTTGTTGCGTTATTTACTCCCAATAAATGATGAGAAAATTAGCTCGGGACTCACCGCCATTCTTAGGTTCATTTACATGATATGTTTTGGAATCATAATTACATTGATATTATATGCTTTTACTCCATTATTTTATGTCAATTTATCTGTAAAAACGACCGGCTTTTTTTCTTTCGTTTTGTTTTCGGGATCATTCGTACCACTCCTGATTTTCTTTCTTGTCATCATCAGTCCTCCCATTTTTTGTTTTTTATTTCTTTGGGCGGCACTTTCTCATGATGACGTGGAGAAACAAAAAATCGCTCCACTCATCATATTCTTACCATTTCTATTCTTTCTTTCAACGTTCGTTCAGTTAATAATAAATCTATCATTTTTAGTCCTGATGATCATTGGGACTAATGCCCTATCACTCATTTTTATTCAGGTTATCGGTCTTTGGACATTGATGTTTCCCATTTTATTATTCTTAATTGCATGGACGATAACGTTGATCTTGTGGTATGGAAAAGGCACGAAAAAAAATATTTTAATGTGTCTCGGGATTGGTTTTACTCAAGCATTAGCATCCGTATTCATTTTTTATAATCTCCTCATAAAACAGCTCCTTTATGCTAGAGATCTTTCCACAATGGTTCCCATCCAGCCAATATATTTTATTTGGCTTGCTGTATTAATTTTCATTCCTGTAATTATCAAAGTTTTTGATCGACAGGAGCACCACAGGGTAATCGGTGTCGGTCTTGCCATTATTGCAGCCTTCATATTTCAGACGCTATCATTTGGTTTGAATTTTATAAACCTTCTCGCCTTATCGGTACCCTCTTTTCACGTAGAAATATTTCTCGGCTTTGGCTATTTTTATTATTGGTTTTTTCTATTCTTGATTCCGCCATTTTTTCTTTTTGGATATTTTCAAATTCTGATTATTAAATCCATTTACCGAATGTTTCGAGATTATGCTGCGAAAAAAAAGGGATCTTGGAAGAAATTCATAAAAATCACGGGATTGGTTTTTACAATCGCTGCCTTGTGTATTTGGATAATTGGTTATTATATCATATTCTATTGGAATGATTATATAGCGGCGTTCGTTACAATTGGACTAGTCTTTTCCGGACAAATGTTCTCAATTCTTGGAGCACTCGGACGGGGTGCAATTATTTTCGCCGATGTCGCATTTCTTTATACTTTTGATTTTAGGTTTCCGATTTCCATGTTAATAACCATGTCATTGATGGTATATTCTGCTTTTCGAACGGCATACAACCTTACAATAGACGATGAGAAAAAAGATACTGATAAAGAGGAAATGGGACTTTTATCTGGAAGCGGTTCTTATAAATCCCGGATCATTCTTGGTTTTGGTCTTGTTGCTCTTTTCATCGGCACGATAGCAATATATTCTTTTCTACAATTGTACCTTGCAACAGTCACGAATTTTTATATCGGACTTGGTCTTTCTCCGAATGCGCCTCCGTTGAGTCAAATAAAACTATTCTTGGCATTTGTGGACAACGTAAAGCTCATCATTTCCATGATCGGCTTTATCACTGGTCTTGTATTTTTCATTAAATATTTAAAAAAGAATTGATTCTTCAATTTCTTCTCATTTTCTCACGTGAGAAAAGAAATTTCATCGTGGTTCATTTTTTTCTCTTCTTTCTTCTTTTTTTCTGTTTCTTATTTTGCATTGATGATTCTTTAACATCAAGCGACACGGAAAACATGTTTTCAAGTCGATCAATGGTCTTCCCTTTTTTACCGAGAAGGATGGGTATGTCAAGAGCATCCACGAAAATTTGATAATGACTCGGGCGAGGAGTTGACTCAATCTGGAAGGACCCTGCGGGAAGAATTTTGGAAATTTCTTTATAAAGATTTTTTACGAGTTGTTTTTCTGATCGAGATACTCGCTTTTGACCAACGGGAGCCACGATGACCTGTTCTCCAAAAGAATAAATTTCATATTCGAGTTCGCCATCTAAGTTCCGCACTTCAACAACAGGTCGGGCAAGATCGGATTCAAACATCCCACTAGGAACTTTCACGACCAAGTTCAAGAGGTTTATATTCTTTTCTTCGATCCTTCCCTCACTAATGAAGATGACGGTGTCAATAATTTGAGGAATCAACCCGAGTTCGACGCGACCTATCATTCGCTGAATGGCTTCAATTGCACCATTACTGTGTACAACGCCGACAAGCCCCACGCCAGCAAGTCTCAAATCAGCATAAATTTCAAAGTCTCTAGTTTTTCTTACTTCGTCAAAGATGGTGTAATCAGGTCGAACTAAATAGAGTATGTCAGAGGTTTTCTCAAAATCTCCATCGAGGGCGGTATATTGCGTGATTTCTTCTATTACTTGAAGGTCTCGTGGACGCTCTATTGTCTTAACGATTTTACCTTTTAAAGAATAAAATTCCGCAAGTGCGGCTGCGAAAGTCGATTTTCCCGAACCAGGTGGTCCACAAATAAGAATTCCTTCTGCTATGCCTTCAAATCTTGAAAGAAGTCGTGGTGAGAGTCCATAATCTTGGATGGTCAATTTCTTTATTGGTTTCACGATTGTAATTTCTAAACCGTCTGAGAAAGGAGGGAACGTGATGACGATGCGAAAATCACGTAGCTGGATCACTTTTGCGTGTTTTTCATCAATTTCCAAAAATCCATCGGTGCTTTTTTTTGCCTCATAAATTAAATGCATGGCAAAATCGTGAAGATCTTTAGGGAGCACGATATCTTCTGCAAGTTGTACGAGTTTCCAATGTCCGGGATTACCTTTTTTCGCCATCGGCCTGATCTTTTCTTTTAAATGGACGGACATCGTGTGTTGGTCAAAGAAATCTTCAATATGATATTTCGAAATTTTTAACTCTTCATGTCGAATAAAAAATGTTTTAATTCCTTCAGCCTTTGCCATGGACGCTTGGACGTGATCTGCAGTGATTAAAGTAGCACCGAGGTCTTTAGCCACTTCCCTGATCAAAAAATCGAGTTCGCCTGATGCACTCAATTTTATCTGTTCTAAAGTCGGACGATTCCCTATATATTCAATTTTTTCAACCCGCATTCGCAAATCATTGAGAACTTTAATGCCATCCCTGCCAATTTTCTTGCCGCTATTGGCTTGGTATTCAATTTCACTTGCTACAACATTAGGAACGAGAATTTCAATAGGTGCCTCGAGTTTCTTAGCATCTAATAGATTTAATATTGTCTGATCTACGATGACACTCGTATCAAGCACGTATTTCATCCAAATTCCTCCCCATTAAAGGTTTACCGAAGAACACTTGTAATATGTCGTCTCGCCTTGTCGATCAATCACTGCAAGCACGAGATTCTTACGCATGCTCTTGGAGGATTTCACGATTTGTTCGAGATCCGTTAATTTCAGCGGTAATCCTTCAAGAATGATCGATACCAAGAACTTTGAGGTTTTTTCCCCTACTTTAGCTCCACGATCATAAATGCGATAAGTATTTTCTAAAAAACCCTCGCGGACGACATATCCTCTGTTTCTCAAATCTTTATATACTAAATATTTTGTCCAAAGATTTTTGTCTTTCTTCACAAATTTCTTTACGATGTCTTGAAAACCTTGCGGCTCACCTGTTTTATCATCCAAAATGAAGATTCGCTGTCTTTCAAGGTTCAAAAGGGTTTCAACCATGCTAAGGACTAGTTGTCCATCTTCTTGGAGGTTTCCATAAAAACCCTTTTTATAAAATGCTTCCGCCTTCTCAGGATCCGTTATTCTTAACGTATCTCCATCGTAAGTGACCTGTATTTGTTCAATTTCTTCTTTTTGGACATCATTACTCTCATTCATGATTAATTCAACATGAAAAATTCGATTTACTAGAAATTTATTAATCCTACTTGTTAATTTTACGATCTTGCTCTTGATTTTTAAAAAATTATCTCCCAATAGAAGAGATTCGACCGCCGGTCAAACAAACCCAAGAAGAAGTGAAATATGTGTTTCTTTGTTAAGCAATGAGGTGTTCGAATAAAGCAATTTTTCATTGATTAATTCATTTTCTTTTTGCTTCTAAGTCTTCTTTCAATTCACCAAGTATAGAATCTATTTTATCAATTCCAATGGATTTAATCAGTTCTTTCAAGTCAACTTCCTTGATTAGTTCTTTCAAGTCGACTTCCTTGATCAGTTCTTTCAAGTCGACTTCCTTGATCAGTTCTTTCAAGCCGATTTCCTTGATCAGTTCTTTCAAGCCGACTTCCTTTATAATTTCATCCCAGCCGAGTTTATTGATGACTTCTTTAATACCAATATGTTTTATAGCAAGCCGTATGTTTTCTCTCACGCTTTCGGGTAACCTGCTTTTAATTTCGGTCATTTCGCACACTTCCTTATAATTAATAAGAAATACAAGGCTTAAATACTTTTCGAGAGGAGATCTTTGGATAATTCCTTCTCGAACCATTAGCCTGATGGTCTTTTTTAAAGTATCACCCGAAGAAAGAAGTAGTAAAGGTAAATTTTGCTCGGAAATCTTTAATTCATTTATTATCAACAAAAAATACGGACATGGAAAAGAAACCTGTAATCTATAAAATCCAGAATAATCCATTTTAAGAAGAATTTTCTTTTTTATGAGCTCCTTGAAAAATGATGGTTGTCGGGCCGAAATATACCAAAGAGTGAATTGCGTGCAAATATTCTCGATTCCGAGACCATATTGATTACAATACAAGCCCAGATATCCAATAAGTTTTGCTAAATCTTGTTTTTTTGGTCGGTCATGACTGCTCTTAAATTCAATAAGGTTAATATCCTTAAAATATCTTTCTAACAAAGGAATCGTCATTTCTTTTTGAGGATTTTTTAAACGTTTTACGACCAAATCGATCTTTAAAGGGAGCTTCCCGACAGAAACATCTTGATGTATGTCATACCTGCATAAAAAATCTGAGAGGACTTGTTTGAAAAAATTATCGTAGGTCATTTTTAGATTCCAGATTGTGAGTTTTCAAGAATTTTTAATTTGCCATGATTAACGAAAATATATAAATATAACTGTTTTATCAATAATCTCATTTTTGATAGGCACTACTAATGATAAATCTTCTTCAAAAGAAAACTCGGATATTGCTTGGGTGTGATCTGAGTCAGGTCTGTCCGTCCAGAATGTAAAAAACACGGACATCCTTGTAACACGTCTTTAGCAGAATTTATAATTCCGTTATAATCTTAATAAAAAAACAACATGTTTTTATTAAAATTATGAAATATAATTCTAGCATCAAAATTCATATCATTCTTGGCTTCGGAATGGAATTTAATTCAAGAATATATTGAAGGAGAGGAAAAAAAAATGGAAAAGTTTTCCAAATTATCTGCCATCTCTCCACTGAATGAGAAATCTAAATCAGTTTTATTAATTGATCAGAACAAATTGCCTCGAAAATTAACTTACATGAAATGTAGGAATTGGGAGCAGGTCGCCGTTGCCATAGAGCATTTATCTGTACGTGGAGCACCTGCCATAGGTGTAGCAGCCGCAATGGGATTGGCACTTGCCGCATTACAAGCAGGCGATAAACATTTTGATTCGACAATGCAGATTGCCGCCGCCAGACTACGAAAGACCCGTCCAACAGCAATCAATCTCTTTTGGGCAATTGATCGAATCATGTCAATTGTCGAAATGGATCTTTCGATTACGGAAAAACGCAAAAAGATAATCGAAGAAGCAAATTACATGAGAAATGAAGACATTCGTGTGAATAAGAGCATTGGTGAAAATGGAAAAATCCTATTTGAGGATGGTGATGTCGTTTTAACGCATTGCAATACGGGAGGTCTGGCAACTGTAAAATATGGGACTGCTCTTGGCGTTATTCGTGCAGCGTGGAATGAAGGAAAACATGTTGAAGTCATTGCTGATGAAACCAGACCCAAACTCCAGGGAAGTCGACTCACGGCATTTGAATTACAATATGACGGTATTCCCGTGACCGTTATCTGCGATAACATGGCGGGACACTTCATGGCTCAGGGTAAGATCGATAAAATAATCGTTGGTGCAGATCGCATCGTCCGAACAGGACACGTTTTCAATAAAATCGGCACTTATTCTGTTGCCGTTCTGGCAAAATATCACGGAAACATACCATTCTACGTGGCCGCTCCAACATCCACTTTTGATCTTGAGCAAAGTTATGATGAAGTCATAATCGAGGACCGGGATCCAAGGGAAGTCTATTTCATGCCGGGCGTGACCAAGCGAATCGTTCCAAAAGGTGTTCCCGTGCTTAATCCTGCCTTCGACATGACACCACCTGAACTGATAACTGCAATAATAACTGAACGTGGAATTATTTACCCTCCCTATGAAGAAAATATAAAAAAAATCATGCCATAAATTTTATTTTGGCTCTTGCAATTCCAAGAGAATTTCAAGTTTCGTTTTTTCATCTTTTTTTAATACTGATTTCCATTCAGACCCAATTGAGATTATAAAAAAAAGTCCAACAACCTCGCAATTCACGCGCCTGCACATGTTGATCAATAATTGTTGCGTCAAGCCTGAACGAATTATGTCATCGACTATTAACACGCGTGATTTCTTATCAAGTGACTTCTTTGGAAGATAAAACGTGGTCAAGACTCCCGACGATCGAGGGGCATACGTTTCTTCCATGTATTTTGAGATCCCTACTTCTTTTCTGGACTTGGCAAATACCAATTCTACTTTCATTTCGCGTGCTATTAACGTTGCAATTGGGATCCCATCTACAGCTACGGAAAGAATCTTGTTTACTCCATCGTTTGAGAATTTCTGAGCAACATACTCTGCAATTATTCCCAAAAGATCAACGTTTGACAGTAAATCAATGTTGTTCAAATGCCCATTTTTATCAAAGCTTATCGTGTCTTCTACGAGCTTTGGCAAATCAAATTTCTTGTTAAAAAGCTCCATTAATTGAGCAGAACGCTCCGTGCTGGGAAGGACGTGACCTTTCACATATCGATTTAGGACTGTAACGGGAAGATTCGTTATCTCCGATAAAAATTGATACGTTCGTCCCGAATTTTTTAGTAATCTTAATAGATCTACTGCCCTCATTCTTTTTTTAATATCGTCCAAATGAGACTCTTTCATGGGAAATGGATCCACGTTCCTCTTTTCATGAGTTTTTTGATAAATAACTTAGTCCCTGTATATTTATGAAGTTAACAGAATAAAAAATTACCATGATAATTTCAATTGAAGCCTAGTTCTTAAAAAGAAGTACATCAAAAATAAAATATTCAATCTACACGAGCATTCTAAATTCCGCTATTTGAATTTTTTCGAATTCACAATTAAAGATAGAATAGGAGGATTTATTTGACAGAATATGATGTTATAATTGTTGGTGCAGGTCCGGGTGGATCTGTGGCTGCAAAAGTCGCCGCAGAAGCAGGTTTAAAAACGGTCTTTTTCGAACGTGGTCGCAAACCTGGAGAAAAGAATGCGTCGGGATGCGGACTTGGACCGCGAATGTGGCGAACATTTCCTGAAATGATGAAGGAATTAACACCTGAAAATGTCCCTTCCATGCGAATGGCAGGATGCGTGGTGAATCATTATTTAGACAAGGACATGAGGGAAAGAGCCATTGAAATGTACTATCCGACAGACTCAGTGACATATGAACCTGCAAAACAGTTCATTACAATGAATGCTTATCGTTCCGAGTTTGACCCATGGCTTGCAAAATTTGCAACGGATGCAGGAGCCGAGTTAAGGGCTTCTGTTCTAATAAAAAATTTGGTAAAAAATGATGCAGGCAAGGTCATTGGAGTGCAAACGGATAAAGGTGAGAAGATACTCGGAAAGATAATAATCGGTGCTGATGGCGTGCTTTCGATTGTAGGTAAAAAGTCGGGTTTAAATCCGCGATGGCTTCCGAATCAAGTTACACTTGTTCCTCAATACGACTTTTCTGCTGATCGCGATAAAATTGATAAAATATACGGTCCCGATGGCGTGCTCGCCGATGCTGCTGATGCATGCTGGTGGGGCGTTGATTTTCCCTCCGCATATCAAGTCATCTTTGGCGATGGTTTTCACATTGGCTTGGGCTCCTGGTTAGGTCAATGGACGAAGAATCCGATCAGTCATTTAAACAAGTTAGTCGCATCAAAACCATTTCAGCGAATGATGAAGGCAATTGATGCAAAGCCGCGAGAAATACAATCACATTTATTGCCTTGGGCTGCTAAACCCGTAAAAACATATACGGATAATGTTTTGCTTGTTGGCGATGCAGGAGGATTTCCCTGCCCACTGGAAGCTGAAGGTGTATTCCCTGCAATGGAAACGGGCAAGCTTGCTGCCGAAACCGCGATAAAAACGATTGCAGATGGAGATACTTCGAAACAAGCATTAAAACTCTATGAAGATAAATGGAAAAAATCATCAGTCGGCGTGGAGTTTGAAGCAGGAGAAAGCCTGCAAACGCTCTGGAGAAATCTATTCTTTAGCACTCAGGCAGAGAAAAATAACATGGAATGGTTTATCCCCTTATGGATAGAAATTCGGGGTGGTGGCTATGATTGGAGCGAACCGCATATCGTTCGTTTTCGGCAGATTTTTAAAACAGTTCAAGATCGTTTACATGAAATCTTACCATTCATGCAAAAATACGGGATGCCGCTAATGACTGACATTTTTGGAGAGGATGTTGCAATGCTACCATTCATAACAAAGATGTTGGAAAATTTACAGCCCAAAAAGAAAAAATAAGGAGCGAATAAAGAATGAAAATAGAATTAGAAGAAATCAGTCAAAGAGCTCCTGGAGATCCTGGAGACTTCATAAGCATAGACACCACGAAGTGTGTTGGCTGCGGAAAGTGTGCATTGGTTTGTATTGTAAATTTGTGGCGACTGCGTGGAGGCATTGCCAGCATTATCAATGAGTATAAGAAAAAATGCCTTGAGTGTGGAGCCTGTTACTCGGTGTGTGAAGCTGGGGCAATAAATTTCTCGTATCCCGCAGGTGGAACAGGTGTCGTGTATTTGAATGGTTAACGCGAAAACGGTTTTCAGTTTGAGAATGATCATAATATGTAAGGAAAGTGAGTAAATGGTTCATACCTATGGTGAAATGCCTGACGACCTTTTTGTAAAACCATACTTGCCGCTTTTTTCGTTCCTATGGCGAGTATATGAACAATTAGGATGGGAAGGCGTGGACAATTACGATGTCATGGGCGACGATGCGATTTTCGCCTTTTTCGAGACTCGATTGAACGAATCAATCTACACGGTAAAAGATGTCATTGAAGGCAAAATCTCACCACCTGAAAAGGTTCTTTCTTATTCTGCGGCCATTCCATCTTTGGTGATTCGTAGCGACCTAGTTATAGGAATGCAAAAATTACTCGGAGGCGATAGTGTCGATTTCACGTTTGCGGTACTTCATGATTATAACTCCGAGCTTCTTCTATTACTAAATGTCCATATTGAAGATGGTATTCCCGTTGATTGGTACATGATCCGTCAAAACGATGAAATCTTGGACAGACGACACCTGAAACTCGGTTATAAATTGAAAGAAATACCACGTCGCGTCAAAGATCAAGGAAAAGCGGCCAAGTACCTTGAAGACGTGTGTCGTGACATGCGAAACGAACGCACACCTCAATGGTCCGGTTCAGATTATTATGTCGCCACGGTCATTTCGAGTTGGGCTATCAACTTGATGTGGATTCCCAGCAATTATGAAGGCATTGGAGAGACATATGATGGTTGGGCAAGTAAGGAAAAATACGGTTTGCCCGATTATACATTTGTAATTCATCCATATCCGTCTGCATTCAATTTATTCTTCTATCAAGGTCGATCCACGTTTATTTCAAAATTAGCTTCATTATCAACAAATATGGCTTTCTACTTGCAACCCTTTGAACCGCGAAATCTTGAAATCCTGAGAAATGGTGCACCCCACGTTGTTAACATATACAAGGATCAAATCTTGAATGAAGGCGTTCCATTTCCAAATCAGACATTAAATTGTGAATTTCCGAACATAAGGAAGAAAGATCCAAACATCCGATTTAAGAAGAAATATCCCAAAGGTGATTTTGTAAAACCGGATGATTTAAACCTTACGTTCGACGAATTTCTAAAAGGCGTTTACCTTGACGTGAACCACGAAACCAAACCTCAAAAGTTGGATAAATCAAAAATCATTTCAATGGGAGTCGGACGAAACACGGTTTTTCTATAAAAAAAGAATATTCGATGCCGATGAGAGAAATCAAGACAACCGAAGGCAATTCGCTTCTGGTTGGGAAAGAACTACCGCTCGGATGCCAACTATGCATCAAAGGTGCGAAAATGGTCTTGTTCATCACGGGACGATGTTTCAATCCTTCTTTTTGTAATTTTTATTGTCCCCTTTCAGAGAACCGAAAAGATAAACCAATAACTCTTGCAAATGATCGGCTCGTGTTGAACGATGACGATGTGATTCAAGAGGTCAGGAGAATGAATGCATTGGGAGCGGGTTTTACAGGTGGAGAACCATTAATTCGAAAAGACTTGGTACTCCATTACCTTTCTTTATTAAAAAACGAATTCGGTTCCGAATTTCACGTGCATCTTTATACCAGTGCCGGTCCTCACCTGAAAGCATCTTTATTCAAGGAACTGAAAGAAGCGGGACTCGATGAGATTCGGTTCCACTTACCTGAAACAATGTGGAAAAACATTCAAGTTGCTCGTGAAATGGGTCTTCGTGTGGGAGCTGAAGTGCCTGCAATTCGTGAAGAATACTTGAAAAAATTGATTCTCTTTTTAGATAAAATCGATGGTGCGTTTTTAAACATCAATGAATTAGAAATTTGTGAACCCAATGCATCAAGCTTGAAAAAACGTGGTTTTGTATTAAAGGATGATTCCATTGCAGGTGCCGCGGGTTCCGAAGAACTGGTTCTTAGAATTTTGGAATGGGCAAGATTAAACACCGGAGTCATCATCCATTATTGTCCATCTGCACTTAAAGACTCAGTTCAATTTAAAAATAGAATGCTCAGAACGGCTAAGATCATCCGGAAGCCTCATGAAACAGTAACAACCGATGGCTTGTTATATTTTGGACTTATAGAAGACGTATCTTCAGCAGAAATGGACGAAATAATAAGACTGCTTCAAGAAGAATATCAAGTCCCTGATGATCTCATTTTTAAAAATGAGAACAAAAGTCGTGTGGAAGTAGCTTGGGAAGTTTTGACAGAATTAGCTGAAGACTTGAAAAAATTGAATTTTAAATGTGGCTTAGTGGAAGAACTACCGAATAATAATCGTCAAAGAATTTCTTTTTCTCCATTATAATTCTTCATTTTTTCTCTACAAGATTTTTCAACGATTTCGGGAGAAATACAAAAAGAAGAATTGGTAGATCCCTTATCATATTTCACCGAAATATTGGGTGCTCCAGTGGCTTTCCCTCGTCTTTTAATTTATATCTAACTTGCAAACCCGATATTTTCTCGGATTTTCTTTATCATGCTCATTGCATACAAGACGCGTTCACGAGCACCTCTTAAGGTAATGTTAATTTTTTGATGTTTGAATGATATTTGAAGGTCAATAAATTTAATCTTCTTTTTAACTTCTTTTAGGAAGGCTTCTTGCTCTGTTGGATTTTCAATAAAAAAGCTTATTTCTTTCGTGGTTGTCCTAGCCATGAAAAGATACCCTGTAAGTTTCTGATTTTTTATGATTTCAATAATTCCGTGAAAATATTTATAATAGCCGTTTATTATCTTAATAAAAGATCTTCGTTTTTGATGACGTTGAGTGATGCAGATGGATGTAAAGATCATCACGGAAGAAGGAAATGATATTTTAGAAGTTCAAGTCTTTGGTGAAGGACATACCCTCATGGTTGGCTTGCGGGAAGAACTATTCAAGGATGAAAATGTTGTAACTGCAGGATATTCTATTGAACATCCCCTTTCGCCCAATCCTAAATTATATGTTAAGACTAACGGCAAGGAATCAGCCCGGGAAGCCCTGAAAAAAGCATGTGAATCACTCTTATCTCAACTTGATGATTTTGAAGATAAATTCAAGAAGGCCCACGAAAAAGCACCAAAGAGTTAAAAATCATAATTTTTTCTCAAGCCATTAAGTAATTGAAAGAATGCTTCTCCTGCTACGATCTCTTCATTTTTACGAGTTGAAAAATTCCCTTCTTTCATTGTCAAGTATAAAATTTCTTGCATTTCGTTGAGTGTCATTGCTTTAGTCAACCAAGCATGGGCACATAATGCTTCAAAAAAGTCTCCGAGATCGTGCATTGAAGCCCGACGGGGAATGACTTTATAAAAAGGCGATTGCTTTAATGCGGTGCTTAGCACTTTTGCGGATACTTTCCAGCCTGTTGGTTCACCAATAGCACGAGATTTCGCAATAGAATAAAGTAAATTGACGAGATTATCCCCTAATTTTGCAAGACCTTTATCTTGCATTATCTCCCGAACAGATCTTTTTTTTTAACAGACGGTAAGTCAAAATCGTTCATGCAATGCACCTACTCATTGGTGCTCTTATTCGTATTCACGCCACGTGTGTTTGCACTTCTTACAGCGGAAGAATGTCGTCATGCTTTCATCAGCACTTCTGGTTTGAACTTGCCAATAAAACGCAACGTCATTACCGCATTTTTCACAAATTTCTCGTCTTGTTGGAAGCGTATCAATATCGTCTTCTATGACAGGAATGTCCTCTATTTCGTGAGTTAATTCTTCCCTAATACTAACACGCTCAATTTTTGCATCTTTTTTTAGTGCAACTTCCTTGCCGCATTTCCTGCACTTGAGCACCATCTTTCCCTTAGAATTTTTTTGGGGATATAGCAATGATTCACATTCTGGACAAAATTCCATTCACGTATCACCAAACTATTTCAGTGTAGCTTACTTCAGGTTCATCATTGGTTAATCTATGAGAGATTAAAGTTTGAACTTGGTAAATGGTTTGTTGAATTAGCATTTATAAATCTTATCAATTTTTAAATTTTTCTCTCTAAACGACCTTTTGCTTGCTTTCTAACTTGAAACATTCCCGTCTTGACTTCCTTCCCCAATAATCAAATCCTAAAACAAAATCCCTGTCCTCAGCATTGTTTCTTGCAATTCTAAAATCTAGATCAAGATGACATCACCGCATGCATGCAAGGATGACTAGGATATTCCATGAACTTATCTTGTTTCCAGCCTTGTATGTCTTAAAACTGAATCAATTTAAACGGTTGAAAAAAATATTGGTGGAGGTCTTATGCCTAAAGTAGTAAAAGCATCCATTATGGGCCATCCGGGTGTCGGAAAAAGCACGTTAATGAAACTCCTGAAAGGTGCATCGGAAGACGAACTGAAAAGACCGCATGATCCAACAGTTGGCATCGACTTTGGAACAATTCAGGTTCAACCCGACGTGAAAGTCAGCGTTCATGATCTCGGTGGACAGGAACAATTCCGATTCTTGTGGGATTCATTCTTGCCGGGCACAAAAGTAATGTGTTTCATTACTGATTCCACTCCTGCAAATGTCGCTCAAACAAAAGCATTGGTTAATAAATACAAGTCCTACAACAACGCTCACGTGATTGCCATCGCAAATAAACAGGATCTTCCTGGTGCAATGCCACCCGAAGTGATACAATCACACCTCGGCGTGAAAACAATAGGAATGGTCGCCATAAATCCCAAAAACAAGCAAACTCTGTTTAAAGAGTTGCAAAAACTCGCTTGTTCCGTATGAATTCCTTTTTTTGATTTCCATTCATTTTTTTTGATTTTAACGTGCGGAAATAATCTTTATAATCCTTAATCCAAAATCTGATTTATATCAAAAAATTCGAGATGATTTCTGCATGTTCGTCATCATCATGACCCGATACGTTACTCAACTGCTCTATACTTTTGAATTGATTTTTTCACTTGGAATTTTAGCAAGCTGTGCAATCGTGGCAATTTTGAAAAAAGATAAAATACCGCTGTGGGTTTTTCTTGCAACTTCAGGATTTCACACGTGCATGGAATTGCTGGCTGAAGGCGTGGGTGCAAGAGTCGTCGAGAGCACGCTGTTATTCGGCATCATTCCCATCTCATACCCGTTCACTCCAATCATTCTTGGACTTTTTGAAGGAGGATTGGTAGGATTATCAGGACTTCTTTTCATGAGAGCTGTTTTATTTCGTGATAAATTCTCGCTTTGGTATTTCGTGATAGTGTGTAGCATAATGGTTTTGATCGAAATTCCCGGTGCAGTACTGATTCAAAAGACATTGCTGGTGAATCCTGCCGCATTGGAAATTACAAGACGAGATCTCTTCTCCATCGGTAGCATCATCATTCTGGTGGTGATGTACGGAATCGCATTCGTAGGAATCCTTCCTTGGAAAAAAATCCCAAAAGAAGGAAAGATGGGGCTCCTTTACTATTACTTGGGACTAATGATAATTTCTGTTGCAATGGCAATTCCGCTTCACGTGGCTGGATTGCGTTACATCGAAATATTTAACGGATTTGCATATTATCGAACAAACATCTTCTTAGAAATCTTGATAATGTACGGCTACACGGGAGCAATAGAATCCTCCGGATTCTTCGTTGGATACTACGTGATTTACTATTATCTTGGTTGGTTTAAAAAATAAAAAGATCTGAGTAGTGCCCAGAGTTTTTTCAATTTATGGCAATTTCCTTAATTATCACTCAAATTTTATTCGTGTATATCATTTAATTTTAAAGATTTCTTTATTCTTTATCATTTTGCATAAAACTGGAAGATCAGATCTTGGATGACCTGAAAAGATGCTTTCTACACCATCCCTTCTAAATCTCGGATGACAATGATGAGGAGAAGAGCTAACATTCCACCTTGCATCAAAATTATCAAACCTGACACGATCATCTTGTTTTAACGAAAATTGTATTACATAAGAATATTGCTGATAATTATTATACCGAATATAGATAATAACACTATTTTTTAGAGTGAATTTTAATCTTCCAGCGTCAAAATCTAATTCGGTCTTGATTATGTGTCCTTTAAGTTCCGTTTGCATGACATCTAAAGCGTCTTGAATCGAATCCTCGAATTTCATTCCATTTCACATTGATTGATAAAGTTTTTCAATCTCTTCACGTTTGGCAACCAAATTTTGGAGCTCGATTGCATCTGACTCCGCTTCTTCAATCTCCCCAGATCTTGCACCATTTATTAATTGATTAACATTATTAACCTTCCATTTCTTGAGAATTTTACCTATCTTTTCATCCAATACCCGTAACTTCGTGTTTATCAGGTCTTCTATGATTTTACCATCCATCTTACTTGTCATGCTTATCACAAAATAAAAAATTCTTATTTTATTTCCTCGAATTTCTTAAAATTTTAAAATACTAATGCTTCTTATTTATTTTACTCTATCATATAATACCAAATAATGAGATTTAATGCTCCCCTTTTTTATTAGTCAAAAATCCGTTTTCTATTTATCATTGAACTCTACGGCTACACGGAAGCAATAGAATCCTCAGGATTCTTCGTTGAATATACGTGATTTACTATTATCTTGGTTGGTTTAAAAAATAAAAAGATCTGAATGATGGTCAAGAGCTTTTCAATTCAGACCATCAGTCATGTTCGTTAATCGAACTCGATATCATCGTTTGCATCATTAATATCGTCATCAAAATCTTCTTCGTCTTCTTCTTCCACGCGAGGTGCAAGTAAGAATTTGATGTGGCTGGCTTCTTCGAATGGAAATTCGAGAAGGATCGGTTTATTTGAAGAGAACTTGACCTTGATTTTATCGGTAAGGCTTGCGGCTTTAAGGACGTTCGTGAAATATTGGAGTGCGTATGTTGAGGTCGTTTCTCCTTTCACGTCCACGTTGTGGTCTTCTGTCAGATCGATCTCGAGGTCGTATTCTCCGACGTCTCCACTTGCCCGAACCAAAAATTGCTTACTGTTAAGGGTGAGAATCAAAGCATCACTATATAATGCGGCATCACCCGTGATGAATTTCACGTCATTTGCAAACAGTTCAACGGCGCTTTCCAGTTGTGGTTCGATTTTTTGGATGGAATTTGGTGGGATCTTGTTATCTTCTAATATCTCAAATAGTTTTAACTTGTGGGTTCTTTTGACTTTACCGAGAAATTTGAAACTTACTTTATTCGTCTTTTCTTCTAACTTGACTTCGGCATCTTCGGAGGAACTCCTTTTCAAGAGTTTATTCAAATCAGGGATGCGCAAGCCGATGATTACTTCATCATCACACTGGTATTCCTTGAAGAATCCATTCGAGATAAACAAGTCGACCAGAAGAATATTTGAATGGTCTATTGCTTGCATGCTCAGCCCATTTTGGGTTGCAATGAATTTTGCCTCATCGGTTACGGTACTAATCACGTCAATGATGCTTCGAAATGTTGATAGAGCATTTGATTCTAAATAACATTTAAACATGCTGGAAATATCTCCTCTACGTCTTTATTTTTAGTTAAAAACATCCTTTTTAAAGTCATTCACGATGTTTTTGTCGGTAATCTTTTAATTTACAAATTAACAATTGCTTGTAGATTTTAATCACTATTGGAAACTGAATTTTTATTAATTATCTTGAGAGAATTATCTATTTGTTTAATTGACCATTTTATGTTTCTTCTGCTTGACCTTTAAAAAGGTCTGAATGTCAATTCCCTTCATTTCTTGGATGATGTCTGCTTGGACTTGAAGGATGCCGTCCGGAGTTTTTTCGATCTTGCCATAAACGCGGTAAAGTTCATTTTCGATGATTTTTAAGCCCTCAGGAAAGAGGCTTGTCTGCTGATTCATTCGAATGCCTATTTTTGATGTCGTGTCGTCCAAAATGAAGAAGTCGGTGCCCATTTTTCCTACTTTACCGATTATGGAATATCTCTGGTTGGGTTGATCGTCTTCTAATTTGCGAAGAGCCTTTATGGTTACCTCTTTTGAATGTGGGTATTGGCGTGTTGTTTCCATTAGTAAGTCCTCGAAAAAATATTAGATCATTTTTATTATTCCATCAAGAATCTTAAAAAACTTACTTGGAAAAAGTTTCGTTTAGATAAAACAGGAACCGAATTGCGAAAGATCTTTATCTTCTTGAAGAATCCATTCTGATGTGGCGTATTTTTGGTCATTTAAAGATCGTGCCATCGTTAGTTCTGTTTCTGTTAATGGCTTATCGTGAGTTGTAATGTTCCACGTGGATTCCATGTTCTTGATGATCAGATCCTCAACATCTTTCGTGGTGACTTCCGAATGGACTTCTGTTCTCAGGCTGGTATGAGATGCTTTAATTTTTTTTAACAAGACCTGTCGATCAACGTTTGGCGATGTATTTAATAGGTCGACTATGGCAGCGGGAACGAAATCGTACAAGATGACGGAATGGAATATGAAAGCATTTTCCATCATGTAAATGCCATTGCCGATTATTTTCTTTTGGTTTACAAAAATGTCCGAATTTCTCTGATAGAAAGGGTCAAGTCCGAGATCTGTCAGTGATTTCAAGAGGATATTACTGAAATGTTTAAAAATTCGGGACAATTTGGAGGGAATCTCAGGATTTAAAGGCGTGATAAAGGATATTCCAATCTGAGAAGTATGGTTGGGAAAACCGATTAAAATGACACCGCCTCCCGTCAGCCTTCGATTTAAATCAAACTCATTTTTCTTTATGTATGTTAAATTAATTTCTGAAGCGACCTGATTAGTTCCTAAAATTACGGCAGGCGGACTGAAGTAATTAAATTTTAGAATTCGAGATGCTTGTCCTGAATCACAAAGCCTTAAAAGAACTTCATCGATTGCCAAGTTCAGGCAGGCAGGGCGTTGAGAATCACGGATGATGCGCCATTCGTTCATGAGATCACGTCGTCACGAAAACATTTTAGCATTGATAGTCGAGCAACACGTGTCCACGAATTTCAAGTTCAGATTCTTACTTTCTGCATGGTCTGCTCCTTCTTGAGAAAGGAATGCAATCCCGTTTAGTCCTGAATCAATTGCTTGAATGTCTGAAGCTATACGGTAATCTCCTATTGGTCTGGCACATCCCAACGTGATTGGAGTATCGGGCAGGCTAAATCGAGCCGTAATGAAAAAACGTGAGATCTGATGAATGGGTGGAGGTGTAACGTCCTGCATTGGCGTATTTTCCAACGGTTTCAAAACGACCAAGACCAAAGCCTGAGGTGGATGATCTCTTATCATTTCAAGTGCCTTGAGTTCGCCTTTAAATCGCCCATAATTTAGACCGAGAATGATATGAGGGACATGCGGTATGTTGTATTTTTTTACAAGTCTCAGGGAATTCTCGAAATCCGTTACTTTTTTATCCAGATGATAGATCTTGGAAATGGTATCGTCGTCCCCGATCACGTCAAACATGAGGTTATCGATATTAATTCTAGAAACTTCTTGAGCGAACTCCTCTGTAATTAAACCGCTATGAATAAAAACATGCATTTCCAAATCGTTTTTTATTTTATCAATGACTTCTAGAAAGCCTGATAGTGGAACAGACCCGTCCTTGTTTGACCCTCCGCTAAGTAAAATGTTCTCGCAGCCCTTATTCTTCTGTATTCTTGCAAGGTCCAATAATTTTTCGGGTGTTCGTGCGAAATGCATTGTTTCCAGAATTTTCGACTTGCAATGTTCACAATTTAATTGACAGGCACTACCTGTGATGCTAACAGAAATGAACTTGTGCCGATCTTGGTGCTCATGTTGTTCAATGCCATAGTAGATCATTGCGGGTGAATAACACCATAAATCATTTCCGAATCGTTTTAACCTTAATTGAAATGCTTCTTTTTGCATTTCTTGAAAACATCGTTCTGTTTTATTCCAGATGTTTTGTGGTATTGCTTGCATGTTCACCAAGTAATTGGATGTTATTCGTTGATGAAAGCCTCGGCCTTATCAATCGTTTTAATGTAGATATCTTGGTAATTCTTCAATTGTTTTTTAATAAGTTCAATGTCTTTGGGCGTGGGTAGGAAAGGAAAATTGCGGGTTTCACCCATGTAAGCTTGAAATGGCGTGCAGTTTGCATATGGTCGGTTACACGCAACTTCTAGGGTCTTTCCAGAACACCCTGATGTCATAAACGCCTTACCTTCGTTAATTACTTCTTCAAGCTTTGCTTCTGAAAGACCAAAGTCAATTACCTGTGATTTTTCATTAAAAATCATTTTCTCGTAATGCGTGAGATTGCTTGCAAGGAGATAACGGGTTAATTGCATCCGTCGATATGTTCCGATTCCTGGTTGCTCTCTTTCCTCTAGTTTCGAACCGGGTTCGGGAAAAAATGAAAATAAATGAATTTGAACACCCATGTCCTGAAGGTGTTGGAAAAGTTTAACCATTTCTTCCTCTGACTCACCGAGTCCAACAATTAAATGAACGCTAACGTTTTCAGGTCCGAAAACTTTTCTACTCTCTTCAAGTATTTGCATGTATTTTTCCCATTTATGTGGACCCTTGACTCCTGAACCTCGATATTTATCAAATAACTCGGGGTTTATTGCATCGATTGCAATTCCTACCTTATCGGCACCTGCGGATTTCAGGTCATGAAGCCAACGTGCATCAATGATGGTCGGAGCGATCAAGCCGGAAATCAATTTATCGGTTTTTTCATGAATTTTCTCTACAATAATTAATGTATCTTTCTTGCTCCGGGCATTCGTAATCATTGAAATGCAAACTCTTTCAACATGAGAAGCATGTCCAGAATTTAAGGCGTTTATTACATCTTCCGTTGAATATATCGGCCATTCTACACGAATGAAAGATTTATCGGAAGGATTCGCGTTGCTTTCTCGGTTTCTATTTAAGCCGCAATAAGCACATCCCGCCCTGCAACCATTTTCATATGTTAATAATAAATTCACGCAGTATAGACGTGCATCACGATAAAACTTACCTTTTTTGAAATTTAACGTCATTGCTGCTGCAAGGCTCATCTGAAGGTATTCAGGACTGTTTTTAATTTCCAACTGAATCACCAATTAGTGATAATAAATCGACTTCTGTTTATAAGTTTAATATTCGAATTCTGTCCGTGTTGAAGAATCACGTGCAAAAATCAATTCGCATGAATTTCTTCTCCTTGTTTTCAATTTTTGATTTTTTTCTCAAGTAATTATCAAAAGTATGATACTTTCTCAACGTTCTATTTAATGCTTGAGAAAACACGGTGCAAAAAAACATGGCTTAGACTTACTCGCAGGGACTCCGCTTTTTAAATAAGAAATTTCTGGCAAAAAGGTAATATATCGAAGCCCTCAAAAATATAAAAGGAAGTTAAACACTTATAAAGTTCAAATTTTTATCATTCGTGTACTTAACCAAGACACTCATCTGATGAGGAACATGATCAAAGACAAGCTTGCGACCATAAAAGCCGAGTTGGACAACTACATAAGTAGTTACATTGAACACTTGGCTCCTAAAAATAAATCTATTGATGCCGTCTTAGATCAGTTGAAAAATGAAGAAGATTCGCTCAGGGAAATACAAGAAAACCTGAACGGAATGTTAGAAACGATCATGCGACTCATGGAAATCAAGGTGAATGCGAATATCTTGCAACAGCACTTTCTCGGTTGCCTGAAAGTGGCGGCAGAATGCGAGGATGAGATGTGCACGAAGATTTTTGTTAATCAAGCATTTTCCACACTTGCTCAGACTGACCAATTTCTGCAGGCTCAGCTTAGCGAGCAATTTGACGTGAAAGAATATGAGAAACTTTTAAATCTCATAGCCGTGAAAGAGAATTTTGAACAAGAAATCGTCAAGTCGCAAAGTTTTATTGATGATTTGGAGAAAATAATGAAACAATTGAATGAATTGATTTCTGAGATGCCTCCTGCTCAATACTGATCGGTTAAAGAGAGAATAATTAGTTTTAAGAATATACACGTGTCGTTATATTAATATATGAAATGGAATCCATATTTTTCTCAATTGAAATCATGGATGGGATGCTAGATGAATTCAAAAAAGACCATTCTTGGAGTAACGTGTTCGTTTTTCATAATTGTCGGAGTCCTTTTCATTATATCACCGTTTATTCCTCTAACGCCCGAGTATTACGATGATGACCCGACCATTGCAATAATTCCCGATACGTTAAAAATCAACAATCACACGGGTGGCTTCTATAACGATGAAACAATTAAATTTACTCACCTTCAACCACCGTTCTATTTTTATAACTCCATCTCCTTGACCGTGCAGTCTGACGTTTATGCCGTTCAGATATTCATTTTAGCGGAACAAAATTATCTAAATTGGAATGAGGACGTGGCAAGTTTACCATCCATTGCTGTCAGCTCTATAGATATTCCAAGCGGACAGCGCATTGAATTGAACAACCTCACGTCATATGTCACGGTGGGCGGTAATTATTACATCGTTGTTACGAACAATACGGCGATCCCTGCTGAAAGCTTTGATGTTTATGATCTAGACATAAATGCTCAGCAATCCTTTCTGCCCACGCCTTTTGCCTTTCTATCAATAATCTGGCTCTTCATCCCTGTTTGTATTATCATTCTTTATATCTATATTTCAAGAAGAGGCTCTAAACCGAAAAATGGTATCGTTATTCCACGGGAAGAACCATCTGTTGCCAGACCAGAGCCAATAAGTTTTGAAGCCGAACGAGAAATCTCTACTGAAGAAGAATCTGTTTTGACGGAGAACCCCGTGCAGGTAAAATGTCCTGATTGCGGGCGAATGAACGACATCGATGCTGAATTTTGTTCGCATTGCGGTAAAAAACTGGAAAAAATTCATTTTTGCAAGAATTGTCATGCAATACTTGAAAAGGATGACAAGATTTGTTCGAAATGCGGAGCAATTCAATAAAAAATTCTCATTTTTCTTTATTTTTCAAGGAAACACGCAAGATATCGACGTGAGAATGCGGTTTTTCGCCAATAACTTTTAAATTTCATTATCAAATAAGAGGAATTGCCGTTGATTTGAAAACAGTTTAAAAAATTGAGGAAGTTTCGAACATGGGATTAAAAATTGCCGTCACGGGTAAAGGAGGCGTGGGAAAAACCACGCTGGCAGGAACCTTAGCAAGACTATTTGCCAAAGAGACAAAAGTCCTAGCCATTGATGCCGATCCTGCAATGAATCTTTATACTTCATTGGGTATTTCCAAGGAGGAATTTGAAAAATTCAAACCCATCTCCGAACAGACAAAATTGATTGAAGAGCGTGCTGGATTACCTGGAGGCATGTTTCGATTGAACCCAAAGGTTGATGACATTCCCGAAATGTTTAAAATGGAAGGTCCTGACGGGATCCGCCTGATTAAAATCGGCACTGTTGAAAAAGGGGAAGGAGGTTGCATGTGCCCGGCAAATGCATTCATAAAGGCACTATTGGCACATCTGGTTTTGGATGTAAAAGATATTGTCATCATGGACATGGTCGCAGGCATCGAACATCTAGGGCGAGGAACTACTAAACACGTTGACATGGTAATAATTGTTGTAGAGCCTGGTTCAAGGTCTGTACAATTAGCCAAGCGAATAAAAGAATTGGCTTTGGAATTAAAAGTACTACCTGAACGGATATTTCTGGTAGGAAATAAGGTCGCAGGCGAAGTTGAAGCGAATTTTATTAAGAAAATGGCAAAATCCCTTGACTTAGAAGTATTGGGAATCATTCCATACAGCCACGAATTGGTCGAAGCCGACTTGAATGGCGTTGCTCCGATTGATTTCAATCCAGACGCGGATTACATGAAAGCAATACGCGAAATAAAGGAAAAAATTAAGATGTAGTTGCTTGTGGAGATATTCATTAACTCATAATTCATAGTAGGAAAGAAATCTGGTTCCCTCTATCTTTTTCATTTCATCTATGATTGTCCCGGAAACCTTTTCATCCGTTTTCAACATCATTAATTGAGTCTTTAATGCCCTATTTTGTGCGACCTGTAGTTCAGCAATATTTATGTTATTTTTCCCCAAAAATGTGGAGAATTTGCCAATCATTCCCGGCATGTCTTCATAATGGATGAGAAATATGTTACCTCGAGGAATGAAATCAAGCATAAACTCATCAATCATCGTGATGTGAATGTTATTTAGAGAATCGATCATTCCGGCAATTTGCGTGTTTGATTTCTTGTTATTCTTTACTTGAATTTTAATTTCCTTCTCGAAATCCTTTCCGATCCTGATTGATTCAACGATCTGGATCTGCCTATCCTCGGCAATCTTCATTGAGTTTATGGCATTAATTCGCGTGCTTACCAGCGGTTCCAAGAAAATCGCAAGAAAATCCCTTGAAAGTGTTCGAATGAGGTCTGTTGGAAGTGCCTCAGGAAAATTTAATTGGATCTGATTAAAAGCCTCCTGATTCAGAACCACTAATAACCGAGCAAGGATGATTATGAGTTCTCTAAATGGTGTGTAAATCTGCCTGATGTCTTCAGACAATTTTGGGAAATTCACAGGATATACTGGCTCACGTCCGTGCAACACGTCAAATACTCCTTCAAGTATTTTCCAACTTACATTTTTTTGAGCATCAAATGTGGAGGCTCCGATATGTGGCGTGATAATGACATTTGGATGGTCGATCAAGATACATCTTTCTGATTCTTCTTCCACGACGTCAAGACCTGCACCTGCAACTTTTTTCGATTGTAAAGCACTAAAGAGAGCGTCCGTGTTCACGACTTCTCCACGGGAAGTGTTGATAATGAACACGCCATCCTTCATGAGAGCGAATTCTTCATGAGAAATCAAGTGTTTCGTTTTTTTGTTCAAAGGAACGTGAATGGAAATAATGTCCGAATTCTGCAGGAGCTCCTTAAACGAAACAAATTCTACACCGGGTGTTCTCTGTATTTTACCGGAGATATAAGGGTCATGAGTGATGATCTTCAACCCGAATGCTTTTGCTCGGCGGGCGACCTTTCGACCAATTCTTCCAAAGCCGAGAATGCCTAAAGTCTTACCTTGAAGCTCAAACCCTACCAAACCTTTACGATTAAAATCGCCCTTACACGTTCGAAATATGGCAAGGTTAATTTTTCGACAAATACCCAAAATTAAGCCCAATGTCAGGTCAGCCACGCTATCCAAACTCTCCTCTGGAGCATTTATGACAAGAATGCCCCGCGCTTCTGCAAAATCAACGTCAATATTATCCGTACCCACTCCCGCGCGACCAACAACTTCCAAGTTCTCTGCAATTGAAAGCAATTCTTTGTCCACTTTGGTCTTGCTTCGCACGATCAAGCCACTTGCATCACGAATCTCTTTCATGAGCACGTCTCGGCTTGGTCTATCGAGAATCTTCAATTCAAAACCATTTCTGTGCTTAAATTCTTCAATTGCTTCAGAATCTAATGGTTCGGGAATAATGATCTTCTTTTTCATCTAACAAACCTGAACAAATCTCTACAAGTCATCTAATTAAAATTACTCATTTGGTGTTTTTTTCACGATTGAATATATGAAAAAAAAGAGCGGCTAAGCACCTGCGATCTTTCGCCCTGCACTGACGTGAAAAACGTCCGCCGTGATGTATGAACTTCGATCAGATGCTAAGAACAGTGTCAAATTAGAAATATCCTCGGGAGTCCCTAATTTTGGACCGAGTTCTGGTTGCCGCTGCAACACTAATCCTTTTTCTATTCGTGTTCTTTGTTCTTTATTGCTTGCAAATTCTTCAGTTAATGGTGTTACGATTAAACCTGGTGCTATTACATTGACATTGACGCCGACATAACCTACTTCTTGGGCCAAGGTCTTACATAACGCAACCACGCCTGCTTTCGCTGGCGAATAATTTGATTGTCCACGCGAGCCAAGGTATGCCATTGAACTTATCATGATGATCTTGCCATACCGTTGCTTTTTCATTATTGGAACAACTTCCTTGCAAAATCTCCAATAACCCTTTAGGTTAATGTCCATGACGAGGTCATAGTTTTCTTCGGGCATTTTGTGGATCATTGCATCCCGAATGATACCCGCGTTGCAGACGAGAATATCTAATCGATTGAATTCATCAATGCATTTCTTGACGGCATTTTTTACTTCATCCGTTTTTGTCACGTCACACTTAACTGCAATAGCTTTCACGGCACTATTTCGAACTTCTTCTGCAACTGCTTTTGCACCTGCTTCATTAATATCTGCAATAACGACATTTGCTCCTTCTGATGCAAAATCAAGACATATTCGTTTTCCTATGCCACTCGCACCACCAGTGACAAGAACTATTCTATTTTTTAGATTCAAGTCCATCATAAATCCCTTAACACGACTTATTCGGTACCTATTTATCAATTTCAAGACAAGTAAATTTTGATAATATTTTTATCTCTTGTCATTTTAAATATTCATGTCTTACTCATGAACAATGACAGACTACGACATTAATTTGAACACGATAACGGGAAAAACGAAAAAAGGGGTGTTAAAATTTGTCTGAAGAAAAAGATAACGTCATTTTCATAGGTAGAAAGGATACCATGAACTACGTAATGGCTTGCATTACCCTATTTCAGGGAGATGCAACAGAGGTCATTTTAAAAGCTCGAGGTCGCTCTATTTCGAGGGCAGTAGATGTCAGCGAGATTCTAAAAAATCGTTTCATGAAAGATCAAATTGCCATTGATAAGATCGACATTAGCACCGAAACAATCGAAAGTAGAGATCGTGGTAATTTTTCCGTTTCTGCAATAGAAATAACGATAAAGAAAAAATGAGTTGAAAAATACTGGGATTTAGTGGAGAAAATCTTTCCTTCTAAACATCTCCCAAGTTATATTTTTTTAATACGACACGTAATTCCGCAACGAACGAATTATGGCTAATAACTTGCGAATCTGTTCTTCTTTTTCGTGAAGCTTGGTTCTCAAGTCTAGGATCTCATTCTTTTGGGCTTGAATCGTGCTCATGGATTCAATCAGTTCACCTTGAACTTTCGTGATTTGTTCTACTAAATGTTCCGTTGCTTCTCTTGTTCCTTCAAGCATCATGACATTCTTTTCTTTTTCCTTCAGGGTTTCGTCCAATTGCGTTTCCAGGTTTTCTACCTGTGATTTCAGTTCTAATTTTTCGACCATGTCACCGAGTGAGATCTCTTCCGTTTCTTCCTTTTCTTCAGTAATGCTAATGTCGCCAAAATCCTGAAACTCCGTCATGATGGATTGTAATTCGGATTCATTAATTTGGTTAAGAGTTTCTGCAAGAAGAGTTGAAAAATTCATCAGAATCTCAAAAGAAATCTGTGGGACGTGTGATTTCATATCGGACATTGCCGAGAATTTTTTGTCAAGTATGTAGACTAAGATAGCACTGTCCAAGATGATCTTTTTATTTCCTCTTCCCGTGAAATAACAGGCGAATAGATATTCACCCATTTCAGCTTTGAAATAATATGGTTTTGACTTTCCATTTGTTTGTTCGTAGATGTTACTGAGCATTTGCTGGGTCAAATTGAGCGGTTCCGCATAAGTGCTCATCATTATAAAAGGTTTTGTATCTGCCTGTTTTTGGACTATTACTAGCCCCTTTGCTTCGGGTATCTTATCTAAGCCCGCAGGCAAGATTTCACTATATTTTTTGATGAATTCGACTGTTTTTTTAGGAAGTGATTTCCTATATGATACTGGATTTTCGGTACTATCTAAAAAGAGACTCACCGTGAAATTCGGAGCACCCAAATATTTAGTTGTCTTCAATCCCGTGAAAAAACTTGCCACGCGAATGTTACCTTTCGAAAGAGTGCCAAAATTAGGTTCTAACGTGTTTTGTCGGTGGATGTTATAAATCGACATCACATCATCGACACTTATTTCGAAATCTAATGGATGTTGGAAGGTTAAAAACGCTCCTATTTTATCATCCCATTTGATTACAGATATTCCTCGTGCCATTGGACAAAAGCCCCGTAAGCTGTTTTCCTCTAACGATTTACCAAATGATCCTATTTAAAATTTTAATTTCGGTGATAATATTATTTATTTAGTTTTAGGAATATCTAAAAATATTCATTATTCCGGTCTGGTGAATTTCAAGTGGGAAAGATCCTTCAGAAATGCACGAAATGCAATCAATATACGATGAGAAAGAAAATCTGTCCATTCTGTGGTGCACCGACCGCCAATCCTCGACCTATTAAATTTTCCTTGGAAGATAAATATGGAATTTACCGGAGAAGGATAAAACGACGAATGATGGGACTTAAGGATAATAATCAATGATTATTTCACGAGAGTTGGTGAATTTTTCATTTTAGGTCAAGTTTGATTAAAAATTAAAAAATTCTGAGGGAAAAAAATAAAAACTTCTTGAATCAAAGTAGAATTTCGAATTGAATTACTGAATGATCTTTTATTTAGACTTGAGAATGGAATTTTTCACCCATGTTAGAAAGGAAATGGAAAAGAAGGCGGATGTGAAAGAATATGACTGAAAAAAAAGATGTCAGTTCAAAAGCTCTTTTAGAATTGGGTTTATCTGACATAGAAGCAAAAGCATACATGAGCGTGACGGGACGCGGACCTTTTTCTGTTGGAGAAGTGGCCATACACGCGCAGGTTCCTGAAGATGACGCAGAGGTTATTGTCAAAAAGCTAGTAACGTTGGGATTAATTAAAACCATTCCTGGCCTTCAAGCGCGATATCAAGCAATTCCTCCTTATTCAGCATTGTTGAAACAGTTAGATGAATTCAATACCATGATTCAAGACCTGAAGGCAGAGGTTCCTCCCCAGTTGAATTCTCAATTCAACGATTTCGTGGATCAAGTTGGGGAACTCACGGGATTGGACGATTTTCTCAAATATGTTAAGTTGATTCGAGATGAAGTTCCGAATGCTCTCATAAATCAGTTCAAGGCATTTGAAGAAGAATTCGAGAAGTTTTCTGCTTTAACAGATTTTGGAGCATTTATTTCTCAACAAAAAGAAACAATCCCACAACGCCTGAATGAACGTTTTAAAATCATTGAAGATGAGATCCTTTCAATATCTGGCTTGAATGAATTCAAGCAATACGCACGATCATTAAAAGAAGAAGTCCCGGTGCGTCTTGCAAACGAGTTTCAAGGGATAGAAACGCAAACAAAACAAGTAAGCGGAATTGAAGACTTGTTATCTTTCACCCAGAAGGCGAAGGAAGAGATACCGAGGGCTTTAATGGATCGATTAAAGGGAATAGAAAATGAGTTTCGCGGCATTTCAGGAATCGATGAATTGAGTAAATTCACGGGATCAATTAAAGAACAAATCCCTTCTCAGATTGAAGCTCAATTCAAGAACATAGAAGATTCCATCATGAAAGTGAGCGGTGTCGATGACTTATTAAAATTCTGTTCGGGCTTGCAATTCGATGTCCCAAACCGGCTAATGAAGGAATTTGAAGGGTTTAAGGACCAAATTAATAAAGTAAGTGAACTCTCAACATTTCGAAATTTTCTCGTGAAGATGAAAAAGGAATTACCCGAACGTTTAGGAACGCAATTTGATAAGTTTAAAGATGAAATCCAGGGATTAAAGGAAAAAATATATTCCACGGCAAATGCTCAATCTGGCGAATGGATGGCAATAATGGGTGATATTTTTGGTGAATTTATTAATTCATTCATAAATGAAGCCGTCATGGAAGAGCTGGAAAAACTTCGCGTTTCATTTGAAGGAATCGTATTATCTGCTGCAGAAAGTCTTCTTGATACTGTATTGAATCAGGTTACAAATGCAAGCACGAGCGTGACACAAGAATTTCAACGCGTGAAACAATGGTTAGAAGAAGAAGTCTTGCAAGGGTTCAAGAACACGCTAATTGAAGTCGAAGTTAGTGCCGAACATGCATCAAAAGCCGTACAAAAAGGTGTCAAACAAATGGGCACTTGGGTTCAAGAAGAAGTCGTGCAAAACCTCACGAAGGCTCTAGATGTCATTGACCAGGGTGCAAAAAAGGCTAATGAGAACATTGAAACAGGAATCAAGAAACTCCATGAATGGTTCCAAGCTGAAGTGATCAACCAATTCACGCAAGCACTCGAACAAGTCGAAGGTGGTGCACGAAAATCTGCAGAATCCTTTGAAAAAGGTTTGGATAATCTGAAAGTTTGGTTCTCAAGCTCGATTATCGAAGAAATGAAAAAGATTCTTGATGAAGTCGAAAAGAGTGCAGGAAAAGGAACTAAAATAATTGAAGATGAATTCAAAGAACTGGGAGCTTGGCTAAACAAGGACATTGTGACGGCAGTGGTCAAGATTTTATCTGACGTTGAATCAAAAGTTGATGAAGCGTCTCAAGTCATGACAACCAGCTTCACGCAGTTAAGAGAAAAACTCGAACGTGATGTCGTGGAAACGGCACGAGAAACCCTAGAGAAAGTAGAAGCGAAAGTGGGTAGTGCCAGCCAGACCATGACACAAAGTATTGAAAACATGCGAAAGATGTATGGTGAACGCGTGGTGGAAAGCCTGCGAAGTCTCTTGGATAATGTCGAAGAGCGCGTTACCAATTCCCAAGAAACCATGATGGCATTGTGGGAGCAGGCTAAAAGTTTAATGACTTACCGGTTCCAAGACGTGTGGTTTGTAATGGGACGCGAGGCAACCATTGCACAAATAAATGAAACGGCAAGCAGAGTCAAGGCACGCTTTTTAATTATTGCCCCAAAGCTCAGAGATATCGATCTTTTCCCAATCATTAATTTACTCAAGATTAAAAAGCATATTGCCGTTCGCATTGCAACGCACATCGAGAATACTTCTGAATGTAAAGAGTTGTTAAAACGACTTGCGGGTCTTGATCGATTAGAACTAAGAGATTATCGGGATGAAAACATTTGGGGAATTGCAAGAGAAAATGAAGAAGTCCTAATCGGAGCCGTATCTGAAGCAGGAGACGTGGCAGGGATTGCAAGCGTGGTGGGAGAGCACCAAAAAATGTTCGTGCCAATTCTTGAAGATTGTTGGCTTAAGGGTAGTAAGGTGATCATCAGCACGGAGCCACCACCAGAACCCCGACCAACTCCTGCCGTAAAAAAACCTATGACTGTAGAGCCCGAAAAGGCTGAAAGCGAAACCATCAGCATCGATGATATAATGAATCTTCTACTGAAAGCTGTTGAATCTAGAAATGTCATTGACATAATTGACGCTCTGGAAGAGTGTAAACGAGAGATAAGCGCACGACTCCGCTGGCACGTTAGCATTTATGAAATGAATAGTTGGGTTCGAAATTTGAAAAAAATGGGTTTAGACTCTCAGCTTGAAGACCAATATCACGACCGATTACATCAAAAAATAAAAGATTGGACTGATCGTCTAAAGAAAGCAGCTCAGTAACAGCTGTTTCATCCTCCTGGAAAAATAATCCGGAGGTTTATTCCACTTTCTTTTAATTTTGTCATTATGTACTTATTTTCTTTCTTGATTTGATATGCCATGCCACACGTTGCACCCTCTTTTCTCTTTCCAGGACCCGTGTAAGGCACAATGGAAATGAATTCATATAATTCGTTTGAGATCCGTTCATATTTCTTTAGTTTCTTGTCCTCTCGCAACATGCGGTAGAGTTTTTCTGGATACCAAGAGATGCGCTCCTTGGCTGATTTCATCTTTTCGTGTTTTTCCAAGTCCTCAACAAGTCGTGCTGCTACTCTCTTTCCACAATCGAACTCCGGAACGCCTTGACGAAAATCTTTGATATATGATTCGATAAGAGTATCCACGATGGATTTCACCAAGTGATTCTGTGGATGTTTACCCATCTCCAGACCCGGAAACATTTCACGAAGCATGCCATCAGAGTAAAAGTACGTGGCACCTTCCTTGAATTCAACCATCACGCGAAAGGACCTGAGTCTTTTTCCCAAATCCTGCAAGGTCGAAATTGCTTCTTCAGGTGTTTTTACGATTTTTTGACATTTCAACCAAATTGCCTTGCTTTCCTGAGAAAATTTAACATCATCATCCAAAACAAATCCCAATTCATGTAAAAGTGCCAGCCGTGCATTTTGAATCAAAGACTGGTATTCACTAAGAATCAGAATCGTGAAACTCGTTGTCAACTTGTATCCATTATCATTTATTCGCTCGATGCTTAGAAAATCCTCTGGATGAGAGATTTGCTTTACTTCAATTACCGAATCAAAGTCATTTAATTCGAGCAATATGGACTCAAACACGTCCCAGTCATCCAATATCTGGTTAAAATTTAACACTGTTACTGACATGATCGGTGGACTCCGAAAAGCCGTTAATTCACTAATATATTGGACATCATCAAATATAAATTAAACTTCAAAGAAACGTGAGATCTTTTTCAACCACGGGATTTCATGTTAAAATTCACCATCCTAAGAATTTTTTTAAATACATGTCGGCTCATTTGAAGAATACATGAAAATATCATCAAGTTAAAGCTTGATATTCGGTCTTAAATGAAAAATATTCATGGTAATTTGTCCTTGCTTGCCAATCCTTAAAAAACAACTTCGACACGCAAAAAAGAATATAAACAACTTTTTGACAAATTGTTTAAATTGGATTTTCGAATAGAATAATATAGGACTTCTTAAGAAAAAACATGTTCTGAAGTGATTATCATGGTTGAGTACCGATTTAGGCTCACAGGAGTGCCTCCTGATCAAGCCGTCAAAACTGTAGACATTGACGTAAATCAAAATGTAGCTGAAGCCAAGAAGCTCGTGCGGAAAGCATATAAATTAAATCCGATCTTGACAATTCAATTCATTCATAAAGGAAAAGTTCTTCCAGATAACGTTCGTTTTGCAAGTCTTGGCGTGTTTCCAAAAAAAGATGTCATAACAGTAATGGCAACACAGGCAGGCGGATAAACGTTCCACATGACACCATTTGATGGTGTCAAAGAATTCTATTTTTTATTTGAAAATAACTTCGATTTTTTCTTTCATTTCTATAACATGTATTGCGACATGCCTGCAGACATTTTAATTTGGTCTCGTGCGTTCTTTTCAACGGGAGGCATGTGTCCAGCGCATAGAATCTCCACGTCAAGATTTGCCAATCTATTTAATGAATCCCGCATTAGTCTTGAACTTCCACCAGGGAAATCGACTCGTCCCATTGATCCTCCCGGAAATACGGTATCTCCTGAGAATAAGACCTTGTGTTCCTTATCATAAAGACATAAACCACCGGGTGTGTGTCCGGGAGTGATTAAAACTTCAAATTTGAATGGTTCCCACGTAAAAATATCTCCATCCTTGAATTTTTGGTCCACCTTGATGGGAAAAATTTCAAGTCCGATGGATTTCATCATGTTAAAAATCATGCTTGACATTCCGAATCCCATATCAGGAACGATGAGATCTCGTTTCCCGCTCTCAATCACCATGGCTTCCGTTTCAGATGCAAATACTTGAATTTCTGGAAAATCTTTCTTAAACTTATATAGCCCTAATATGTGATCTACGTGTTGGTGTGTTTGACAGATTGCTTTTAAATTGTCTTTTACAGGATATCCTGCATTATCCAAGGCCTTGACAATATTTTTGTAACTCAATCCGTTACCAGAATCGATCATCAAGAGATTTCCCTGTTGACCGATTAGGTACACGTTACTATCAAGCATGGTATTTTCCGGAATGTATAAAATGAGTGGATCTTTTAAAAGCGTGATAACTTTTTTAGGACGTGCACTAAACATGATTTTTCACGTTTTGACATGAATGAAAGAATAGAAATTAGAATATAGAATGAAATCAACTTTTAATGAGATATGCCGTAACGAGACCTTCTGCCGTTTTCGTGGTCCGAATTTTTACTTTACGTGGTGGATTTTTCACGCCTCTGGACCAGATGTATTCGTTAAGTTCTGGTGCGATGACGAGTTCTTCGGGTTTTAAATGGCGCATTAGGAATTCTCGTAATATGGTCACGGCTTTTTTTGACCGTTTATAATGAGGCACATTCCGTGTTCGACCCAGTGGAACCGTATAAAGCCGTTCTTCAATGATTGGTTCCGCTTCCCGCCTTTCAGCCTTCTTTTTTAATAATTCTTCAAGCTCAGGCTCTTCACCCTTTTTCTCTTCGAGCTGAATTAAATCTTCGAGAGATTCATCTTCAGGCAATTCTTCAAGAGACTCATCAGTAATGAGTTCATCCTCATCATCCTCGATGGCTTCGGGTGTTTCTTCCTTGACTTTTGGCTTTTCCTCCGCTTTTTTTGCTTTTTTTGCCTTTTTCGGTTTTTTTGTACTCACCGTGGAAACCTCAAAAAATTGACTTCCGTCAATTCCCAAATCATTAATGAAATTGTATTTATAAAATTCAATTAAGCTTATTAAAATTGTTCATTTGAACGGCAAAACTTTAGTAGGAAATTAAAATAAATTCATTTCATATAAAAACCAGCAATTTAGAATTTTTTAAAGACTTTCACGCCGCAGTGTATTTTAATAATAAATGGAAAATAAGGCAAGAAGATCTCAAAACTTGCAAACTGGAAGGAGAAAATATCCTTGACACCACCGAAAAAGAAAGCAAAAAAAGAAGAAAGCACGGATGAAAATCTTTTACTTCCTGTTGAAGAACCCACAGATCTTAAGTTAGAACTTGAAAAAGAATTGGAAGCCGCAAAAGAGTCCGTTGGTAACACGGTTTCGACAGAGACATCACATGATGGTTTCAGTTTTGACCAGCTTGCTATTCAAGATGCAACACCTGAACCTGAAAAAGAGATTAAATCAAATGAATCAAATGAATCTGAAGAAATCGTTTCGCCGAAGGAAGATTCAACGGAAAAAGGCGAGTTACTCGAGTCCAGCAGTACTACTAGCCCGAAAGACAGGTCAGAAAGTCGTCCCCGGAAAAAACATCTTTGGAGAGCCTATATCGCATTTGATAGAAATTTGAATGAACGGGGAAAACTCCAAGACTCATTCCAAGATTTGACAAGGCTTCTTCAAGACTACGCATTCAAATGCTTCGAGTTTAATGATGTAATGGTTCAACCACGATTGGTTCGCTATGATGTCGTGATATTTGCCTGTCCTGATCATTCAAAATTTAATCCCGTAGAAATCAAGAATCTCGTTCGTTACGTGAAGAATGGTGGAAGTCTTATTTTATTAAGTAACGCTGGCGGGGATCATGGTAGGGGTACCAATCTAAATGCGCTTTCACGTGAATTTGGCATAACGTTCCAAAACAATCAGGTGACTGATGAAGTAAATAATAATGGAATTCCTACCCTGCCAATGATATCCAAGTTTGCTGATCATCCTGCCGTGAAAGGCGTGAAAGAAGTCTGCTTGCGTTCTGCTTGCAGTTTGGAAATTGCTGGAAATGCAAGGCCTGTTGCTTGGGCTGATGCCATCGCTGATCCAACCAATGCCTGCGTGATGGCTGTTGCAGAAGTCGGATTGGGAAAAGTGATCTGCATTGGGTCGTGGGAAATGTTCAGGAACAAAGTCCTGAAATGGTTCTATCACGAGAAGCTATTCATGAGCATGATCGAATGGGCAATTGAAAAGCACAAGGATCATCGGTGGATTCAAACCATTGATTTTATCAATGCTGTTATGGGAAGAACCAGTATGGCAAAAGTCGGTGCCAAGTCTGGTGATCCCAAAGCAAAAGGCTCGAAATTTCAACTTCCCGTTTTGCCTGCCGTGAGTAAAGGATCCCTCACCACGGATGACTTGCAATTGATCATTGATGGTTTTAATGATGTTCTGGTTGCCGTGAAGACTTTACAAGACGATTTTGAAAATCTTAAATTGGAAATAAAGAGCGAGATCGCCGATTTGAAGGGCTATAACTCCAGTATAACGCGAGAATTGACTGATTTCGGTTCAAAGCTCGATGATATCAAGGATTACGAGGAAGGATTGAGCAGTGCACTCATGGATTTAGGAAAAAATTTAACAAAATTGATGAAGCACGACCACGTCCAACCTATAAAACATAAAAAACCTAAAAAAACATGATGTTTTTATACTTTTAACCTACTTGCCCGCCAACGTCGCTTCTTCGGATGCGTTCGGACTTTTCCTTTCGTGCGCACGATGATCCACGCAGGCACGCTATTATTTTCCTTGTTACGTTTTCCAAGTCGTATCTTTTTTGGCAAGCTTTTTACCATATCTTTCACCTATATTCGCTGAATCTTCATGTCCCGTTTTTTCCCCTGAGCTCTTGATAATATCATTTTCAGGTGCTCGTCCGTTATGGGAATTGAAATGCCCATTCGAGATAATTGACCAGATTGTGCAAGTTGGATCAACTGCAATTCAATGCCTTCTGCGAATTGGGGCTTGACCATTTTAATGCTATTCAATCTGGTGCGAGCTTCAGGTGTCAAGATCGTTCGAAGAAGAGCCGTCTTCTGGGCTTCTATTTTTTCATGTTGCTCTTGTACCGCGGCTCGCTGTTGAGCCTCAGCTTGGAGCTGTGCCATTTTTCTTCGTCGAATCTCTTCCAATTCTTCATCTGACATTGAAATTACACTCCATTAATATTTTTGAAGAGCGGGAATTTCTTTTTCGAGAGATTTTTTCACGGAATGTGCCACCCTGTCCATTACAGATCTCCCATTGCGGGAAATTCTGCGACCCTTACCTTCTGACTTTTCTACAAGACCAGCTTCTTCCATTTGAATCAGGAGCTTCCGAATGATCTTTCCGGCTCCCTTTCTAAAATGGGCGGGCATCTTATTGCGGCGATACCGGCTTCCGTAAGCATTCCGCAAATGCTGCACGCCAACATTTGGTCTAATGTAAATCTTACGCAGGATGGAAGCTCCTCTAACATACCACCAATCAGGATTCTCAGGTATGTTTTCTTTTGAAACTCCCGTTTTAACATACTCAGACCATTCTGGAGGCTTAACTGCCTCATGTTTCTCTTTTAATTCTTTAGCCATGGCTTCAATAAAAGCATCAGCAGGAATATCGTAGACAGTCGTCATGAATATCAACAATCATTTCCGTGTTTTGACAAAAATTCACTTTATCTATAAAAAATGAAAAGGGTTAAAAAATTTTTCTCACGTAATGAACCGATAATTCTAATCAAACTCAAGACCAATAGAATCGTGTCGTCGCCATTTTTTTAAAGCTCGGAACTCTTTCTAATCGTTCCTACAAATTCATTCAATAGTGCTCCGATATTACTTCAAATTTTATTGAATTCTAATAAAAATAAGTCGGAAACTGGAAAATTGGATTACGAAATTTTTCATGAATTTCTTGATCTCCTCAACTCTCTTAAAAATTAAAGAGAGATAAATTATCGCAAGATGTCGATCATAAAAATTGGAGAATTGAGCTAAATGTTTAACGTGCGGATTAAAAAGTGGAGCGATGGAGCAGGATATTTTGCTCGGCTCGAGCTATCAAACGAGACTAATCATGATGAAATCATCATTGATTCAAATTCCGTATATGGATTAAATCAGAAATTATCAAGCTTGCTTACCGAGATTTTCGGTTACTCTTAATAAATTCATCCCTCTTTTATTCTTTCCGGATCCAAATCCAACACGGATCCTCTTTTTTTTACGGATACAATCGGTAACTTGAAAAAGAAAAATGCTTGTTTTTTTTTCCGCTTGTTTTTTTGGATAATTTTTATGTATATTTATAAACTAGTCACAAAATTATTATAATTTATAAACGAACTAACTAAATAAAATTCAAGAATAAACGAATATGTTGCGAAGTTCCGAGAGGTTGGAGACGTGAAAATCGGAGAAACCCGAAAACTTGTCAAATGGGGATCGTCAAAGACATTAATAATGAGCCTTCCGCGGGCTTGGACTAAAAAACACGGTTTAAATGAAGAAAATGAAGTTCAGGTATTTGAAAATCCTGATGGTTCTCTACTAATCATGCCTTTCATCATGGAGGAAACAGAATCGAAGATGCTGGCAACGGTTGATGTTGACAAATATCAAGACATGAAAACGTTGTCATACGTCATTCAAACGAAGTTTCTTGATGGTAATGACGTGATAAAAATTGAAACTAAGACCCCATTCACGCAAGACAAGTACATAAAGATATCAAATCTCGTTTCTAATCTTCTCGGGTTTGAGATTCTTTCCAAGACTCCTAACGTGGTTATCATCAAAGACATCATGGCTTTGAAGGAAACATCACTGAACGAATTGATTAAAATGGTTAGTAGGAATGTCTTGGAACTCATGAATAATTTCATTTATGCCGTTGAAAATAATGATAAATCCGTTGCACAAGCCGTGCTTTCCTCAAGAGATAATATAAATCGTTATTACTTGAGAGTTCATCGACAGCTTAGGAAAGGTCTGATCCAGCCTTCCATCCTAATGAAGATGAAAATTAACACGCAAGATGCCATGGACTTTGCATTTTTCATCGTGACGATAAACGAAGCTGCCGAAACTCTCGGACGAATGTCAAATAGCTTTATCAAGTCCCAACCTACTAAAACACTCAGTGATACCTTGCCCATTCTTCGATTGACGTCCGAGTTGCTCTCTGATTCCATTTCATCTTTCTTATTCAATAAGACAAAAGAAGCAATTGACGTGTTGAACAAGATCGAGCCATCGAAAGAGGAAAAACGAAAAGTAGAGATGGCGATTGATAAGGAAGAGACTCCAGAAACAACATCTCAAATTATATTAGATAATTGTGAAAAAATCATTGAATTCTGTAAGACGATTTGTCTTTGTGCTTTGCGACGCACTTTATAAACTGCTGAGCTGGGATCAACTCATGTTAATAGAACTACTCACGTTTTTGATCATTATTTCCGTGCCATATTATTTATCTCTCTTCATTGCCATTCCACTAATGTTTCGAACTGTTTGTACCGGGATGGAAAGTCCACATCGAACCCGATTCTTTCATGCTCTTCTAACGTTTACTGTCATTAATCTATGCTTCCTTATTTGGAACATCCTGACGATGTTGCTGAGTACTTTATTAAATTATGAAATTCCTCCAACCATGCTAACGGATGTGATTGTCATCATGGTTTCACAAGTAGTGGGTCTGATAATATTTCTTTCTGCATTCGTCGTTGTTCTTGCTTATTTTGGTCATTATTTGATGAATCTACACATGCAACAATGAAGTGATTTGACATGTTTTTCGCCTTGATAGGTCTTGCAGTTGTCCTGAAAGCAAAATTTCAAAAATTGAGCCTTATTTTGATTTTTATTCTCATATTTCTTCCGGATTTCATACTATTATCTTTGCTTCTGTTCTCCTTGGACATTTTAAACTATCTTCGTTTCATTCCATACTTTCTCGTTGATTTTGATTCAACGATGATCTTCGTTGAGGGGAATCTCATCATTTCGGATGCAATGAAATACAGCCATAACCTGTTAATCATTGGCGTGATTTGCATTGTCATTTTCATTATCATAATTGCACTTAAAGAAGATCGGCAACAATATATTTTAGCTACCTTACCACTTATTCATTTGGCTGGGACATTGTTCTCCATCTTTCACACGGTATATTTGTGTTATCCGATATTTCCTCAATTCAGTGGTGAGCTTAGTAATATCGCCTTCATCAATTTTTATCTGGAACAGTTATTTCTTCGGTATTTGCTACAGCCGGCAATTCCGATAGACTTGATTTATTGGATCGTTGATATATCACTATTTTTGGTTGGTGTTTTCTTTGCCTTATATTTTAACGCCGTCGGTGACATAAAAAGAAAGAAAAAATTATTAGAAAAAGGCGAGAGCGGTGCAATAAAAGAAGTCCTGAGAGGAGCAAAACGTTTTCATGAGAGATCGAGTAATTCTGCCAGCAGTTGATTCACGTCTTTAATTTCAATTTTTTCTTCGCTCTGGTCCAATCCTCTCATCAAATTTTCATAGCAAGCAGGACAAGCAGTAACTAACAAATTGCTTCCAATATCGAGGAACTCATGTAATTTGAATCTAGCAATCTCTAATGTCATCTTCTCAGCTACGGCTTTGGCTAATCCGCCACCACCACAACAGTTGGAGTCGTCTCTATTTAATGGGAGTTCCTTAAAATTTGAGCCTGCAAGATGGTTCAATATCTTTCTGGGTTCTTCATATATCCCACAATGACGTCCTAACTCGCAAGGATCTTGATATCCAACGATTTGCTGGAGTTTTTTAGGAATGTTGATGTGATTTTTGTCAATCAATTCCGAGAAGAATTGGGTGGAGTGGATGATCTCGAAGGGTAATGGTTGGCCCCAAATTTTTGGATAGATTTTTGTCCACACGCGAAAGCATCCCGGACAGGTGGTTAAGATTTGCTTTACCTTGAGTTCCTGCATTTTTTCTATGTTGTGTGATACCAGTTCCTTGGCCTTTTCATTCTCAAGTCCGAGAAGGAAATATGGATTACCGCAACACCATTCTTCTTCGCCAAGAACGGTAAAATTGATGTTAAGGGAATCCAAGATCAAGGCAATCGCTTCAGGGATGCCTGCAAGAGATCCTTTGAAAGATGCCTGACAACCCACAAAAAAGCATAGGTCTGCCTCCTTCAAAACCTTGTCTTCCATTATTTCTTCTGCTTCCATTTCCGTCCAGATGAGCCGCTCATCTTGATCCATTTCGAATATGTTACGTGTCTCATCAAGTGCTTGAAGGAGTGCTTTTACATTGGGAGGCGCAAGATCTTCACCTACGATGAATCCACGGACGCCTTCAATGATTTTCGGAACGTCAACACCACTTGGACAAGTAGACACGCATCGATTGCATAATAGACAATTATAAAAATCTTGAATCAATCGAGGCGTTGATGGTATTTTTTCTTGAACCAAGCCCAAAGCCATGCGGACTCGTCCTCGAGAGCTTCTTGACTCCCACGTTGGAACTAAATCTCCTTCTTCATCTGTTTCAAGTAATGTTCTACAAGTGTCGCGGCACTTACCACAACGCACGCATTTCAGCATTTCTTGTTCTAAATCTTTTAATTTTTCCATTGTCCTCATCTACGCTTCGTAAATTGGGTCTAAATCCATTTTTCCCGGGTTCATGATGTTATTTGGATCTAATACTTTTTTGATTAATCGCATGACATGTAAATTGAGCGGATTATTCTTTAAATACTTGGCACGCTGCACGCCGATACCGTGCTCGCCTGTAACTACTCCGCCTTTGCTGAGTGCCAATTCATGAATTTCATCAACTAACTGTTTAAGCTTTAGGAGGTCCTGCGGATTTTTTTTTCGGACCGTTATAGCAGGATGTAAATTACCATCTCCAATATGACCGAATACGACAATTGGCAAGTCGTACCTCTTTGAGAGTGCTCTTAATTCTAGGAGAACATCGGGAATGTCCATTGGTGTTACCGTGATATCTTCTCCTTCATACACGCGTGAATATCCCTCCCGCACTCGAGTAGATGCGGCACCGACCAATTTTCGTGCTTCCCACAAGCGTGTTCGCTCTGCTTCATCAGTAGTTTTTTTCACTTCTATTGCACCTTGTTCTCTGCACGTCTCTTCAATAATGGTGATTTCACGTTCAATGGGAATCGGTCCATCGATTTCAAACAATAGGATTGCTTCTGCAGATTGTGGCAAGTTAACATCGGGTCTATATTTATTTATTGCTAAAATTGCGGTTTGATCCAAGATTTCTATTGCACTGGGCAAGATTCCAGATTTAAATATTGCCGGAACGGTTTTTCCTGCTTTATACAAGTCATCATAAACTGCAAAAACGACTCCAACGTGTTTTGGAATTGCAATAATCTTCAAGATTGCTTTTGTAATGATACCGAGCGTGCCTTCAGAGCCTGTAAATAAGCTCACTATATCATAACCCACGACATTTTTACGCGTTTTTCCGCCTGTTTCCAAGATTTCCCCTGATGGTAAGACGACTTCCAATCCCATGACGTAATTTCTCATCACGCCATATTTTACGGCTCGCAACCCTCCACCATTATTAGCAATGGTTCCACCTATATTTGCCATTGAGGCGCTACCCAAATCAACGGGTAGAAACAATCCATGTGGCTTGAGATATTCATTCAAGTTTACTAATACAACGCCTGGCTGAACCGCGACCATGAAATTATCCGTGTCCAATTCAAGAATTTTATTCATGCGCGTGAGATCGAGAAGGATGCCGCCCTTTACTGCAACGGCACTACCTGACGCACCGCTTCCCGCACCTCTTGGCGTGATGGGAATCTTGTTATCATTTGCGTAACGCACGATCTGGGAGACTTCCTCCGTAGTCGACGGACGAACAACAATGTCGGGGAAAATATCCGATTCAAATGCTACATCTGATGAGTAAAGAAAGAGAACGGCTTCATCAATCGATACATTACTTTTTCCAACTATCCCTGTTAAATCGTCAAGAAGTTTTTGCTTGTCCATGAAAGACCTATCCTTTAAATCGTTCATTTTAAATCGTGTAATAATAGCTCAAGTCGAATTCAGCGAGAAATGAGCTTGTAAACTCGAGTTTTGACCTGCATCAACTCTCATTCGATTGTTTCAATGAATAACAGGTATTTAAAGTCTTTTATTGAAAATCGTTAATACTAGACAGCATCTTGCCGCTAGAATTGACTTATAATGGAAAAAATCGCATCCAGAAAGCCATGCTCATTATAGGAATGAACTTGACTCATGCTTTCAATTAAGTTTAAATTATGACTTGCGGAGAATAAACAAAGCATTAAAATTAATTGAATTTTTATCGTGACCTCCATGGATTTAGATGATATCTGGGAAGAAGAAGAACCGACCATTGAATCCGTAATTCAGGAGGAATTAACGGAAAAAGAAGCTCAAGGACTGGTTGAGGAAATAGACCCATTCACGGTCAGAGTTCTATATAAAAAAGGTGAACGAATCTCTGCCATTGTTCATTTAGACGTGAAAAGAAAGAGAATTAAATTCTCGGTAACTTTTCAACATACTCCAACCATAATCGAGCGGTCAATTCAATACATGGCGAAAAATATTGAAAACCGGTTTTCAAATGAAGATTATGCTCGTATCTTAGAAGACGTCTACCTGCAAATAAAGCATTTAGTATTGCCAGATGTTTTACGCAAGCAAGGTCCTGATGATGAGTTTGACGTGGAGACCATTGGTGAAGATTTTACGAATTATGAGCTGAGCTTGTATTATGAAACAATGCCCATTGAAGATGTAAAAAAGAAATTTGCCCCATATCTCAATAAGGCATTCACCCGCTTGATCCAAGTTTCAAATCGGGTTGGTGAATACATCACGTATGCAATTGGTCTATTTGAAGTTCGGTCACAAATCGAAATGGAACTTTTAAAGATTAGAAACAAGATTTTTCAAGCTCAATTCTATTACGAGACTTCAAGGGGTCGTTTTGCTGAGACTCACCGATCGAAATACGTGGAGTTCAAAGAAGAAGCAGAGATGCTTTTTGAAGAATTTCAAAAGAAATACCCAAAAGTTGATACTACTATAATAAATCAATTATTTGACTTGATCAACTAAATTTTTGAAAATGAACTCCTTTTTTATTTGGCAATAAATAGGACCATTCGAATGGCATCTTCGCCACTTTGATAGTAACGTGGAAGATGTTCCTTAAATCTGAACCCCATCGTTTCATAAAAATTACGTGCTTTTTCATTCTCAGTGCTAACTTCAAGCCAAATCTCTTCGGAACCGAGGTCTTCTACCACTCGATTCAGCAAGCTTTTTCCAATACCCTTGCCCTGTTGACCGGGAGTAACTGCGATAGAAACCACGTGTCCCACTCTTTCATCACGCCTTAACCCAATAATATATCCAATGACTTCCCCATCTGATACTGCCACGAAAAATCGGGTCGTCTTTTGCTTCCAAAGATAACGAAAAAAGTCCTTGCCATAAGGATGTGAGAAAGACTTAACTTCTATGTCATGCATTTTGGATAAATCGGCTTCAACTGCTCGCCTGATTTGAACTTGTTTATCTATTTTCACGATGATCACGAAATCTTTTATCAAGGATCGATCTTGTATCATGATTTAAAAATTTGAAATTCAATAGCTGAAATAAAATCACGGAAAAATATCTTCAGAAAACATCATTTTTTTTGGAATGAAGGCAATAACATGAAAATTCTTGAACAAGACCTGAAAAAGAAAGAGATCAAGGTACAGCTTGAAAACATTGATGACTTATGGCACGTGTACAATATCTTAATGCCTTCTGACCGCATCTATGGTAAAACAGTTCGCAGGATTCGAAAAGAAAATGAAAGAGAACGTGCCGATAGTGGTGAACGTGTAAAAGTCTTTTTAGGAATAGAAGTTGAGAAATTTGAGTTCCATCCTTTTACAACAAGGCTTCGCGTGACGGGAAAAATCATTTTCGGACCTGAAGATTTAGTTTCTCTCCATGATCATCACACGTTTAACCTCCAACCTCTTTCAGAAATAACCATCGTAAAAAAAGAATGGACGCCTTATTTTTTACGAAGACTTGATCGTGCATTAAAATCATCTGAGACACCTGAATTCCTAATTATTACGATGGATAAAGGAGAATCTTGCATTGCAACGGTTAGCGACACGGGAATAAATGTAGTTGCAAAAATCACGGAAAATATTCCGGGAAAACGGTATAATGTATCATATCACGACAAGGCCCTTCAAGACTTTTTCAAGAACGTGCTTCAAGTTATGGATGAACACGTTTCTCGAGAAGATATCAAGATAATAATTCTCGGTGGACCTGGAAGCGTGAAAGAACATTTCTTAACGTTTCTCAAAAAGAATTCGCCCAAAATTGCTGGAATCGTGAAATTGGAAGATGCCTCAAGTGGCACGAAGTCTGCAATATATGAAATCATTAAAAAAGGAAAGGTATCAAAACTCGTGGACAATTTCAGGATAGGGCAAGAAAATGCTCTAATGGAAGAAGTAATAAAACGAATTAGCAAGGAAAAAAATGACGTGACTTATGGACTTGCTGATGTCGAGCGAGCCATTAACTATGGTGCTGTGGATAAAATATTGTTGACCGATACTCGATTTCGAAAAGGTACTGATGAAGATCGAAGAAGAATTGAAAGTTTAATAATAAACGTAGAAAAAAGTGGAGGACAACCTGTATTCATCAGCGTTCACCATCCTGCAGGAGAACAACTCGAAAAATTGGGTGGCATTGCAGCATTATTACGATTCTCAATTTGATCAGATATTTTAAATTTATGTTTCAGATAATAAAGTCTAGGCGATTGAATTTCATCTTGTTCCATAAAGGACTATAAAAAAACTTGTAGGGAAATGAATTGAGTGAGATCGAAGAGCGTCTCATGCTCCTGAATAAAAAATTAAAACGTTTCTATAACATCATCAAGAAAACACAGAACTTGCGATTGCTCGAAACTCTCCCTAAAGCCCTTACAAGCTTCTTATTCCTGCTTAATATCAAGGTCATAAACGGGACTAAAAATGAAGAATTCTCATTATTCATTACAAAGGATGTCCAAAAATTTTTTAGAGGCTATTCGGCAGCGTCCGATTTCACCATAATCGGTCCAAAGGACATCTGGATTGATATCTTGGACGGAAAAAGATCTTTATTTGGTGAAATCATCAAAAAGAACCTAGAAGTCCACAACATCCGCGTGAACTGGCTAAAGACATTATTATTTTCGCAAGTAATTTGGATCTTGACGAATTCCAATTTATTAGAATTGCATTCCTGATGTCAATTGTCGTGTTTTCAAAACCGATGAGTAGTTTTTTCTACATGAAATTCGAGATTTACTTGTAAGTCGCAGAATTCGCGATGAATGATTAAACAAGATTCATTTTTTGGAAAGAAAAATGCCAGAACCTGAAAAATCAACTCAAGATCAAAATGATGAGACCGAGATTAACCTGTCCAAAGCAATGCCAATCACGGCTTCGTTAGACGAAACGATAAGATTTACATATAAAGACGTAATGGAGACTGAGGTCGATAAAAGATATTTTCTACGAAGGTTAAAGAAGGAACTCGGTCACGGAAAAATTAACTTTGATGTTGAGATGCGAAACGATGATTTTTTTCTAAAATTTGACCTTGCAGGCTCGGTGTTCCGTGAAGAAGAGATAATTTCCGTTTTTAAGAGGTTTCTTTCAGAGCTAATGAATGCTAGAATGTGGAATGCGCATACGGGTCGTCCAATGATGTACATTCATGAGAAGTCGGGCATCCCGCTCATTGGTCACACGGCTTTTGGTATTATTGTCAGAGGTACAAACGTGATTGAAGTCCGTCCCATTTCGGGTTGTCCACTACAATGCATTTTTTGTTCAGTTGATGAGGGAAAGAATTCTAAATCAAGACAGATGGACTATTTGGTTGATCCGGATTATTTATTCCAAGAGGTTCAAAAAATCGTTGAGTTTCTTGGACCACGTGGTTTAGAAATTCACCTTTCAGGACAAGGAGAACCAACAACATATCCTTATTTGGCGGAATTAATCACGCGATTAAACTCGATTGAAGGTATTGAAGAAATTTCATTGCAGACAAATGGCATCCTTCTTGATGAAGATGGCGTGCTGGCTCTCGAAAAAGCAGGTTTGACACGAATAAATTTGAGTTTGAATTGTTTAAATCCCAGAAAGGCACGAGCATTAGCTGGAACTTCCAACTACGACATCGAACACGTGAAAAAATTAATTGATATCATCTTAAGAACGAAGATTAAGCTTCATGTTTCTCCTATCGTGGTTCCGAGGGTGAACGTGGATGATATGAATGAAATCATCCAATATTTAAAAAAAATGGGGCTAGGACGTTTCTATAAAGCACCTCTTGGTATCCAAAATTATCTCATCTATCCTCTTTCACGTAAAGTTAAAGGAATCAAGCCATGGTCGTGGGAAGAATTTCACGATTTCTTGCACGAATTGGAACAAAAACACGCAATTTCAAGCCTAATCCTTGATAAGAAAAGAGATTTTAACATGGTAAAACGCAAGGAATTGCCCAAACCTTTTCGAAAAGGTGAAGTCGTCATGGCAGAAATAAAAGCTCTCGGTCGAATCAAAGGAGAAATACTTGCAGTTGCCCGAAATCGAATAATTCAGATCATTGACGGAAAAAAGAAGGTCGGTTCCACGGTGCGCATTAAAATCGAGCGAACCAAAAATAACATTTTTACAGGACGCCTTATTGGGTGAATCCAAATTGCAAAATCCCGTAAGCCGTATTTTTCCTTATAATTGCATCCTTCCGTAATCGCTTGCGACTTTTCTTTGTTCAATATTTCTACAATTTGAACAGACGAGACGATTGCCTTTCCATGCCAGTTTTTCACCACAAATGCTACAAAATGCGAGGATGACGCCTAGATTTTTTTCATCGGTGACGGCCTGAAATGGAAAGCTATCCGTTCGTATTAGCCGACAACGCACTAGATCGTACGGTTTAAAAGCATCAGATATATTCTCAATGTAATCCCTGGAAACATTTGACACGTGTATGGATGCTTCATAATTAGCTCGCGGTTGCAAGCTCCGAGCATCGTTTACATACACCACCACGGATTGTTTTTTCAGCGTATCCACGCGACCAATAACGACATCCCCATCCCTTGGAAGTGGTGTATCCTTTTCGGGCTCAACGCTTACAACACGCTCTCGTTTATTTAATTTGAGAGATCCGATTAAACTAGCGTATATTATTCCATCTTCTTCATACGTGCCTTCACCCGGAAGAAATTGCTCGATCACCCCGATTTTTTCACCGGGCAATACGATTTTTCCAATGCGGTCCTTGATTGAACTCATTTTCAAAGATTTCCTTGTAAAATTCATTTAATTTTCATTTTAGTTTAAATATGATACGTTCTTCAAATAGTTTTCTACAAATACTTGCATCAAAAAAAAAGAAGTAATCGATGAAATCGCACACAATCTTCGTAAAATTAACCACGTTTAATGAATTCTTGTCAACCAACCATCAAAATGCTCGTCAAAAGCTATTATATTTTCAATTGAATATCGTTTGCAAGTTACTATGTTTGCACAATCTACAAAGCTCACGAATTTTGATTTTTTGGTTGTATTTATCCTGTGAAATAATTTCCACGTGTCTTCTTCAAGGTCATCTCCAAACCTTAAGATAATAGCAAGCTTCTCGGATCCTGAAAAGAGATTTCGAATTGAGTTCATTGCCTTAGGGTGTCGATTTGTTCGAATTCCAACTAAAGTCGCTGTTTCTCCCATGACAAGGGTTGATGTATAAATTTGTCCGTATTCTCCTGATTTTAACTCATGTAACAGCTCCAAGCTCCGATGATAATGCTTGTCCTTGGGATCGACCAACCCAATATAAAATCCTGTGTCCAAAAAGATTCCCATGGTCATTCACTTTAATAGTATAAATCAGCATCATCTTCACTCAGAAATTCTTCACTGTTTGGCTTTTGCCACTCCAGTTTCGCCAATTCTTTTCTTAAATTTACAATCCTGTCAATCTTTTCATCGTCAAGGATTGGACCCGGACTAATTTTTTGAATGAGCTCCTCAATATGTTCCTCGCCCAATTCCACGCAATAATCTAACACTTCTTGTTGCGTTGGCTTTCGTCCAAGACGCAGAGTTATCCTTGCAAGCAATTTCTCTAAATTTTTCTTTTTTGTTATCTTGACAACGGACATCATGATTTACTAGTATTCTATAGTATAAAAATATACTGACTAAGAAATCATTCTTTTCAGTTCATTCTTCAAGATTCTTTCGAGATCAATTTTCTAAACCACGGAGGAAGGATATAGCCTAAATATACGAAAAATCCTGCAATAAAGGCGAAAATCCAAGCGAGATAAATGAAAAAGGAATATCCCGGACTAAAGGGAATCAAGAGGATCACGATGGCATCCATCAGGAAAAATACAAAAATCGATATGTTTATCACCTGGCTCATTGCAATGGTTTGGAAACCCACGCGACTTACTTTCTCTCCAGCATCTCTGGATGCTTTATATGATTTTAAACCCAAGATACCGAAAATCGCAACGTTGTAGAGCAAGTATAAACCTTGAACGATGGTGCGGATCGATGGCGGATCTGTAGGGAGCCGTTCAACACCGTAATAGTTATTTGGCAGGAAAAGTAGCATGATTAAAAGAACCCCAATAATCAAGACAGGAATGGCAAGCTTTTGCCTCCCACCAAGGAAAATTTGGATGGTAAATAGGAATAGAAATGCATCATAGACGATGACTAACGTGTAACCGAGAGGAAGGCTCATCCGATAATAAATCGTGCTCGGCACGTATGAATAAAGAGCCAATACCCACGTAAAATACCAACTTGCTAATCCTGTAAAAGCAATAAAAATTGCAGCCGACAACGCGAATAGTGCGAGAGACAAATAAAGCGTCGCTACCGTTCTCCTTTCTCTCCATTTATTAAGGATTATGAAAGAAAGGGCGAAAAACATTATGGATATTATTAATTCGACTATCATGATGGGAAAATGAACCAGAAATATGAAACCATTACTTTGTACGGGCATGAAAAACTCACCGACTTTTTAGACTCTATTTCTTTTTAATTATCAGAAAATCTTTCAGAAAATCTTTTGCCTTGCATGATATATATTTTTTTTCTCGAATTTTTTATTTGTTGATTAAAATGCGCGTTTATTGGCTAAATTTCGCCTGAATCCAGTTCTCTAATGTAATTGATCACGATGTTAGTTGCACGAAACAGGTTTTCCTCATTAAGAAGCTCTTTTTTATCAGATATGGTGTTCGAGACGATGGACGTGGAGAAGAAATGGCAGGAGTCTATTTTCAACATGCCAAATGGAACGTGATCGGAGCCACCATAAGGAAACCATATTTTTCTCGTTTGGTACCGAAGTTTGTTGGCCTCTTGCTGTAATTCATTGATAATTCCGCGGTCTGTCGTAGTTTTGATCGGGAAACCAAAGGAGCCGGAAAATCCAAGCTTTCCTTTCGAGCCAGGACCATCCAAGCAAATCATGTGAACCTTTTCAATGCCATATTTCTCGAATTTATTCAAATTATTGCTTGCAAAATGCATCGAACCGATCAACCCTTCTTCTTCAACATCAAATAGGACACAAATCACGTCTACGGTTGCTGGTGGGTTTTTCTTTAACCATGCTGCACAGCCTAGGACGACTGCAACTCCAGATGCATTATCAATGGCCCCTTCACTTTTATTATGAAGAGTGTTGAAAAAACTCACCATTAATGAGAATCCGGCATATAAGACGATAATGAGAAGAATCGTGTTGAGAATGATGGAAACGGACATCAACTGGAAGAATTGCAGGATCATCGTTACGAATGGCAAGATTAACGTGAGAATTGAAACAAAAAAAACACCCGCAAACCTACCCAAATATAAAATTATGTTCGTCATATCTCCGAAACGCGTGTTTATGCTATCATAATGCGCGCCGATGATGACCAATCTAGATTTCGGCTTTTCCTCTGCCGCAATCTCAACTGAGATGTTCTGGGCATCCCGTAATTTCGATGAAAAATATCTTTCGCGGTGTAGAAAAGCCAATTTCGTGAGAACATGTCCGAATGAAAACAGGATTATCATCAAGATCATGATGGTACAACCCGTTGTGAACTCACAAATTAATTGAATGGTAAAAATCCCCGAGAAAACAAGGAGAAAAATCAACTCGATAATGGTAATGACTTCCACGAACATTAGAATGGTTAAAGGGACCGTAAAAAAACGAAAATATAATGGCCGAATTCGAGGATTCCATTTGAATGATTCTGTATTGATGTTCTTGAAACCGAGATCCGAAAACCAAGACTTCAACAATTCTCGTGCTTTGAGATTCCCTTCGGAGCCATTCCTTCTTGGAAAGCTCAGGTTCGTGGCAAAATCAAGTATTTGTTTTTTATTTATTTGTTCGTCTTGACCGAAATTCATTGAAAATCTTCCTTGTTAGATGTATATGAGATCTATTTCGTTCGCTTTTAGGAAATCAATGAACTCCTTCAATTCTTTTTTCTTAAATTGAGATGTCCAATAAGTTTCGCCATGAATCGTCACCGAAAGATAAAGATCCTTTAAGATTTCTTTTTTTGCATCGTAGTCAAAGTAAGTCACTATGATGTGTCCAAGCTCATGTAATTTCAGTAGAAATTTCCAATTTCTTTTATCGCTCATGTCTAACAGTAAATGTTGGTGATGCGATCCAACGCTAATTTTTCGACCTCTTCTCACGAACGGCAAAAGTCTCAATCCTCCTAACCGGAACATCTGATTTGAACTAGTAAGAAATATGCCACTATCTAGGATTTTAAGTTTATTGAATGATAAAACCAAGAGAAAAAGGAAAAAAAATGAAAATATGGACAGATTTTCAGCTAATGTCCTTGATGAGTGGGTTCATGATGCCAAATGTTCCGGCTCGATGAAGTGCTGCTTTTAGAAATTGAAATCCTATATCATAAGTGGAGCCATCTCCACCAATGGCGATCACTCTTGGGATTTCTCCTTTGTAGAGACCTTTTGCTTTTAAGATCCTGTATGTTGTTGCAATGGCATCGCCGGTCGTGGCACATGTTTCAAACAAGTGGTGAACCCAAGGCACTTTATAATTAGGAACATCATCTTTCGAGAATGAGACTTCAGAACATGACGTGTTATTGGTCACGATGATATTTTTTCCTGCGACCCAATGAGCTGCAAGAGATAATTGATTTAAAGCCATGCCGCACCCACAGCCCTGACATAGTCCATGTCCTGGATTCAAGATCTCTTGTGGCGGAATCTCCTTGAAGTTCACGGTGTATGTTTCTAGTTGATGTTCTGGATTACCGAATGTATTAACTAGTTTAATGACATTATCAGCACGCGCCTTGACTGCATCAATAACTAAAGGTATTGTTTGTTCCTTGAATTCAGGTTTAACCAAGTGACGGAAACGTCCCATGAGGTTCAAGTATTCAATGAGTTTTTCTTCCATCGTATCATAATTTATCTTTTTATTCAGTGCATACGTGGGACGCCCATTTTTAACGCGAATCGTGTATAAAGGCCAGAAACCAGAATCTACTGCAAGCTTGTTCACCTTATTGGAGATGTTAATCGGATGGCGCCATCCGCGGTCGCATGATGCCAAGACCTGAATGAAAGCGGCTCCTGGTGTTTTTAATGCTTCGACGACTTTTCCGATAAAATCTGCAGGATAAGCGGTTGAGGCCGTAGCAAGGAATGCAGATTGCATGCCGAGAAAAGCAAATCCTTCTATGATGTCTTGTTTCATGCCAATCTTTCCCGGAATGGCTTTTCCTGCAGGTCCTGTTGTCGTGGAAGCTCCAAAGGGTGTCGAACCGGATTCTTGAATCCCCGTGTTCATGAATGCTTCATTATCATAGTTGAAATAAAGCAGGTAGTTATTGGTTTTCCAAGAAAGGATGTCCTTGACTTTAATGACTCGAGCTTTAAATTTTTGTTCTAAAGACATTGTTCTACTCTCCTTCAATCACTCCTTGTTTTATTCGGACACCCAAGTATTCGTACAGGTCTCCTTTCATGTCGTTAATCTTTTCCATTCGTTTCTTTGCAGCATTAAGCTCATCAACAGTCACGTCTCTTCCACCGAGCCCGGGTATAAAAGAATGAACGATCGTGCCGAGCGGATAAGTTACGGGGAGGATCGTTTGCGTGACTTGAGGTACGGGCGCGCCCGGTGCATCATTTTTCTCAAGCACTATCAATTTTTCAATTTTATTATCTTCAATAATTTTTCGTAGTCTTTCGCTAGGAAATGGACGATAAGTTCGTATCTTGATGAGTCCGATATCGGGAACATTTCGCATCCATTGTTTTATCGTTCCGCACATGGAACCCATCGTGACTATTGCGGTTTTCGCCTTTTCAATGTTAAAGGTTTCAATTGACGAATATTTTCTTCCCGTTTCCTTCGCAAACAGGTCAAACATTGCATCGATTTCTTTAGGGACATCTTTCTTTGCCAAATCCAAGGCGCGACGTTGTTCCATGAAGTAATCCGGTGTGACTATACCTCCCCAACAGCCGGGATTATCCGTTCGCACGGTATGCCTGGGTCGGCGAGGTGTGAGTTTCTTCACGGTCTCGTCAGGGATTGCCTTGAATTTTTGTGCCGAATGGGAAATGATAAACCCATCATGACAGAAACAGGTCGGAAAAAGTGTTTTTTCTGATATCATGCAACTAAGAATTGCTGCATCATAAGTTTCTTGGACGTTTTCTGAAAAAATCTTGTTCCAGCCGTGATCTGCCAGCGTGACTTCCCAACTGTTCCAAATACTCAGGTTAGGGGCATTCCACGCGCGGTTTGAGATGAGCATGTATATCGGTGCTCGCCATCCAACTGCCATGGGGAGTCCTTCGTGCATTAATAGATATCCTTGAGAAGCCGTCGCCGTAAAGCCGCGAGCTCCTGCAATAACGGCGGCAGTAATGTATGAAATGGCTGCCAGTTCACTTTCGACATTCACAAATGCCGCTTTTAAACGTCCATGATTAACCACGTCGCTTAGTCCTTCTACTGATTGTGTCTGAGGCGTAATGGGAAAAGCACAAATAACATCTGGCTCTGTCTGCGTAACTGCGCCTGCCACCGCATAATTTCCCGTCATCGTCAATGTTTTTTCTTCTTTAATTTCTTCAAAAAAGTCATGCATCGGAATAACGCTCATGACATATCACCTAAATGATCTTACTTTCTTCCTTCGCCCTGAATTTTTTTGTAATTATTAGAAATCCTGCTCGAACTTGAGAAATACTTCCCCGCAAGCTCGATTTCCTTATTTAGATCTCCTTAATTTCATTATTCAGGAAGAATTTATAGGCATAATTCATAAATTCCTTTGATAGATTAATTTTCCTTCTTTAAAATGTTTAGATTTTGAATGCTGCCAGTCAAATTTGTTGATGAAATTTAAAATGGAGGGATGATCAATTAGTCCGAAATGATAAAAAGAAAAGAATCTTTGTTATATGTTATCATGTATTTTTTCAAGTATTTTTCGATGAACCACGATTCCAATGACATCCCCGTCCTTGACTACTGGAAGTCGTTCGATCCCTTTTTCCGTGTAAATCTTTAGAATCTCTTTGAGAGGCGTGTCAGGCGTGACTGTAATTGGATTTTTCGTCATGAGATCTCTAACTTTGATTCCACCAATAGAATGCGAGAACCGTGAAATGAGAATATCCCGTAAGGTCAAGATCCCTACGAGAATGCCGTCATCAACTACAGGTAATCCACCTATATTATTGCGGAGCATTAAAAGATCTGCTGCGGCAATTTGCTCAGTTGATGGGATCGTCATCGGATCTTTAATCATGCACTCTTTTGCGGTAATTCCTGAGAGCTTTTTCGTCAATTCCTCATCCATCCGAAAATTCTTACGTTATACTACTTGCATTAAATTTTAATAAATTTTTTTAATACATAATTATGATTCGAGATACCGAATCTTCTCATAAGAAAAAATTTGTTTCCTGATGGGAGATTGGTCTAGCTTGGCTATGAATGACAAGAGATGTTTCTTGTCTTGGCTAGGATTCTGGTTTCGGGTCGCATTCTGCGCGAAACAACCAGGGATCGCGTGTTCGAATCACGTTCACGTTTTATTTACTTGCGTGGGCGTGCGAAAATCACGCATCTCCCACCATATTAAAGTTAAATTTTTAATGTAATGAGGAAGTGGAATTTAGAAAGCAATCAACTCAAATTCTTTTAATAATATCGTTAAAATTAAATTCTATTTAGGAACGAGTTTCATGAGATTCATTGATGAAGTTCTCCCTCAAATTAAAGATGAAACAATATCGGGCAAGTTATTGAACGAATTAACAGAACATTACGGTGAAAGATTTTTCAAGGCATTTCGGGTGATCTTGGAGAAGCGTGTGTTAAAATACATGTTTCATCCGAGTAATCGCGTGGTATGGATTGTCCTTGGAAAAAAGCGTGACTATCTCACGATTAAAAACAAATATTGTAATTGTGATGATTTTTACATGAATGTCATGAATAAAAAGAGCGAAATTTGTTATCACCTGCTTGCCCGCCTTCTAGCAGAGCCGTTGAATCTCTTTAAAGTCTATGAAGTTTCTGATGAAAATTATAAAAATTTAATGAAAGAATGGCGAAATATTTAATATAAAAATCGAAATCATAAAAGTTGTTAAGTGGTGTTGCGATGATCCTTACAGATGCAATTTATCTGCTGTCCGTGACATCGGATCAGTACCAGACTATCTATTATGGCGTTCTATCGTTGGTGTTTTTAGGGATCATTCTAATCATGGCTTATATTTTGATAGGCAAGGAAAAAGAAGACGAAGAATGAGCGTTTTTCTCCCATATTTAAAAAATGGAATTAAACGAATACAAAATGAAAGAAAGAATAATTTCTTTTGACGAATACAAAAGACTTCTTCAAGATGTTTCCACGTCTATTTCGAGCTCCTTATTTGAGCGTAAACCTGAGTTTGTTTTTCTTGATGACAATGTAAGGATAGATGATTTTGAGAAAGCCGCAGTGGCAAGGGATTCGGATCTTGATGATGTCGTTTATGTTCTGCCTCCAATAAAGTCTAAACGAGACATCGAAGAAGAAAAACTCCTCGAGGAATTGGACCAAGAGTTTCTGAAGGATGACAAGATCCTCTTAAAAGAAATGAAAAATAAGCCGATTCGACCACGCAAACTTTCGAAACAGGAAAAATTAAACGATCTGGAAGACCAAGTCTATCTTCTCATTAATCAAAAGGGATTGGTAAAAGAACTTGAAAACTATCTACAAGAACACGTCTCAAACGTGGACCAGAAGGTCGAAATGCTCAAAAACGTTTCTTTTGTGGAACGCAGGCTAAAAAAATTGAAATCAAACATTCCTGACTTGGACGATTTTCAAGCCTTGAAGAGCGAAAAAATACGAAGGCGGATTAATAAGGGCGACATGAAACTCATAAGAACGACACGTTCTCAGATGAAAGACGTGATAGTTCCAACCATACAGTGGATTCGTCCAAAGAAACCTAAGATTTCTGAAAAAGACATGGAAGAAGTTAAAGAGATGCTAAAGGATAAAGTATTCCGTCTTTTTTGTCTTTACTGCCAAAAATGGGAAGCAACCTACATGGTGAAGACCATGCCCGAACATCCAACATGTGTCAATTGCGGTTCACGCTTTCTTGCCGTATTTACTTTGGATGATCACGAGATTCGAAAGATACTTCACAAGAAAAACCAAGGCAAGAGATTATCAAAGAAAGAATCCGCCTATTTTAAAAAAGCGCAAAAATCTGCCACGCAACTTCTCGATTATGGCAAGATTGCAGTGATCGCAATGGCTGCTCATGGCATTGCCACGCCTATCACGACTCGAATCCTTCAGAAAACCCGCGAAGATAAAAATCCAAACGCAATCTATAGAATCATACTTGAAACACGTCAGGATTTCGTCTATCGTTGAGCAATTTTTCGATCCGTAGATTTTTATTGCCGTGATCCAATGATAACTTGAGAAAAATGAGAATTAAGGAATGTAAATGCTATCGAGAGGCACTTTCTCGGTTTCTAGATACAAAAATGGCAAGTCTTACTGCCGAACTCGAAACTGAAGTGAAAAAAGTCCTCGGTTTAAACTTCTTGGGACTTCAAGATCAGTACCTGACGAATACAAATATCAATAAAATTTTAAAAGAGCGATCCGGGCGATTTATTTCTGCTTTTATCGCAAAAAATAATCCCGTTATTATCAAAGAAGAAAATCGCGTCGTATTGCACGTGGCAGGCTGCGACCTGATCAAAGAAAAAACCCGTGAAACACGTGAAGAAGAATATCAAGTCCCGATAAACGAATGATTTTTTGAGAAATTTCCAACTAATCTTGGAAATTAAAAGGAAAAAAATGGAATAAAAAGAAGTTTGATCTAATCTAACGATTTCTTTCAAATTAACCCGTAATTACTTCAATATCTTTAGAAACTTGTTCTCTAAGAAATCGTTCCACTCCCATTTTTAAGGTATATTGCGACATGGCGCATCCCGAACACGCACCTAAAAGTCTAACTTTTACCTTGTTGCCCTCAATACCGAGTAACTCGATATTGCCACCATCGGCTTGAAGGGAGGGTCGAATCTTATCGATCGCTTCTTTAACTTTTTCTTGAGCAATTGCCATTCGATCAGTCTCCTATATCAACTTTGAATTCTAAAAATCTTCTATCATTTCTAACTAGATGTTAATTATAATAATGTTATTATATGATTTCGTCAATCAAAGAAATTCATTTTTTACGTCTTGTAAGTAAATTTGTCTTGCTTTACTTATTTCCTTTTTGTACGGGGTCCCCGCAGACGATGCAATAATTCGATCCTTCGACTATTGGATTTCCGCATTTATCGCACTTGATTTCCTGCCCGCACCGTCGGCAAAAACTCAAGTCTTCATTAACGGGTTCTCCACAGCACGGACATTCTAGTTCCTTTATTGGCGGTTTGATATCTTCAAATCTCTGTCCGCATTTCAGGCAGAAAATTGCATTTGGCACGATAGGAGCACCGCACGTGCACCTTAGGAATGCACCACAATTAGGACATGACGTGTCGTCTTCATTCAGAATGGTGCCACACTGTTCGCACTCGAATTGGAGTTTTTCTTGTTGTTCGCGCGTTTCAACCGTTTCTTGTATTTCTTTGAATTTATTTATTCGCAAGATCTGGGGCCAGAGTTTCCTGTCTGCCACTTTCGCACGTTTCTTTCCACAATTTGGGCATTTAAACACGATTTTGACCCGCTCCATGTTATGATGAAAATCAAAAAACGGCATCGGATGAACTCGCCAATGCGGTCTTGGTCCCCAATACGGATGAAAAGGACGCCGAAATGGTGGTCTCGGTCCTCTGAAAGGTCGAGGATATGGCATGAATACTGGCGCGATCCCTACTGATGGTGCCAATTCATCCTTATAACGCCAATTATCCCTGTTATCGTAACCGCAATAATCACAAAGAAAATAACTTGCAGCCACGTCCTTGATCCAATCTTGGACGTTAAAACTCAATTCCGTATTAGTTTTTTTGTGACATTCAGGACAGAACAAAACCAACGCATAATAATCTAACTTATTAACGATCTTGACCGGCACCGCATCAGCTGAACACTTACTACATGTCAGAACGTTCATTGGAAAAAACTCCTAATATCCATTGATTGATCTGATAAATTTTCATCAGGATATTTTTAAAAGATGACGGTCGTTTATAACTTTTAATAAGTTGGCAAATGAATTTTCGGACCGCAGTCTTCCTGAAATCCTCATCGTAGGGAATTTTAATGAACCTGAAATCCTCTCTCAATTCACTGACGTTGTATTTAATATTTTTTATTTTTTTCTTTGGACAGATCACTCAAGTCATGATCATTCCGAATCAGATTCAGTATTCACTTTATTTTTGGCCAGGTCAGCCCTTCCACGCCTTAGAAATTACCATGATGCTTGCCATTCATTCTTGGGCTTTTGCGGTTTCTTGTTTAATTTTCGGCATCTTGGCTGATCGTTATTCACGTAAGAAGATCGTGTGTGTCACTTTAATTTTGTCGGTAATCGGGCTTTTTATTGCAGGATTTTCATACTCATATTTTCAATTATTATTAAGTCAAATTTTGTTGGGATTTTCGGAAGGCGGATTCATACCGGTGGCTCAAGCCATCATGGGTGATGCAACACGGAAAGAAGAAAAAGGAAAGGTGTTCGGGTCAATTGCGGTAGCCGTCTATCTTGGATACAATGTTGGGCTCCTTTACGGCTCTATACTGGTATATATCTGGCAATTTTCCTTTCTCATTCTTGGATTCATCTCGGTTTTCATATTATTTCTATACGTGTTTTTCGGCGTGAATTTTAAAATTGGCTCCAAGGAAAAAGAGCTCGAACAGGTCATGGTAAAAGACATGGAGTACGGACATAAATTTAACTTGGAATCGCTACGGGTTCTATCCAAAACACGTTCAATTATCTTTATATTGGTCGAGGGAATTTCTTCTTATATCATGTGGGGTCTTTTCAGCACGATGTTGTTTCCATTTCTTCAAACTGGAGCAGGACGGTTATCATCGTTGATGGCATCGCTGGTAATGATACTTTTTTCATTTCCAGCAACGATCTTTGGAGTAACTTTTCTTTCTCGCGTTTCCGATCGTGTCGCTCAGAATAAACCATTGAATCGCGTTCGTCTCATCATTTTCATGCTCATTTCAACTTTTATTTTCATGTTGATCTTGATTTACATTCCAATCATCCCAATGACCGAATCGCAAGGAAGGAATTTCTTTTTTGTATTCCTGAATCCTGGAATTCTCATGATTGGTGGCATAGTGGCGGCAGTCACGATTGTTGGCTCATTGTGGGATATCAATCAAGCACCAATAATGGAAATGCTGAACTTGCCCGAAAGTCGAGGAACCACATATGCCATCAATCGATTTCTGGAAGCCATTGGACACGGATTTGGTCCATTTCTTGCAGGGATATTTCTCCTTCTCACGAGTGGGAATTTTCAACTTTCAATGACTTTAGGACTTCTATTTGGTATTCCCGGGATCGTGAGTTGGTTTTTTATCCTGTTATTTTTCGATAAGGATCGTGCAAAAATTAGTCAGCTCTTGACTGAACGAGCAGGCAAAATTCTGGAAAAGAACGAAAAAAAAAATTAGATGAATTTTGAAATTATTTTTTGGACGATGTTGTTGCCTTCATCAAAGTTTCTCTCGTAGCCGCTAACGAATAGGAGGCAGATCCAGCTTATCATTGAACCCATGAACGCCGTCAAGTGTGGAACGTACGGATCGTTCGTGATGAGGTTAATTGCGCCAACAAAGAGTATTTCCAAGATTGCGGGAGTCAACCATCTAAAACCATACTTGTATTTATAGATGATTACGGCCAGACCCAGCACATATCCCAAATGCAAGAGTAGATTTCCACCCAAACCTAAAGGTGCATAAAACCAGATGTCTACGAATTCGATGGCAATTGCTCCAACTCCTGCTATCATTAGAATAGTTACTTCATTTCGTTTTTCTGGTTCAATGTTCATTAGTGCAAGAGTTTTATTTTCCCATTTTTTCCTCATTAGGAGATAACTCACGGCACATAGGACTGCTCCAAAAATAAATACCCAGGGTAATATGTTAATTCTATTGCGAGAGATGGGAAAGTCCGTGATTGTCAACGTCATTTTGATTTGATTGCTTTGAGCGCCTTCCCACAATTCAATGACGCCACAGGTTAGATCCAAGGTTGCGGTTGAGATTCTCTTGTTATTTGTCTTATCATAAAGTCCCACGTCAAAGCTTGCCTGTGCACCTAAAATGAACCATAATGCTTGATCATGTGGCCAATAAACATGTTTTTGCTCAACGATCATGGTGTAGGTTCGATCTACGATTCCTAAAAAGCCCGTTGGATCGATCACGTTATACGTCGTTCCAAGTACTAATCCCTGACCTAAGGATAACATCGGATTTGGTGCGTAAATCCACCAGATACTGTAATTATTGTCTAAAACGCCATTCTGGTACACGATTCCCGTGATAGGTTCAACGTAAAAATCACCCTGTTCGGCACCACTGATGAGGATTCTAACGTGAGCATGTGTCGCGTTCTCCAATAAGCTTTGCACGGTCAAAGTTATTTGATGTCCGTAGGTACCATCCTCATAAAGATAGGTGGCAAATCGATTTGTCTGGAAAAAATATGCCTCCTTTGCATTAGGATCACCCGGCAACTCAATTAAAATGAGTGCCTGATTTAAAAGTGCCGCTCCAATAGCAGACGAGGCAACAACAACTAAAATTAGAAGTCTCGTTCTCCAAGTTAGAGGCATTTTCTTAGCTCCGTAAATTTGGAACCTAATCAATAGGTTGGATTTCTATCTGATGAACTAGTTAAAAACTTTGACGACAAATCAAATGTTGAAATTCGTGATAAACGGGCTTTCTTTGCTTTTTTAACCGAGATTGGGAAAAGAAACCGTTTTTCTGCTCAGAATATTAAGTTTATTTTTATTTATTTTACGTATCTGAGTAGAGAATCTGTTTCTTCATTTAATTTCTTTTTGAAAACCATGAAATCTTCTGACGTTATTTCATAATCCAAAAATTGCTTTAGATTATTGTCAAAAAACGTTTTGGTTTCTTTAAATGAGTAAGAGTTTACTAGTTTTGAGAGATCTATTCTCATCAGCTTTTCTTTCGTGTATGGTCGTTTTGAATCTAAAAATACAATTGATTTCAAGAAATTCTTAATTTCAGGAGTACTAAACAAGGTCCAGGCGATCAAGGCTTCTTTCAAGGAATTAAAGGATAAATAATAGCAGGTATCATCGAGCATTACTGGTTTCTCATTAATCGGAAATATAAGAGAGAACCTAGGTTTCTTATAAAAGCCAGAAATTGCCACTTTGTAAGGACTGAATGCATAGTCTCCGATGCCAAAAATTGAAAAACGTGGTCTTTTCTCATAAATTACGGACTTCCGGCGGTCCAGACGTTCCCCATGGGTGAGCAGGTAATTCCAAAGTTTTGGAAACTTCTTTGAGATCTTAGTAGTATCATCTTTGAGAGATGTTTGGGTTATGATTATCATCTTGTTGGATGTTTTAATTATTCCCCCTTTTAGATCGGAACTTTTCAAAAAAGGATATAATAAGGTGTCTTCAATGTCAATAATTTCATCCAAACCATTTGTTAAAAGACCCATCTTATTTTCCTTCAGGACCATTATCTTAGTTGCATCGTGTTTTACTCCTTGTCTCCAAATAAGATTAGATTCTCCATCTAAAAACTTGTATTTCTTATAAGCTTCAATGTCCGATACAAAATTATTATCTACCCAACCAAAAGTATTATATGACTGTTCGGGCTCATCTAGAGACGAGTAACTACAAAACTCTTCTCTGTCATGACCCAAGTTCGCAAAAAATAAAGCCGCATCGGCGTTAATGCCAAATTCTTTCTTTGTTTCAATTTGAAATGCCTCGAGATTTGATAAATTTAGGCTTAATTTATTCATGTCCTTAACTAAATTCTTGATTACTGTGGTTTTGCAAAGCATTGCAAGCGTTCCTTTATATTTCGAGAATGCTTTAATCATTTGGATGATGATGCCTTCCGCAATATCGAAATTTCCTTTTCCAGTTATTGCTTCTATTCCTCTGTGCTTTTTTATGTTCGATTTCGATGGAAGATTATTTGAATTTAATAGCGAAAGCTCGGTGTTCGTAACCCAGGGTGGATTCCCTAAAATTAGGACTCTTCCGGGATATTTGCGTAGTAATTGAATCAGGCGTCTTGAATATTGATGGGCAAAAATATTATCTCGGCTAAAAGAGATTTCTGTCTTGATATTTTTTTCAAGGGATTTCTGCATTAAATTTAATTTAAAACGCCACTCGTGATCTTCTTGGATTTCAATGCAATAGATGTGCTTCAAAGACGGGAAATGATCCAATGCAGAAATGATGAAATTACCAATACCGCACGTGGGCTCAATTAAGATGTAAGGATCAATATTCATATCTGATAGATGCTTGCAGATTCTATCCGTAAGCTGTATTGGGGTTTGAAAATCGCCTAAGTCTCGACTTTTCTCGGCAAGTTCCTTTTCGGCGTTAATAAATTTTTGGAATTTATTTAAATCATCAAATGATCTAAAAAAATTTTTAAGACCGGTTTTTGTCTTTAGATATTCATTCAAATCTTCTATATCTTTCCTGTTTTTTAGTAAAAATTCACATTTTTCTGAAAAAAAATCAAAAACATTCACGGTCATGAATTCCCACGGCAATATCGACATCTTCTTCTGATCATATAAATCGTGAACAGAACTTTATTTGTTTTAGTCTTTGAAGAAATTAGAAGGAAAGCAAGAAATTACCTGAAAAAATGAGAAGGGAAAATTAGAACTGCTCGTGGTGAACGATTTTCTCAATTGGTTTTCGCGTGGTTTCCTTGATTCCTTTCGGATCGGGATGTCCTAGAGGCGTGATGGTAATTAGTTTCATTTTTGGTTGGAGATCTTCAGGTATGCCCAGAATGTCGTGAATTTGTTTTTCTAGTGCGGGATTCTTATCCAAGTTCGGCCAGCATGCACACCAGCAGGTTCCGAGACCTCGGGCTGCCGCTTCCAGCATTATGTGTGTAACCGCGATGCAACCATCCAAGATTGCCCACATGGATTTTTTTTGGACGAGAATTGCGATTGCGATGGGAGCCTTCTTGATGAACGTCCCCCATGGAAGCAATGAGGCAATTTTTTTCTGTGTTTCTTTATTTTTGATGATTATGAAATGCCACGGTTGTTTATTAGTGCCGCTCGGTGCTAAACGTGCTGCTTCCAAGACGGCATTCAAATCCTCATCCGAAACGTCCTGATCCGTGAATTTTCGGACGGATTTTCTTTTTTTCACAACATCTAAAATGCTCATGTTTCCTTCACCTTCAATGTCAGTTTGTCTTGAAATTCATAATATTTTTGTTTAAAGATGCTTTTTAACGATTTGCTCGTGAAAAAGAGGAAAAAATTCTAAGATATCCGACGTTTTTCATCTCGCGACGCGAACGTAAATATAGAGATTTTATATAATTGATATAAGAGGATCTCTCGGAGGTAATGATCGAAATGATTGTTGTCTATACTTTACGAAAAAAAGGAGCCACCGTAGAAACGCTAGAAGTTGAAGAAATCAACGACAAATACCTGAGCGACTTGAAAAAAGGTGCGATTGCATGGTTTGATCTTTCTTTTCCAAAAGATATTGATGAAGAACGGGGACGCTTCAATAGGGAAACTGCAGTTGTTGAGAAATTTCTAAATCTTGAAAGAAAGACCATATTGAATTGTCTAAGACAACCATATCGTCCTACTTCCGCGCAGAAGAACTCGACAACAATCATTACCTTGCCGTATTTTTCCGCAATCAAGCATGTCACGCCTCTTCACGCGGAGAAGTTCATTCCGATTGAAACCGATACGAGCCATTTTCTCCTTCTCTTTCGAAAGCCGAATATAATCGTATCCATTCGAACCGATCCGAAGGAGTATTCAATGGAATGCGTTTCCATTGTTAGTAATTGGATGCAACAAGCGGATCTCTCACCTCAGATCCTTGATGAAGTCATCGTCCGGCTCATGGATGAGATCATTGATGATAATGTTGAAATGATTCGTCGATTTCGGATGAACGTGGAATTTTTAGAGCAAGATATCATTCGGAAAAGCCTTAGATCTGGAATCATTGAAGAGGTTCTCAAGTTGAAGAGCATTTCCATGTATCTGGCAAGCTATGTCCTTGCGGAAAAACGGCTCTATACCAGGTTTCACACTTCTGGCATTCCCGGTGTTGAAGTCACGGAAAACGTTAGAAACATAGTAACCGTGACAATAAATGAAATTGATTCTCAAACAGGGATCATAAATGAGATCAATCGATCTCTCACGGATATCTTGAATATCTACTCGCTCATGCTTCAGGATCGCTTGAATCACGTGCTAAGAATTTTTACGATTTTCAACGTCATTTTTATCTTGCCAACTTTCATCGTTGGATTTTTTGGCATGAACGCATTTGCGCCTTTCCTAATTGATCCTGCCTTTTTCTTTTTTTCACTCATCATTTTAATAAGTGTCATTATCGTGCCATTGTTGATACTTTGGAAGGGCAACTTGTTAAAGAAAATCCGGTTGTGATTTCGCAAATCATTTTTTCTTTCCATAACGTGCGTGAATGCTCCTTGCCTTTTCGCCGAGTAGCCGGAATTCCTCATATTTTGACATGACTGGTTCATATAATCCTCTCGTCACGCGCTTTAAAAAACCAAATCTATAAAGATTGGAAACGAGATTTCGAACATGTTGTTCGGATAATTTCAATTTTTTAGCAATTAACTTCGGAGTGGTGCGAGCCTCTTCAGCAACTGTCTTTAAAATCTTTTTTTCCGTTTCTGTTAACTTCATCATTCTCTCATCTGATGCAAATTTGGGACTGAAGATTTATAAAAGTTATTTTACATAAGGTTGATATATAAGTTTGGAATATAACTTATATTTGAAAAATAAGCACAACCTTCTCTACTAAAAATGAAACCAATAAAGCTGAAATTAATGAAATTACCGAAGAAAATATTAAGGTTAAAGGAACGATATTCGAATTTAAATAAGTCTAGATTTGTTGGACAACAATTTTCCAGATTAAGGATGGGACAGACGTATTATTCCATAATTGTTTCCACAATGAGTGCTATATCATTAGTAACGATGGCATTTAATCTAGACTTATGGCTATTGATGATCTTATTTCCACTGATAATCGCAGCTACTTTTGGAATCGGCATATTTTTGGACAGAAAGGATATTAACTTGGAAGATTATCGGAAGCAGATTGAAATGCAGTCCCGTAAATTGAACGTTGCAGACTTAAAAAGTCAAGAGTTTCAATTGATGCAAACGCTTTTCATCATTAAAGCCCTACGAGATGAAGTAAACGAGGAGAATTTGATAGAAAGCTATAAAAAATATCTAAAAAAATGGTCTTGAGAAAATGTTTCAAATCTTGCCGAAGCTTAAGATGTCATCTACGCTGTAAAAGCCAAGGTTATTCGTTACTTCCTTAGAGATTACGGACTCAGATATCATGATTATATTGTCTCCTTGACTTAAGTACCCTGCCTTGTAACCTTCTTCAACTGCCATGAGATTTGTCGTAAGGGCATCTGCAAAAAACGGTAAATGGATTGCTTCGACTCCCCACTGAAGGAATAGCTGCCGGTATAGTTTTTGATTCGATGTCACGACAAGGATTGGGACGGGTGGACGATATTTAGAAACATTAGCACTGGTTGCATACTCGTTAGTAATCACCAAAATACACAATTTATTCAGGTCTTCACCACGTTCTTCAAGCTGGAAAATCGAAGTGGCGATGAGATGACCGAGAATTTCCAGATTTCTTAATTCCCTGGAATGAGAGTCATAATATGAAGGATCCCTGTGTGGCATTGCAGTTTCTGCCTCTTTTATGATCCGTTCCATCATTTCAATGGTTTCCAAAGGATAATCACCCACGGACGTTTCCCCTGAAAGCATCACGGCATCAGCTCCCTCATAAATTGCATTGAAGCAATCGGATGCTTCTGCCCTGGTGGGGATGGGGTTCTGCGTCATCGAATCCAACACTTGAGTGGCACAAATGACGGGTTTTCCAGCCCTATTGCATTTTTTTATGATCTCTTTTTGAATGGCAGGAACCTTCCACGGATTTAGTTCCACGCCAAGATCTCCCCGGGCCACCATGATTGCCTGAGATTCTTTAATTATTGATTCTATATTCTTGACGGCGTTTGGTCGCTCAATTTTAGAGATGATCGGTATGTTTGCACCTTCTCTTTCCAAAATCTCTTTAACACGGTGAATGTCACTTGTGTTTGACACGAATGAGACTGCCACGTAATCTGCCTCTAGAGAAGCAATAAATTTTAAATCTTCAACATCTTTTTTAGTAGGCACTTTAGCAGAGATTTCCTTGGGAATGTTTATTCCTTTTCTCGATGAAATTTCTCCACCAGCCACGACTTCGCACACGATATCTTCTTCATTTTCAATTGATTTTACTTTTAAAGCAATTATACCGTCATTTACATAAAGAAAATCGCCGGAATTCACTTCCTTTGGAAGGGATTTATAAGACGTTGAAATTATTTTATCATCACCCAATATGTCACGGTTCGTGATGGTGTATTCTTGGCCTCTCTTTAACATGAAACGCTTGTTTTCATTCATCATTCCAACTCGAATTTTAGGACCTTGAATGTCACAAAGAATGGCAATTTTATCGGATGTCTCTCGGATAAGGTCGAAGACCTTGCGATGATCATCGTGAGTTCCGTGAGAAAAATTTAATCTAGCGACATCCATTCCTGCTTCAATCATCTTTCTTAACATGTCTGATTGATTTGTTGCAGGTCCAATGGTGCAAACAATTTTTGACTTTGTAAAACGCGTCTTTTTTTCCGCCAAGTTTCTTCACCACGTTAAAAAATTAAATGATATAAAATCGTGCCTAGCTCTTTTTAAAGCTTATTCGATGTCTTGAATATCGCTAACTTTGTACAACGAAATCGTACTGGTTTTAGCTCTTGGAGCAAGGAAGCTAGCAGAAACAAAGAGGATTATATCATCTTTATCAATCAAATTCCGTTCTAAAGCGAGCCTGATGGTTTTATAGTTTTTAGAGAACTGATCCATCGTTTCAGGAACATCGAGAAACAATGGCTTGACACCCCAAATCAATCTTAACCGACGAAGAACCTTCTCATCAAACGTTATCGCAATGATAGGTATTTCTGGGCGATATTTCGCGACCATTTGGGCTGAATTACCGGATCGCGTCGAAACTAAAATAGCGCGAACCGTCGAGTCACGTTTCTTGAGAGTCTTTATAATTCGATGAACCGCGTGTCCAAGGACTTCTTCAATACTCTTTTCCACGGAATCGTAATGATCCGGGTTTCGTTTTACCGTCTGCAATAATTTTTCTGCCGCCACGCAAATTTTATGCATCATCTGAACCGATTTAACGGGGTATCTTCCACTTGCAGTTTCACCCGACAGCATCAAGCAGTCACTTCCATCAAGAACTGCATTAAACACGTCATTTGTCTCGGCGCGGGTAGGAATTGGAGATATTGTCATTGATTCTAACATTTGAGTTGCCACGATCACGGGCTTTCCCGCCTTGTTGCAAGAGAGGATGAGATCCTTTTGGATCATTGGTATGTTCTCGGTCGGTAATTCCACGCCAAGATCTCCCCGAGCTACCATGATTCCAAAGCTATTCTTGAGAATTTGTGAATAATTCAATATTGCATTGGCTCGCTCGATTTTGGCAATGAGAGGAATTTCAGTGCCTGCCTCCTTGATTACTGTCTTGACTGCATTCAAATCATCGAGATTTTCAACAAAAGAAACCGCAAGAAGATCTGCATCTAACTCGGTCGCCAATTTAATGTCATCTTTATCTTTTTCCGTAGGCACGCGAATGGATAGTGTCACTTTAGGCACGTTGATTCCCTTTCGAGAAGATATGGGACCACCTGCAATGACCTCACACTTTATATCTTCACCATCGGTCCCAAGGACTTTCAAGGCGATGACACCATCATTAATGAAAATCATGTCTCCCGAATCGACTTCGTTCGGAAGCGCGGGATAATTTACGGTAACAATTTGATCGTTTCCGATGATTTCTCTAGATGTTAACGTGAATTGTTGACCTCTATGCAAGAGATATTTACTCTTCATACTTCCAACACGGATTTTTGGTCCCGATATATCAAAAAGAATGGGAACTTGAGGTGCCACCTTCCTTATACGCCTGAAAATTGTTTCGTGCCATTCATGTGTCCCATGTGAAAAGTTCAGGCGGAATATATCCGTGCCTGCATTAATCAATTGCCTGATGCGCTCTTCGGACTCAGAGCTAGGACCAATTGTTGCCATTATTTTGGTTCGAGCTTCGTGTTTTTCTCCTTCTTCAAGCATGAATCGTCACCGGTAAGAAATTCTCATTAAAAACAATATAAAGGCATCACTTAAAAGAATCAAGCGGTTTTTACAAAAAATAAAATGGAAAAAAATCGGATTTATTAGACGTACATTCCACGAGATCCCGGTTCTAACGGTTTCTCGCCCTTTTCGAGTTCGCGTTCTTGAGATAGGATGTTTTCGATTTCTTCTTCTATTCGCTTGGCATCTTTATAAAGGTCTTCGATTTCAACGTTTAGGTCATTATTGTAATGTTCGTCTATTGCCTTGATGGCTACTGCAGCAGCCCTCGGATCAGGTCGTTCACGTTCTGCATACGGTAAAATTGCACACGCGGGAAAATTCTTCAACTCAAATAGTTCAAGAAGTAAAGCCAAAGGACCCGTTACGTAAAGCCCTTTATCAAGAAGGGGCCCCATATTTTTCGCTTGATCCAAGAAGGGTCTCGTTGGAACTGTCTTTAACACGTCATCTTCGGTTTGAAATTTATTATCAAGTCCACCAATTAACATGCTTTCCTTAAATCCTTTCTCAATCACGAATTCTGCGATCACCCGAATGAATTCATTGACTTCACTTTGCCCAGGTTGTGATCGCGGCAAGAAGAAAACATAATCCTTCATGAGATAAAACTCAAATGGCAAGGAGAGGCGTTCATTTTCAATTGATACAAAGCCAGGCAAGAAATCCGGAATGAGATATCCAATTTTCTCAACAGGTAGATTATCTACCATGTGTCGTATCGTTATATAGCCCGTGGCACCAACGCCGTGGAAGCCAGTAATAAAAATCTTCCCGGTAAAATCGATATCCTTAAATTCATCGATCATGACGATTTCAATCAACGTTCAGAGCCTCTTTTTAGGAGATTTAGGTTATTTTTATTTTCAATTTCTTAAGTCAATCCTGTATTTTAATTTTTGTTCTTTGGATTTAATGACTCGGTATGGGAGCTATTTAATAATTCCTTCATGTAAAGATCTGATATTGTCAAGATCCGAGCGAAGAAAATCTCAAACATGAATCATTGAGAATCGATCTTGGATATTTCAATATCAAGAAATGGAGTCGGTCTGAGCATGAACCAGAATGCTTACGAAATATCGAAAAAGATCGTTGCAGATTTAAGACCATCTTTGTTATCACGACCATATATTGGAATTTATAATGCTTTGGGTGAGCAAATTTATCAGGATTCTGATTTGGACGAATATTCCGAATTTATAACCAATTTCATTAAAAGCAATTTTGGGCATTTGAATATTCAAGACCACTCGATGCCCATTGGCGGAAAGACGATGGCTTTTTTTAAGACTTCAGAAAAAAGCATGGTCATAATCTACTGCAAAAAGGGTGCTTTAGGTCAATTATTGAGTTTTAAGAGTGCCATTCCCAAATATGGTGCACTTATTGATGAACTTATCGGAGACTTGCCAGTACCCGTGCCAAGTCAAAGTAGCTTGGTTGAAACGCAGAAAAAACCGAGTGCAGGAAAGTCAGGACTTGAAATAGTTCCTACATTGACAAAAAGACTTACAGGGAAAGAAAAGTTTCCAATCCGGGAATCTCAAATTCTTCAGTTTTGTGATGGAAACCATTCTGTTGACGAAATTGTCGATGAAACGAATCAGACACGAATATTCGTCAATCAGGTGATAAGAAAGTATCAGAAAAAAGGCTGGGTAAAATTAGTTCGTAAAATCTCCTGATTTTCTATTTTCGTTTTAGTATGATGATGTTTTCTCTTTTCATTGTTTTTCCCGAGATGCCCTCCCACGGGATTGTTTTTGTAGGAATGTCTCGATGATGTAGTGTCTCCAAGATGAAATCAGGACTTGCCAACTCAGCAGTGATTTTATCCATTGGAAAGTAAACACCTGCCACGCGACGGTTGCCACAGACAATGCAACAGTAACTATCTGTTTCTAAGAGACTTGCCATTTTTTTCAAGCAGTCTGAATAATCGTGGAAAAAAGATCTGACGATTTTTCTATGTTTTACATCCTTTCTTTCCAGAATTGTCAAATTTTTATTCAGCGTGGCTGATTCTAGACTGGATTCATTTCGCCCCTTACCGCCCAAGGTCTTTTTTCTCCAAGAGAGTACATTTTCTTGAGTATAATCAAGCCAATAAAGGAAGAATTTAGTCCACCGGCTGTAACCTATCGTACTTCTTTCTTCTCCATAAGGAGGAGAAGTCATGATCAGGTTGATCCCTTGTAATTTTTCAGGTTCAATTTCCATGAAATCCGCGTGATGCACGATACAGGAAGATGGTTGGACTCGTTCTGAAAACTCTTGAACTGCTCTAATGCCATTTCGAACATTCTTTTCGAATAATGAAAAAGGATCAGGGATGTTATTGGAATGTTTCTTTTTAACGTGCGTTGAGCTTCCATCAAACTTGCCTTTAAATAGATCCAGAATCAATTTGGAGAACATTATTTTATAAAAGTCTTGCATTGCATCTGATTCGTGTTTATTAAAGTCAAAAAGCATTTTTTTTATTATCAAAATATGTTTTATCACCGAAACGGGAAACCATTTTTCCATCCATTCATTCACGTTTTTTAGATTGGGGTAATACTGCACGTAATCCACTTCATCATACTTGGAAAGCATCTCTGGCAAGGCTGCAATCATTTCTTGAAGTCTAAAATCTCCCGAGATTGGGGTGGATTTTACGGTTGCTAATAATGCCGAAAATGGGTTGACATCGATACCAATGGAATTTCGACCTGAGAGTCGAGCTTCAACCAATGTCGTGCCGCTCCCAACGAACGGATCTAAAACTAAGTCTCCGGGATTGGAATATCGAAATAATAATCGCTTGGCTATTTGAGGAATCATTCTTGCCGGATAGTAATGCAAACCGTGAGTGAGATATTTCGTGTCGGCTTCTTTAAAAGCCCAATCTTCAACCATCAAATTCCACAATAGAATTTTTTTTTAATAGATTTTACTCATTAGTCATTAGCATCTAATTTAAAAAAGACGTGATTTCATGAAAATCATATTGTTAGGAGCTCCAGGAGCTGGAAAGGGAACCAATGCCAAGAAACTCGTTGAAAAATATAATATTCCTCAAATATCAACGGGGGACTTGCTACGCAAAGCCGTTAAAGACAGGACAAAACTTGGAATTGAAGCAGAAAGCTACATGACTGCAGGAAAATTGGTACCGGATGACTTGGTCATTAATCTGGTTCGAGAAAGATTGAACAAACCGGATTGTAAAAATGGGTTCATCTTGGATGGTTTCCCGAGAACTACAACGCAGGCCGAAAAACTCGAAGACTTCACGACAATCGACATTGTCATCAATTTGGACGTTGATACTCAAGCATTGGTAAGACGTTCGGTTGGTCGCAGAAGTTGTCCGAACTGTGGTAGCGTATTTCATGTTGAATTCAACCCTCCGAAAAAGGAAGGCATCTGCGATAACTGCGGAACGAAATTAATCTTGCGGAAAGACGATACTGCTGAAACGGTAAAAGCACGGATCGAGACTTATAAAGAAAAGACTGCACCGCTAATAGAATATTATAATGAGAAGAAGTTATTGAGGAATATTGATGCCAACCGTTCGTTCGATGAGATTTTCAATGACATTATAACTGCATTATCCTAAATCTGGCCATTTCCCAATGCCATTTCAACGAGACGAATTTTTGCGTCTTCAAACTCACGAATTGCCTTACCCATTTGCATCATCTGGCTAATGGCTTCTTCGGGATTACATACGGCTTTAAATCGTACCATTCCTTTTTTCTTTCGAATTTTTATTCTTCCATCTTCTTTGCGAACTTCTTTTTCGTGCTCAAATGAAATGAAGTTCTTTTCTGCGATTTTTTTAACCAAATTAAACAATACAGAATCATTCACGTCGCAAAGTGCCTTTGAAATGATCGTGATCTTGCATCCGTATTTCAACTCCATGAAAGGAAAATATCTCACGCGAACTCCGACCTTGAAATATGAATCCTTCTTAGGAAGACAAACCCTGGTTCGCCGAAAGAAGAACAATAGTCGAGGGCGTTTTAATATGAATCCTGCCCTCTGAACTCGATCCAACAACACGTATGGAATGGGATAAAAACGGCTCCACCATTGCAAGAATAGATTCATCCCTATAATCGAAACTGGAATGACTATGATTAGAGCCCAGAAATTGACAATGTGCTGGACGATTCGTGGAGGAAAATCCCACGGTGGTGGGACCAAGACCGTAATTATGCCATTAATGACCAAATTTATGGTTGATAGAGTCAAAATTGATAATAAATAAGTCCCTACTATGACTGCAACGTAAATTGCAATGCATCTAAACCATAAGTATGTCTTGACCTTTTTTGGAAATTCTTCAATTTCCGCATCATAGTCAATGTCTTGCGTGTCATTATCAGTCATTTCTATCTACCATCTCCTTGATCATTTCACGATATGAAGATCCGTATGATCGAATCAAAGAGAGCAATATTCTCATCAAACGGTGCTGGTGATTGATTTGAATTTGAAAAGGTAGTTTCTTGTCTCTATACTTTTTTACCGTAATGAGTTGTGCAACTTCGAGATCTTTCAGTTCTTGGCGAACGTAAGATAATGATGTCCTATTAGAATATTCCATTATCTTTCGGAGTTCAACTGTTGTAAGGGTTTCAGGAAATAAATGAGCAAGTTTTAAAATCGCAAGACGTTTTTTCCTGCTAAGGCTCTCTAGCCCCACGATGAGATCATATATGTCCCTCATCAATATGTTGAGTTTATTCTGAATCGGATCCGTATCCACGTTTGTAAATGTTTTTAAGTTCTTGATGAGTTGTACCAATTCTTCAAGAGGATCGTTCGAGATGGTCAAATGACTTCCCCTGCCATGATTTCTTAAATAACTTCTATTTTGGTTTATTATTTTGATTTAAATAGTTTTTTCTTCAATTTAACCAGAGCAAAAACATTTTCTTGACCTGATTTACCTGCACACTTGCGAGATTCCATGATTTCGAAACCAGCCGCAAGTAAATCGTTTTCCAATTCTTTTTTGGTGAATAAATGGTAAAAACGACTTGCAATAACTTGCTTTTTCTCGTCTCTCCAAGGAACATGAATGTCTCCAAATTCTTTATCGCTTGATTTGAGGAACGTTAAAAATAAAAAATCCAATAAAAAAAAGATGGCAAATCGCTTGAGTGAGCGCATCCAAACCGTGATAAGAGCAAGTGCTTCCGGAAACATTACTCGTTTTAGTTCGATGAGTGCTGCGGAACGACCAGTATTTGGCAAGTGATGAAGTGCTGAAATAAACATGACCCTGTCAAAAACACCGTCACGAAACGGAAGATTGGCAGCATCAGCATTGACATATTCACAATTTACTTGTGTGTGTTTTTCTTTGGCAATTTTTAATAAATTGAGCGACAGGTCGATTCCAATAGATAACGCGTTAAATTGAGCCATATATCGCGTGTGTCGCCCATTTCCTGCGGCAATATCCAAGCACGTGCTTGATCCTTCCTGAAATCCGAACTCATTCATGAATTGAATCATGTTTGGCCACGCGTGCCGTCGAACACGATCCCAATGCTCTGAAATACGATCAAATGCATTTTTAATGCTTTGTTTTCGTTCCAACGCGGACGCCACTTGAAATGATGTGAAATAAGCAAGATATGATTAAATTTTAATTCTACTTATAATAAATTGATTCCATCTGGAAATTGTTTACCAATCTCACTTTTAAGGAAGAGTTGACCATGAATATTGAAGATTTCCAAGATATCGTTTATGAAAAAGACGAGAAAACGGGTATCGTTACCGTCACGTTAAATCGTCCTGAAAGAAAGAATGCAATGAGTCACATCACTTTCTTGGAGTTATGGTACGCCACGGAAATAATGGGCAAGGATAAAACGGCAAGAGCCATGATCATCACGGGTGCCAAAGATGCGTTTTCTTCTGGTGGATACTTTAACATGGATTTCCTAAAGACGCTAGACCCGGAACTAAAAAAAGAAATAGACATAACTGATATCGCCCAAAAAAAACTATGCGTTAAAATGTGGAAACTTGATAAACCAATTATTGCCGCAATTAATGGTTTGGCTATCGGTGCGGGGTTCACAATGCCATTCGCTTGTGCAGACTTGGTGTACATGGCAGATAGTGCCTACATTCATCTCCCATTCGTAAGAATTGGAATCATTCCGGAATTCGCCTGCACTTACCTTCTACCGCGACTCATCGGCTTTCATAAAACCAAGGAAATTGTCTTTTTTGGCGAAAAAATCGATGCTAAAAAGGCACTTGAGCTAGGATTGGTTAATGATGTTGTTCCTCTTGATAAATTAATGGATACAGCGCGAGAAGCCGCATTGAAAATCATTCCTCCAAAAGGGGCATTTCTAGCCATTAGAATGGCAAAACGTGCATTACACAGACCACTAATTGAAGAAGTGGAAACTGCACTAGATTGGGAAAATAAGGGTCTTAACAAGACGGCGATTTCTGGAGATTTTAACGAAGCTCTTAAAGCTCGCAAGGAAAAACGAGACCCCGTTTTCAAGGGAAAATAATTCTAAAACCTTTTTTCTTTCCTTTTATTACTTTTTAAAGAGGTGGATGACGTGAAAAATATCGTTATTATTGGGAGTGGAATCGGTGGATCGGGAGTTGGAGCACTGATTGCTACCAATACAGGGAATAAAGTCACGATTTTTGAGCAAAACTCCTGGCTTGGTGGTAGGTGTGGTTCATATACTAAAGAAGACAAGAACGGCTATAAGTGGGTCTGCGACGTTGGCACGCATATTTTCGGAAATTGTGATAAAGGACCATTGGGAGATATTCTCCGCAAGATTGGAAAGGAAAATGCCGTAGAATGGGCATATTGCCGAAACCCAGGACCGCGCATCAATCTAATGGGACAGGTCATGAGCTTTGGATTGAAAAAAGTCTCGAAAAAACCAAAAACCGAACGAAAACCACGAAAATCACGTAAAAAATCATTCAAGCAGTTGTTACAGGAAATTTCATACGAAGAAACGTATCAATTTGACGATTTGCCATTAATAGATTATCTTAAAGAAAAGAAATTGAATGCCTTCATGTATACCCTCCAAGCAGGCTTGATGTTCGGAACGGGTCCGAATACGACTTCTACGGGAGAATTCCTTAGATGTAGCAAGAAAAATGCCGAAACGATGAGCATGGGGTACGTTAAAGGCGGATGCCAGTCCATTCCAAATGCCTATTGTCAAGCCGTTGAAGAAAATAGAGGAGAAGTCAAGCAAAACGTCACGGTTAATAAGATCATCGTTGAAGATGGTGTCGCCAAAGGAGTGGAAGTAGGACCTGATAATGAATATCACGAAGCAGACGTGATCATAGCCAATTCAGATATTAAGACCACGATTCTAAAGCTTGTCGGCGAAAAACATTTTGAAAAAGAATACGTGGAGCGCATAAAAAACCTGAGTTGGGGAGGGCAAGTCTGTTCATTAAAGTTAGGCATCGACATCCACGTGACGGATGATAAATGGTTAAATTACGTTCCAAAAATGGATGCTAAAGATGTTAAGAGCATAGACTTCTCAAATGTCGAAGGTGAGAAAAAACAGCTAACCATTGACGATGTTCCGAGCAAGAGTGTCATAATGATCGTGCCGATCTCAAACTTAGATCCAAATTTGGCACCAAAGGGATGCCAGAATCTCCATTGCGTGACGCCAACGTTAGGAATCGGAGGAACCATGGAAGAACGGCGCAAGATGAATAAAAAATGGGAGGAAACCTGCTTGAACACGCTGCTTGATCTATGGCCGGAGATAGACGGACACATATTATGGACGGATTTTGTTTCAGACGTGTTTTTAGAATCAAAGTTGGGAAAAGAAGGTGCAGGCACGGGTATTGGACAAGTCATCGGACAGGTCGGGAAAAAACGACCATCAAGTATCACTCCCATCAAGAATCTCTATTTGGTAGGAGGCGACGCAGGTGGCTGGGGTGTTGGCACTGAACTGGCGGCAAATTCAGCTTTGGAACTATTTGAATACTTCCAAGAGCAAAAAATCCTTTAATTTTTTTGGCGGACTTTTTCTCTTTTAAACTAAGAACAACTTTCTTAAAATCAAATTCCTTTCTTTTTTCAGAACGATTTATCAACATTGGAGATGAAATCATGAAAGATAAAGTCATCTCATTAGAAGATGCCGTGGGTATGATCAATGATGGAGACAGCATCGCCATTGGAGGCGTGCTCATGCAAATGAAACCCATGGCATTCATCTATGAAATTATCAAACAACAAAAGAAAGATCTAACAGTTTCAGTTCTCACTGGAAATTTTGGAATAGATGCCATGATTGGCATGGACTGCATTTCCAAATTAAATACGATTTATGTTGGCTTAGAAACCGCTGGTTTTGCGCCCAATTTTCAGACTCGTGTCCAAGAAGGGACGCTTCACGTGAATGAATTCACGGAAATGCAATTCTTCTGGGCGATGAGAGCTGCAGAAATGGGCTTGCCGTACTTGCCCTGTCGATCCGGTTATGATTCTGAATTATTAGACGTGAACCCTTACCTAAAAGAAATCGAATTTGAAGGTCAAAAATTGGTAGCAGTAAAAGCAGTAGAATCGGACTTCACGGTGATTCACGCAATGGTCGGAGACCACCAGGGTAACATTCAGTATGAAGACATCAAGACATACATGGATGATTCCATTTCCCGTTCGGTTAAAAAAGGTGGAAAAGTCATCGTTACTGTTGAAAAGGTCGTGGACACGGAATACATTTACCGGAATCCCATTAACACGATCTTGAATAATTTTGAAGTTGATTACGTGGTTGAAGTCCCATATGGTGCTCATCCCGGAATGGTAAAACCGTTGTACTTCTACGACATGGCAGTTCAGATGACGCTTGGAAATGCCTTGAAAAAACAAAGGCGGCTTGCAAGATATCTTGAAAAGAACGTGTTTCCTTTCAATAGAGAACAGTACTTGAATAAATTCAAGTTAAAATTGACGGAGTGGTGGAGGCAGAATAAATGAGTGGAGAAGATCAAAAGTTCACGATTCCAGAATTAATGGCTGTAACGCTGGCAAATTACATTAAGAATGGTGACGTGATGTTTCAAGGTGCTGCAACACCGTTACCCATGGTCGCAATTGAGCTAGCCCGTGCAACACACGCCCCTGACATCACGTACTTTTCTGCGTTTGGTGTCTCGCCATCAGAACCGATCAACTTTGAGAAATTAATGACTGAAGGTCTGAAAAATTATGGGGAACAAATCAAGCTGACAAATTACCTGCACGCTCGAGAGATGTGGGATCAATGGCAAAAAGGACGATTAAGCTTGGAATTTTTAAGACCTGCACAGATCGATAAATATTTTAATTGCAACAATACGGTAATTTATGGCGAAGAAAAAAATTATCATAAGCCAAAACTTCGCCTGCCAGGAGGGATGGCGGTCAGTGATGCCATTAATCTGATGGGACGTGTCGTGCTTTATACAACCCGCCACATCAAGCGCAATCTCGTTGAAAAAGTTGATTTCCTCATGGTCAAGGGTTATCCACGTTCTAAATGGCGACGAGACCTGAATTTAGGAGAAGGTTGCATCGCATTTGTAACGAACTTGTGCGTGTTTGAACCGGATCCCGAAACAAGTGCAATGATGATCAAGAGCATCCATCCAGGAATCACCTTGGATGAAGTCCTTGAGAACACGGGATTCGAACCGGTACTCCCCGAAAAAATACCCACGACTAGAGCACCAACAGATGAAGAAGTCAACATGATCCGCACTAAAATCGACCCGATAGGTTACCGAGAAATGGATTTCCCGAGTCTAAGGAACCAAGTAATGATGCGCATTGCAGAAAAAGGCGTGAAATATTAATATCTTTTAAAACCAATCTCTTTTTTCTTAACGAACATGCCTGCAAATTTTTAACTTCTTTGGAATTGGTCTAAGAAGAAATCTTAAATAGAAGCAGACCTAATTCAAAGATAATATAGAATTTTGACGTGTTCGGCGAGAGGATAACGTGACAAGTCCTGTTCCACCGGATTTTTGGATCCGACTATTCTGGGTGATTAAAGATGTTCGTGCATTTAATCCTGTTTCAATAACTATCGAAATCATTATCTATGTTCTAACAGCCCTGACATTTTATCATGCCGTTAAAAATCACGGCTTGCTCAATACCTGCCTATTCTTTTTCGGGTCCTTCGTGTTTACGTGTGGAGAAGAAAACTTTTGGATAATCATGGGAAACCTTCCCGGGAGCATTCCAACTTATTATTTCAATTTTCAGACAAATATTTTCTGGTGGTTAGCCGTCCCGATCGTTGCAGGATGTTCGTGGTTCATTCTCGCCTACGGTGCATTTTACATCGCTGATACCATGGCTCCCAAGTGGGGGTTGTATAAAAAATCCGTTTTGGCAGGATTGCTGGCGATGAATATTGATTTAATGGTGGATCCCATTGCCGTGCGTTACACGTTTTGGTATTGGCTTTCCGCAAGAAATGCAAATGTGTGGGTTCTGGGCATACCGATAAGTAATTTCTATGGATGGTTCTTGCTCATCTTCCTATTTTCGATCTATTGGACTAAAATAACGGAAAAAGATTGGAAACCCGTGAAAAAAACGCTGATCTTTTTTGCAGGATTGCTCGGTCTGCTTGTAGCAACTGTCGTCATCATTATCGGAGTGACCATTCCTTTATCAATCTTGAACGGAGTAGATATCACGTTTTGGACGTTTGGCGGTCCAATATGAGGTGTGAATCATGAAAATCGAAAAGAGATACTTCCCTATTATTTCCATCATGGGATTTGCAGTCATTTATTATGTCATCGGTCTGATCGTCTTTATTTTTCAGATAACCTCGGTTTTATCACCATATTCTAGTACCGTTCCGCTTGATATCGTGAAACTTCTCATTCTATATCTCATTCCGACTCCTTTCTGGATTTGTGCCATTTATGCCGTGATCAAAATAAAAAAAGGAGAAGCTCCTGCCGAACCATGAACACGAGACGGTCATCCATCCGAGCTCCAAGATCTGTCCTGCATTCCTTTTATCTTGTCTTTTTTTTCAAATTTCGCATGCAGATATCAAATTCTCTCTATGCATGAATAATGCAAATTTAAACAAATAAGGAAAGATTAAAAAGGAGAAGTAAGTTGATTTTAATTCTAAAACATGTTTCTGAGGGCTTCGAGAATGACGAGTTATCAACCATTCTTTTTTGAATTCTTTTTTCTTCCAATCAAGCCATTTTACATAGTGACGATGCTCCTCACGAACCCTGGTGTCTGGATCATGGATGCGATGACCTATGGCATTGCAATAATGCTAATATATCACGGGTCGAAGAAGTATGACCTTTGGAAGATGTTACTTTTCTTTTCGGGGTCTTTCGTGTATACGGGATTGGAAGAGAATTTCATGATAGTTGCAGGATATTTCATACCAACACAAAATACATATCAGTTCAACTATCATGCCTATACGCTTTGGTTCATGGCAGTTCCTATTGTTGTCTGCGTTGCATGGTTCGTTATTGCCTATTCTTCCTATGAGATTATGGATTACATCTTTAACAACGTGGAAGGAAATAAAGGATTGGTCATTAAATCGGTCCTGTGCGGGCTACTTGCCATGGTCATGGACTTGATGATTGATCCTTTTCAAACACGACTTCGTAACTGGTACTGGTTGAACACGCCGGGTGAAGCGCTATGCATTCTTGGCATACCGATTTCGAATTTCATCGGTTGGTGGATCTTGATTTCGTGTTTTGCTATGTTTTGGCCAAAAATTTGTGGACTTGAAGAGAAGATTGGCAAGAAATGGACGATAGTTGCGTTTTATCCTTTATTGCTGATGTTAGAAATTGGAACAATTTTTCTGGTAGGAGGATTAACGATCGTCTTAGCACTAACGCCATTCTGGGGATATAATATCACTTTTGGAGGCATATGACATGGCCGACGTGAAGGATAAAAAATTCATAATAATTCCACTGTTAGGTTTCTTCGGGTTCTGGATTGCAAACGTGATTGCCGGTCTCATTGTTTTTGCTTTTGGCCATTCGCATATCCTTTTGGTCCGTGGTATGATGGACAAGTAGCGGGACCATATCCCCTCAATATCTTTGAGCTATTATTTCTGATTGTTCTCATCCAGATTCCGGTGTACGCTATATTTGCAATTTTCATCATAAAATTGCTCCGAAGCGATTAAAAAACCTCATTTTTTTTCTAATTACTTTTAAATCTTGCGAATTGCATTAAAACTGAATGATCAATTTTAAAATACGATTATTATAAAAGATTTAACAAAAAGTGACTTGAATGGCAGAATTAAAACTTCCAAGAATCGGTTTTGGAACTTGGCAATTAAAGGGCGAAACCTGCACGAAATCGGTATTAAAAGCCATTGATATTGGATTTAGGCACATTGACACTGCTCAGGCTTATGGAAACGAATCACAAGTAGGGGCAGCATTAGCCGAAGCAACAATTGATCGTAAGGATCTAATCATTGCGACAAAAGTATGGATTCATAAGCTTAGACCGAAAAGCGTTAAGAAAAGTACGTACCAAAGTTTAGAAAAGCTCCGGCTTGATAATGTTGACCTATTATATGTTCATTGGCCGATGCCATTTTTTTATAAAGCAAACAAGACTTTAGCTGCCTTCAGTGAATTGGTAGATGAAGGCAAGATCAAGCATGTGGGAGTATCGAATTTTAATATTAAACGTTTAGATGAAGCAATAGCAACGTGTGATAAACCAATTGTAGCAAACCAAGTAGAACATCATCCCCTATTAAAGCAAAAAACGCTGCGAGAATATCAAGCCCAAAAAAATATTTATTTGGTCGCTTATTCTCCGCTGGCAAGAGGAAAAATCAAGAATTATCCCGAAATATCTCAAGTTGCAAGCAAGCACAGGGTTAGTGAGTTTCAAGTATCGCTTGCATGGATAATGGAACACGGAGCGGTTCCCATTCCAAAAGCAACGAGCGAGTCACATATTAAAGATTGTCATGATGCATTAAACATTACTCTGGATGCGGAAGATTTGGAGATCATAGAATCAATCCAAACGGAAAAAAGATGCGTGAATCCACCATTTGTAAGACCGAAGTGGGATAAACCGTAAAAAGCATGGTATGTGAAATAATCACGTCTTCAGGTCTAAGAAAATCGTCGAGCGATAAAATTGAAAAAGATTAAGGCTTTTGGAGTGGCTTTGGACGCATCGGATTCACCGCGGAGCCTGATGATCAAGCATGCTTACATGGAAAAACTTGCCAAGAATAAAGTAAAATTGCCCGATTATCTCGATCCTTATGATGCTTTTAAAGCATTGATCCGGTTGGATGAGATTGAATTCGTGGGCAAGGTTCCCGTAGAAACGTGGTTGACCCCGAAACCACGACCAGAAGATGCATTGCTTGTTTCGCCCATAGATTTTAGAATTTTTTTGGATTCTAATGGTGCTTTTGAGTATTTTGAGAAAACAGAGCTGTTTGTAAGAGAAAAAATCTTGCCCGACATGCCACTTCTCATCACGCCTGACCATTCACCAACGGGTGGTGTTTTAAAGGCTCTTTCGGATCATCACGGTTCAGATCAAATCAGCACCATTGTATTTGATGCGCATTTTGATGCCATACCTTCGACCATCCGTCTTAAATTGGCACAATATGCAAAGGAAAATCAAGTCGAAACTTTACTCCCCGACCAAAAAGAATTCATAGATGTCTCAAAGGCAGAAATCCCTGCTTCTTATAATTGCGGAACTTTCCTCTTGCACGTTCTTCAAAACCGGATCGTGCATCCTTCAAATCTATTTTTAGTTGGAGTCTCGGATTATCCCGTAGAGCAAATGAGAAATATAAGCGATGAGCGTGTTCAGAATTTTGTCAACGAGTACCTTAAACACGAACGTGATGGCGTGACATTTCTTCCCAAATCGGATGATCAAGAAGCCATGATTTCGGATTTCGATGGATTATTGGCAAAAATCAAGACACCCTATGTTTACATTTCTTTTGATGTCGACGTTAGTGCCTTTGAAGCAGTCTTGGCAACACGTTTTTTGGATGTTTTTGGCTTGAAACTACACGTATTGATTGAAATGGCCAAGAGCATCAATAAATGCCTTGCAAGTAAAAAATTTGAGTTAATCGGACTTGATTTCAATGAAATTGACGTGCATTTTTTGCAAGCAAAATTAAAATCAGGTAAAGAAGATCAAACCGTGAAATTAATTCAGGATTTTCTTGATGTTCTTCTTAAATAAAAAAAGAAAGAATGGGTTAGTCTCGGGCTTCTGCTTCGCTTGCAAGCTCTGCTAGTCGTGTTGCTTCGTCAATATTTCCAACTTCAAGAGAAAATCGTGCCGCCTTTCTATAGAAAAGTGCAGCGCGTAGAAAGTCTCGTTTCGAGGCGTGCCATTCCGCGTGTTTTTCTGCCGTTGCGGTTTTCAATCGTAGTTGTTTGTGTTCCTTAATGCTATCGAACGTGGTAAGTAACTCTTGAATTTCTGTTGCGACTTGAGTGGCAATTTCTTCTTCGCCGAGTTCTTCATTGATTGCCTTGATCATTTCTAATTTCTGGAACTCTTCTAGTTTTTTGCCCTTTTTTCGGAGTTTTTCCGCTTCCTTTTGTAGTTTCAATAGATTTTTCCGCAACTTCTTGCGTTCTTTAAGGAATTCCCGCAGAAATTTCTTTTTCTGATCTTTTGGCGTGCCATTATACATGTTTAGAACGAGTCTCTTATTGGTTGAACTCATTGATTTAAATTCATCATGTACTCGCTCTTCTTCTTCTTCGGATAATCCCAAAGCAATGACTTCACCGGGTTCCAGCCCAAGCTCCATTTCTTCAACAGGTGTTTTTACTGTAGTAGCTTGGGACGAACTGGGTTGTCCGGGAGTTTCTTGCGTGAGATCTCCTTTTTCGGCAGTTTCTATCAAAGATTGCATGTCCACTTGTCTGGCATCTTCCTCTGTTAATGGAAATAGAATTTTTTCTTGAATTAAATCGTCCAAGGCACAATATAGCACGTAGTCTGGTTCGTTTCGAGCAGTTTTCAATGTTTCCATGACCATTGCTAATCTGATCAGACCTTTTTTCTCCAATTGCCGTGATGATATGTGAATGATTCCCTGTTGCATGTCGTTTAATTTTCTTCTTTGCCTAATGGATAAACTGGCAAGATTAAAGGGTTTTGCAAGATCCGTATCCAAGTATTTTGATGTTTTTTGATTAATTGTTTTAAATGGCGACATCGATCCATCAAATTCCTTCATTATGGGAGCGAATTCTCTATCGAAATCCTCGAGAAAAGCGCGTGCTTTTTCCCGGAATTCTGGACTCGGACTTTCGTACAGGATAAAGGACACGCGACTCCATTCCCGATCCATCAACAAGATCTTGAAATTCTGATAACTGAGCTCGAAACCTCTTTCATCTTGAATGCCACTGGATTTCTTTTTTACCTTGATTTCTTGTTGGAATGCCGAAATGGCTGTCATGAAGCCTCCAATGAGATCTGCCTGAATTTCTTCTCCAAAACTTTCAGAATATACAACGGCACTGGATTCTTTATGTATCACCATCAAATGAGCAAGATTTAACGCATCTTGTAATCTTCGTGCTCTTTTCTTCATTGCCTTGATTCTTCGCCGAATTCTAGGACGCCTAATACCGTAATTATAACCCACGGCTATACTTGAAATTGCAGCACCGAGTATGATTATCCACCAAAGATTCTGGAATATCAATTTTGAAACTGTCATGACACCAACTTGCCCCACGGCTTCCGTTTCAAGAAAGGCAACGCTTTCATCCCCTTCAAATCGTATCACGATTACCATGAAATCTGCAAGGCTTGCAGAATCAGGGATTTGGAATGTGGTGGTAGCAATACCATTCACGTCTGTCTGGGCTTTTTGTTCAATTTCCAGCACGCCGACAAATTGAAAGATGAATGTTACGGATTTATTTACGACAGGATTTTCGGTTTCATTATAAAGAATCCGAACCTGTAATGTTATTGACATGCCAACAAATATTTGTGCGGGAAGGGTACTGGTTAATTGAACGGTAACGTTTCGCTTTGATATCGTGAAAGTCTTTGAGAAGTTTTGACAATATTCAAAGGTGTCGTTTCCGCTAAATATTACACGGACTTGAAGGGTTCCTGCGAATTCTGGTGGGTCGATCTCACCCGATATTTGTCCATTCTGATCCGTGGTTAAAATGTATGATTCATCTTGCCCAAATCCATAATCTAATTCTACTTTCAAGTTCTCATTGGAAAGGGGTTGCCAACCTTCTGTTGAGTTATAATAAATCGTGACATTTAGTTCAACAATTTCACCCGAGATCAATTCATCGTCAAGAATAGTATCATTGATAAGAATCTTCGTTCTAAAAGGAGATAATATCGTTATTCGTTCTGCGGAATAGTTTGCTGCAATTTGTTCGGTGCCATCATATGAAACATTCACGTCAATCCACGTAATGTTTGGAATCGGGTTGATTTCGAAGAGAGCAATTCCCGATTGGTTTGTTACTCGTGTTTCAACATAACTATTATTCTGTGGGTCCGTCAAGTTAAAAAGGATAACCCTATTTGAGCGATCTAGCGAGGCATTACTGAATGTAATATTCACCGCAATCGTCATGCTTCGTCCTGCTTGAATTTCCGAGTCATTTATCGTTTGGATATTCAGGTAGGTTTCCCATTTTGGCAAGACGTTTAGAGTTATGTTTTTTTGTCCAGATTCAAAATCTTCAGCAGATGACCTGATCGTCACGTTGTAAGTTCCCGGCGGAATATTTTCTGCAGGGGCATCGATCAGTCCTTCATAAATGACAATGTTTAGATCCATTTCTCCAGATTGTCCAGAATGATTTACCGTCCAATTCACCTCTGCATTAAGAACAGGAGGATTCCCCGTGTGAACAGCATCCACGACATATGCAGAAATACCCGTGCTTTCACCTTCGAATATTGTAAGGTTATCATATCCACTTGTTATTATTTCGGTTGGAATAGCATGGACGAGAATATGCGTGTAATTATCCGAAGGACCAAAGCCGTCTTCGATTTTACTTGCATAAAAACGGATTCCATATGAAATTTCAGCATGAGTTCCAATAGTCTGAAGAGGAACTTTATACAAGCCTCTGGCGCTTTCGTTCTCAATCGAAAGATCAATCGCATCAAAATAAGATTCACTCCATGAGGGCGTTGTTCGAATATGGGCACCTGGAATTCCCTCGCCATCACTGGCGTTGACATACTTGATAATCGCATATTTATTGTCTATGAAAGTATCATTCACGTAGATGGGGGATGAGATAAATTCAATGGTAAGATTCGTTTTCTCAAATGTTTCCGTTATATTTATCCATGTAAAGACGATGGATTGTTCATATCCCGGTTTAACAGCCGTGAAATTGATCGAGTGATTGCCGGCAGGAGCAAACGCTGTATTTAACGACAAATCATAGGTACCATTATGATGATCGACAGTATTTAAAAAAGAGTAAGTCCAGTTACTGCTTATCGTTGCACTTCCAATTCCTTCTCCTGTATGCGTGTCATTATAATACAGTTGAATATCCACGAATTGACCCTGTTCAACGGGCGTGGAAGGATTTTGATTCACGAGCGTGAGCATTGTTGGATCGTTATATACATAACAACTGGTAAGATTCATCCCAACTTGCGTGCCATTAAACCAAACCACGCGTAACAAATGCGTTCCATTTCTTTGCGAAACGTTGATCAATTGAAAAGGGAAGAAGCTGGCCACTTCGTTTTGAATTTGCGTCGTATTTGTATAGACAGAATTATTTGTCGGATCGAATACCGTCAGATTCGCTTTTATTGCCGATTCCACGTTTACTGAAGCATTTACTTTCAGTGTATCATTCATCAGGTAATTTTCATATTGAGTGCTATCCGTCCAATTATAATGGAATATGTTTCTCACAAAATTGGTTCCATTACACTCAATTACAATTGAACCCGTTCTATCATTGATATAAACGAACGTGCTAGATCCTTGCGTATCCGTGGAATAAACGATGGGATTCGAATAATTGTATACCTCTTCAATAGTCCAATTCGATGGAATGGTGATGTTCATCAGTTGATCACGGTTTAGCTGCCAAAAACTTGAAGCAGGCATTTCCATGTCAAATGTCACATTCCAATCAACGTGATATACATTCGCTTCAACTCGACAAAGCGTTTCAACCCGTGAATCATTCACGGCAGAACCATTATACATGAGATCAAAAGATATCGGTTGAGTGAAATTTGTCGTGAAATTGAAATAAATATACTCGGAATTCCCACCTATGTTCGTTCCTTGCCATGTTCCATTAGATTTCTGGGTAAATCGATCTACATCGCCGTTTTGAACAGCAGTTCCATTCACGCGTAAGTCAACTTGGCTTGGGGTTGGATATGCTTCCGAAAATACAATATTTTGTACTGAAAAATCGATTGTATCACCATTCGTGGCATTATTCCAACTCACGCCACCATTTCCTGTTTCGAGCGCAAAACCCTCATCAACTTGGTCATAGACTACCGTATCATTACAATATGCCCAATATGGCTTCAAAATGGATAATTTTGAATATGGACAAATAAAGTAGGTTTGATCATAAGTCTCGCTCACGTTTAGGAATACTAAATTTCCATCAAACGCTATCCAATCCCATCCTGCTCCTTGAGTATTTCCGATGAATGCACCAATGACAGCATTTGGCTCGGGTCTTTGCAGAAGCGAATTCCATGTACTGGTCCAAACTTCTGCAAAAATTGAACCTTGTACCGTGGGATTTAGCCTAAGTTCAAAACCGGAAAGAAGGCCGCTGAAATTCTCGGTTCGAAATGACATTGCATAACTCAATTTATCTCGATCCAGCTGAAATAAATTATCATCAATGAAATCGGTTTCGGTATTTATTGTATAATCCGTTTTGAGACCGATAAAATCAAACCCAAATGAACTAATGTTGTATCCTTCTGTGGGATGATAATAATCCAAAGAGGTACTACTAAACATTTTCGTGTTCGAAGTAAAATTATAGGTAAATGAAGCGGATGTTAGCCCGTTCCCAAAATAAATTGCGGGATCTGTCGAGACTATAGGAGGTGAGCCCGCAGCAGAAGATATCGCATATTGAGGATCATCGGGGGCAAAAACTGGCTGACTACTGTTCGTTTCACCGAATCTAGGAGCCCCTAGAACGGAAAGGAACGTAAACAGGGGTGAATGAATCAACATGCTGATTTGTAAGAGTAAAAGAGAACAAACAATCAGGCAATTGAATACTGATTTTTTCTTCATCAATAACCACCTAAAGACATCTATTTACATCTCTCTAAGATTCAATTTCATAAATTAATCTTATATATGTCTTTACTTGGATAAGAAAATGATCATGTCTTTTGTTAAAAAAACGACTAGGAAAGAAAATTTAAGACAAAAACCGTGTTTGCTTGAATTATAATTGAAATCCATTGCCGAAAACTAATTTTTTTAAAGAGAATCCTGCAAACTTAACATCAATGATTGCAAAAACCATTTTATACGACTCCTCATGATTCCAAGTTGTTTCAATAATTGTTTTTCCTGAAATCAAACAGAAATCTTAATAACAAATGCGGACCAATTTTTAAATCCTCAAGATTTTGATGCAGTGTGACTTAAATGGCAGTAATCGTTCCAACTCCCATTCCAATTGCGATTCTCGTCATCGTCCTAACGATCATAGATCAATGTTTCGTCTTCGCCTTTGCGACATACTTTCTCAGGAAATACCTTGAAAAGCGGAAAGAAACAAAGGCAATTTACGAACTTGGTTTGGCGTTGTTTTTTCTTATTAATTTCGTTGCCTATCTGGGACGTTTATTCACGAATTACATCTTCAAATATTTCATTCCCATATTAAATCCGTGGATAGAAGTGCGTTTAGAGTTCACGTGGTCGGCACTCACGATGATTTCTTTAATCGTTCTCATGTTTGCAATTGAAAATCAAATCTGGAATCAAAAGACGAAATACGCTTTCACGATCATCTACTGTGCTTTTACGGCTATTATGATAATCATGGCATTGACAACACATTTTGCCTTGACGTTCGTTACTCCTCCATTCAGTTACTTCAATCTCTTACTTGTATTTATCATACCGTGTGTTTACTTCTATCTTGCGGCTAAAAGTTCGGGTAGCATCAGATCATTTTCTCTTGCTTTGGGTATTGGCTATTTCATCATGCTACTTGGAGGAATCGAGCAACCGCAGAACATGATGAGAATCGCCGAATGGCTTTTCTACAACGTGATAACCGTGATCTATGTCGAGATCCAAAGCATTTTGTTCATTACATTGGGACTCGTGATCATCGCAATTGGTATTTGGAAGCTAAAATGAAAAAAATCCTTTAAAAAACTCTTTTTTTACCTATTTTTTAGTCATATAATTGCAAGCTTGCAATCGGGAATATTTATATAGGAAACTCAGTTTTCTTATCAAAATTAATGAAAAGATGGTAAAAAATAGGCAAGCTTGCAAGGTTTAGAAAAAAATCATGCAAATTTTGAAGTTTTAGTTCAAATTTATGGCAAGCTTGCAATTGTGTCGTGCAAATTTGCCAGCTTTTTCAAGTTCATGAAAATAGATAGGTTAGGATGTCAAGATGACTGCAGTCCAAGATTTTTTTGGTAAAATTCCCGAGTTTCAAGACGGTGGAATGCATAATTCAGAAATCATTTTGAATAGAATGGAGGAGATTGAAGGGACCAGTCTAAATCCCATTGATAAATTCATTCGTTGGTCCCGGCGCAAGGCAATCCAGCGGTTTCCATTCTTAGATCTCGTTGCTGATTTTGGAAGTTTATTAATTTTAGAGTCCATCATCAAGCTTTTCAACACGCAAATTAAGGGTATTGTTGATGGGAAGGAAAAAATAACTACTTACGATACGCCCGTGATCTTTGCCTGTAACCACGAAACGGAGACGGAGCATCTTTATTTGGCTGAAGCACTGACACCGCTTCATGACGTGCCTTCTCCATTTGGAATCCTCAAGAGCCTTAAGCTCACTAAATGGGCTGCCAAAAGAGACGTGCCCATATTTCTTGCTAAATATCAACTATTTAACGTGCCCATCATTGGCTCCATCCTGATGTCGACCGCTTTTCCAATAGAACGGGAATTGAGAGATAAAAAATCTTTTGAGATTGCCAGCCAGTTCATTAAAAGAGGTAATAACATAATCATTTATCCCGAGGGAACCAGGAATCTTGAAAAACAACAAAAAGCCAAGACGGGTGTAATCAGGCTTGCCATCCAAAATAAAATTCCAATAGTCCCTGTTGGACATAATGGATTACATGACATTACAAAGGGAGGATTCATCCCTCAGAAAAAAGGAATTTGGTATTGCAAGATCGGTGATCCCATTCATTATAATGAATATTATGATAAGGAAATAACATATGATATCCTGCGGGAATTAACGGATAATTTAATGAATAAAATCGAAGAATTAAAAGAATACGGTCGAAATTATCGAGAAAGAGAACGAATGAAAAAGCAAAAACCGCTATCGGAACAAACCATTAATGAAATGGTCGTTGACAAGTTTGAAGCACTAAAGAAAAAGCCAAAAAATCCAATCGATTCAAATTATCGAAAATTGGTCAAGTCCATTTCAAAGGTTCCAACGGTTGGTGAATATTTTGATTCTTTTGCAAATGCTGTCATCCGGTTTGGATGCGATCTCGTTACAGGTCCTCCGTTTTTCGATATTAAAATTACCGGAAAGGAATTCATTCTGAACACGCGACCAGCCATCCTCTGTTCAAATCACGAATCATTTATCGACATCTTGGTTCAAGGCATGAAGCTCGTGCCACCAGATCGACTCAATTATTATGGTTATTTGTATAAGACTGAGAATCGTCCACTTGACGACAAAATCTGGTTCATGATGAAAAGAGAACTGGCGGAAATACCGCTATTGTCAAGCTGGACGTTATCTGCTTCGGGATTCCCTGTGGGTCGTGGCGAAAGCGATAAGCAAGCATTTGAAATTGGCAAGGAACTCGTAAAACGGGGGCGTTATGTTGTCGTTTATCCCCAACAAACCACATACAAGGAAATTGACATCGACACGGGTAAGACTGGTGCCATTCGAATGGCGATTGAAACGGAAACGCCCATCATTCCGATGTCAATAAAAGGCTCCTACCACGCCATGAAAAAAGGTATTTGGAAGTTACTATTCCCGCCCAAGGGATATCCCATTGAACTTAACATAGGACCACCGATTTACTATGATCAATATTATGGTAAGACCCTACCTTATGAAACATTAAAGGAAGAAACCCGAAAATTAATGCAAGTCATTAAAGATCTTCACGACGGAAAAGTCAAGTATCCAAGCCAAGATACAACCATTGATCAGGCCTTTTCGCCCCTTGATCGCGTGAAACAGCTTATTAGTAAACCCCTAGGACTTCCACGAAAGGACCTTCAGGAAGTTGAGACAAAATCACGAGTTGAAAAGCTCGTGTCAAAAATAACGGATCAAATGGGAATAACGGGCGTGAAGAAAGAACGGAAAGGCCCGAAGAAATATTACAAATTAAGTCCCGTGGATTCTTTCATTGCACGAATTCGAAAAAGAGGGGCAAAACTTGGACTAACACAACAAATTGACAAGTTATTCTACAATACGGCAAAGGATGCATTCGAATTAATTCTCGATAACCTATATGATTTCAAAGTCCGAGGACTTGAAAACATCCCAAATGATGGGTGTGGCGTGATCTTTACCACGCAAAGCACTTCCAAATTGGACTTCATCTTGATCAATGCAATCTTCCAAGAAAAACAAGTCCACGTCGTCGTGGACACGAAGACTTACCAAACACCCGTGGCGGCAACGCTTTTTGACGCGTTGGGTTTCTTAAGACAAACCGCTGCACGTGAAGATTTCGATGCAATGCTCAAGATCAAAGAGACTTTAAAGGCAGGAAAGTATGTCGCAATGTTTCCCGATACAAAACGACCTGATGTCCTGTTGAAAACATATGCTGGTGTCGTAAAGTTAGCGAAAGAAGGCGAACCAACTTATATCGTGCCGGTTGGCATTAGCGGAACCGAAACACCGTTTCCACCTGTTAAACTTCGGGTCGTATTCGGGAAGCCGATTGGTCCCATCAAGCGGATGAATAACAAAAAACGATATGAATTGGCAGAAAAAATAAGAGATGAAGTAAA